>SLDY01000115.1 GCA_007125005.1 Natronohydrobacter sp.
ATGTGCGCTTTTTGCGTCTTCTCGCACAACCCGCGAATATCCATGTCTTCGATCATCCGCTGACGCAGCGGGGTGGTCTTCTCCTCCTTCATGGGAACCTCCTGTCTGACGGTGGGAAAGAGCCCAAGCGTCAGCCCAGAACGGCCTGCCACAAAGAAAAACGATGAAAAATGTGCTGACGTCGCGGTCAGGCACCAATGCCGCGGAGCGGCTTAGTCCTCCCGCCCTCTGCGAAGGCAACGACAAGATCGACGTGCCCGGCCCAAAGCTGACCGTCGTCCTCTTTGGAGAGGTTTGCTCAAGCGGTCACTCAAAACAAGCGCAGCTTCGCTGCTTTCGTAGGGAATGGAATAGCAACGCATGCAATTACTGGAGTGTCTTGTTGCTACCCTGAATGGCCGCCCCCTATCAGGCGTATCACAAAAACCATTGTGATCTTGAAGGGCGCAACCAGACCGATTGTTACTGATCTGCTGCCAAGACACAGGTTTTTTCTGTGGAAACTGAAAGATATCAAAGCAGCGGTGACGGCACTGACAGGCGCATGGTGCGATAGCAAGATCGGCCCGCGCGCAGGATAAGAGTGCATGCAGGCATTTGGCCTGCATGCACTCTGCAACCTTATTGCATCAGCTCTGTCCATATCTGCGTATGGATATCATTGACCTCTTGAGGGCAGGCTTGTCCCCAGCGGCCAGCTTCTGCCAGTTCTGCAGCCACATTAATCTCTGGGGCAGTGCGCATTTCTTCATCCATGAAGGCTTCGGAACCAGTGATCCCATTCGAGTAGCGCGCGAAATTCGAGATGAGCGCGGCAATTTCAGGCTGCAAGACAAAGTTGATGAATTTCATCGCATTGTCACGGTTTGGCGCATCTGTCAGCACAGCCGCATTATCCATCCAGATCGGATATCCGGTTTCTGGGTAGCCATAGGCGAAGTTGTCATTTTGTAGCCGGACCCGCATCGAGGCACCATTCCAGTAGATGCCAGCAGCAAAATCACCGGCAACATAGCTGTCCACCGCACCATAATCGAGCGCGAGCCAGTGAGGCTTGGCGGCCATCAGTGTATCGCGTACCGCGCGCAGCGTGTCGCGATCGGTCGTGCACCGCTCGCCGCCATGATAATAAATGGCCATGGCCATCACATCGGACATTTCCGGGATCACATTGATCCGGCCCTGCAATTCGGCAGGCGGATCGATGATCAGCCCGATGGAATTGATGTCTCCGTCATAAACAGAGGTGTCCACGATCACACCTGTGGTCCCCCAGGCCCACGGCACTGTGTATTCGCGGCCCGGGTCGAACGGCACATCCATCCATTGTGGCGCGATATTGCCCAGATTCGTGACAATCTCACGGTCGAGCGGTTGGATCAGGCCCTCGGAGATCCATGTCTGGATATAGGTGTCTGACGGCACGACAATGTCAAAGCCATGGCCGCCCTGACGGATGCGTGCGAGCGCGGTGTCATTGCTGTCAAAATCGGTCAAGGTGACCTGAATTCCGGTCTCGGCCGTGAAGCGTTCCAGAATTTCCGGGTTCGTGTAGTTCCCCCAGTTATAAAGGTTCAGCATGCCTTCGGCGTTGGCAAGGGCGGTGCTGCCGAGAAGGGCAGCGCTGGCCCATCCTGCTAGTCTTTTCATGGTGTCGACTCCCTGTGGTTGGTGGTGAAAATCTCATCGCCCACGCGTGCGGGTGATGAGGAAAAAGGCTGTCACGACGATCAGTGACAGCGCGAGAAACAGTGTGGCGATGGCGTTCATTTCCGGGGTGACTGTGCGGCGCAATTGGCCAAGCATGTAGGTGGGCAAGGTATCCTGTCCGGCGGATTTCACGAATTCGGTGATCACCACCGTATCAAGCGAGATGACGAAACCGAGCATGAAACCCGCCAGAATTCCGGGAACCATCAAGGGCAGGGTGATGTAACGAAACGCCTGTATGGGGGATGCGTAGAGGTCTGCTGCTGCGGCCTCAAGCGCATTATCAAGCGTTTCAAGCCGAGCCCGGATCGGCAGATAGGCGAATGGAATGCAAAACGCCGTATGGGCTGCCACCAGATAGCCCATGCCCGTATAACCCGTTTGCACCTTGATCGCGGCGACAAAGATCAACAGGGCAATACCGGTGACGATCTCGGGCACCATCAGAGGCTGGTTGATCAGGGCATAGATCATGGTCTGGCCCGGAAAGCGGCCCACACGGGTCGTGCCAAGGGCGGCCAATGTGGCAAGCATGGTCGCGATGCTGGCCGCCGTGACCGCCAGCCAGAGCGAGCGCAGTGACACATCGCGCACCTGTGCGTTGTTGAATGCCGCCTGATACCATTGCAGCGAAAACCCGTCCCAGCGCGATTGGGACACGCCTGCATTGAAGGAAAACACGACTAGTATGATGATCGGCAGATAGAGCATGACGAAGGTCAGCACAGCAATCAGCCCGAAGCCCGGTAGCCGGGTTATGGAAAAGCGCGATCTAGCCACGGCGTGCCTCGTCATTGCGTCCGACCACGCGCAGATAGAAGATCAGCGCCCCCACCACCACGACCAGCATCAGCATCGCCAGTGCCGCGCCCAGTGGCCAGTTGCGGCCCTGCCCGAATTGCAGCGCAATCAGATTGCCCAGCATCATCGTTCGCCCACCACCCAGAACGCGTGGCGTGACATAAGCCCCGATTGCGGGGATGAACACGAGGATGGACCCTGCGATAAAGCCCGGCTTCACCTGCGGCAGGATGACATGCCAAAGCACATTGAGGCGGCTGGCATAGAGATCGTAGCCTGCCTCGACCAGACTGAAATCCATCTTCTCCATAGCGGCGTAGAGCGGCAGCACCATCAGCGGCAGAAAGACATAGGCCATACCCAGAAGCACAGCGAATTCGGTGAACATCATCTGGATCGGGCTGTCGATCAGCCCCGACCACATCAAGACAGCATTGACCGTGCCGTTGTTGCGGATCATTTCCTGTATCGCAAAGGTACGGATCAGCAGATTTGTCCAGAACGGAATCGTGATCAGGAACAACCATATGGTGCGGGTATGGCGCGGACGGGTGGCGATAAACCATGCAGTCGGGAAGCCCAGAACAGCACAGATAAAGGTGGTTTGCAGCGACAGCCAGATCGAGCGCCAGAACACCTGCAGATGTGCGCGGTTCCACTCGACCAGATCAGGCTCGAAAATATCGCGGCGGAAAAACACGCGAAACCATGCTTCAAGGGAAAACTCCCAGACCACGCCGCCCATATTTCCTGGGCTCAGGAAGGAATACACCGCCACGATCAGCAGCGGGCCAGAGGCGGCCAGCAAGAGAACGATCAACGCTGGGGTGCAGAGCAGCCATTTCCAACCATGCCCGTGCATCGCTCAGTCCTCCAGCACGCGCAGCGCGCCGGGGGCGAGCGCAAGGCCCAGTCGTGACTGCGGCGCGGGAACAGGTTGTCCGGGGCGGTTCTGGCGGCGCAGCACGAAGCCCTGCGCGTCTGCAAGTGTCAGGTGCAGATGCGTGTCCGTGCCGAAAAACGTGGCGCTCTCGACAGTGGCGTGCAGATCGCCCTCATCGGCCCCTGTCGCTTCGGCCTGTTCGGGGCGGATGACTGCTGTGACCAGCGCGCCGGTGGCGGGTCGCATGCCATCGGGCAGCGAGGCTTGCGCGGCCTTGCCGCCGGGCAGTTCCAGCACAGCCATGCCAGCATCAACAGCCTTGACGCGCAGCTTCAGGAAATTGGTATCCCCGATGAAATCGGCCACGAAGCGGTTGACGGGCGTGTTGTAGATCTCTTGCGGGGCGCCAAGCTGCAGGATTTGCCCCGCCGACATGACCGCGATCCGGTCGGACATCGTCAGCGCCTCTTCCTGATCATGGGTAACAAAGACGAAGGTGATGCCGGTTTCTGATTGCAGCCGCTTCAACTCGGATTGCATTTCCTTGCGCAGCTTCAGATCAAGCGCGCTGAGCGGCTCATCCAGAAGCAGCACGCGCGGACGTGGGGCGAGCGCCCGGGCCAGTGCCACGCGCTGTTGCTGCCCGCCCGAAATCTCCGAAGGCCGACGATCCGCCATCGCCTCAAGGCGGACCAGCTGAAGCATCTCGTCAACTGTCGCGCGGATCTCGGCTTTCGGTTTGCCCAGCATTTTCAAGCCGAAGCCGATATTCTCGGAAAGGCTCATATGCGGAAACAGCGCATAGGACTGAAAGACAGTGTTGACCGGGCGTTTGCTGGGACCAAGGCTCGTTACATCGCGGCCATTGATCCGGACAGTGCCGGTGCTCGGCAACTCGAACCCGGCGATAATGCGCAACAGCGTGGTCTTGCCGCAGCCGGACGGCCCAAGCAGGGTGAAGAACTCTCCACTGGTGATGGTCAAGTCGATTTCCTTGAGGGCCTGAAACGCCGCCGCGCCCTGGCCGAAGGACTTGCTCAATCCGGTGATGTCGATTTCATGGCTCACCCCGCCTGTTCCTCTCTTGCTATGCCGGATCAAAATGCGCCGGTCTTTTCCCAGACAATGCGCCCGCCGCAGATCGTCATATCCACCGCCATTGCGCCTATCTGTTCGGGCGTCGCTGTCTCGATATCGCCGCTCAGGATGATCAGATCGGCCAGATAACCCGCCTTGAGC
>SLDY01000142.1 GCA_007125005.1 Natronohydrobacter sp.
AGCAACTCGCCATTACGGACAAGGGCGCTGGCCATTTCCAGTTCCGGCGCGAGGTAGCGATCTTCTTGCAACGGCGGCACATGGGCGCGCAAGGCGGCAATCACTGAGCGCAGAGGGACGGATGTGACCAGCGGCGCGCGGAAATCGATGCCCTGAGCCGCGCAAAGCGCTTCCACCCCCAGAATGACCGAAAGGTTTGCGTTCATCCGCCCCAGGCGCCGCGCTCCATGGGCCGCCATCGAGACATGATCTTCCTGATTGGCCGAGGTCGGGGTGGAATCCGTCGAACAGGGATTGGCCAGATGCTTGTTCTCGCTCATCAGCGCGGCGGTGGTCACTTCGGCAATCATATAGCCGGAATTCAGGCCCGGATCGGGGGTCAGGAAAGGGGGCAGGTCATGGCTCAGCGTCGGGTCCACCATCAGCGCGACGCGCCGCTGCGCAATCGCGCCGATCTCCGCCAGCGCCAGCGCGATAATATCGGCGGCAAAGGCTACAGGCTCGGCATGGAAATTCCCGCCCGAGATAATGCCCGCGCCTGTGACCAGCGGGTTGTCGGTGACGGCATTGGCCTCGATTTCCAGCGTGGTGGCAGCAAAGCGCAGCAGATCGACCGCCGCGCCCGCGACCTGCGGCTGGCAGCGGATGCAATAGGGATCTTGCACGCGTGCGTCATCATCGCGGTGGCTGTCGCGAATTTCCGAACCCGCCATCAGCGCGGCCATGGCAAGCGCGACATCGATCTGGCCCTGATGGCCGCGCAGGCTGTGGATTTCAGGCTCCAGCGGTGCCGTGGACCCCATGATCGCATCCGTGGACAAGCAAGAGGTGATCAGCGCATTGGCCGCATTGCGCCAGCCCTCGAACAGGCCAACCAGTGCCAGCGCCGTAGAGAACTGCGTGCCATTGATCAGGGCAAGCCCTTCCTTGGGGCCAAGCGTGATCGGCGCCAGCCCCGCCTTGGCCAAGGCGCTTGCGCTGTCCATGCGGATGCCATCGAACATGGCCTCGCCCGCGCCGATCAGCGTTGCGGCCATATGTGCCAGAGGGGCCAGATCGCCCGACGCCCCGACCGAGCCTTGCGCGGGCACAACCGGCGTGACGCCGCGCGCGAGCATTGCCTCGATCAACTCGATCACCTGCCCGCGCACACCAGAGGCGCCGCGCCCGAGGCTGACCAGTTTCAGCGCCATCATCAGCCGCGTGGTGGCAATGTCCAGCGCCTCGCCCACGCCGCAGCAATGGCTCAGGATCAGGTTACGTTGCAATGTGGCTGTATCCTTGGCCGCGATCTTGACCGAAGCGAGCTTGCCAAAGCCTGTATTGACGCCATACACCGCCGCGTTCCCGGAAGCCGCTTTGGCGACAGCCAGCGCCGCGGCCTCGATCGCGGGGCGCGCATCCGGGATCAGGCGTGCCGGCACCTCATCGCGCCAGATCGCTTCAAGCTGCGCGAGCGTGGTTGCGCCGGGGGTCAGGGTCAGCATAAGCGTCCTCCGAAAATGCGCTGGTAGAGCGGGTTGAACCCGATGCGATAGGCCAACTCGGCCGGTGTTTCCACATTCCATACCGCCAGATCGGCGCGCAGCCCGGGGGCAATCGCGCCTGTGTCATTCAGCCCCAACGCGCGGGCCGCGTGCAGGGTCACGCCGCGCAGGGCTTCGTCTGGCGTTAACCGAAACAGGGTGCAGGCCATGTTCATCGCCAGCAAAAGCGAGGTCAGCGGCGATGAGCCGGGGTTGCAATCCGTGGCCAGCGCCATTGGCACGCCATGGGCTCGAAAAGCATCGACCGGGGGCATTTGGGTTTCGCGGATGGCATAAAAGGCACCGGGCAGCAGCACGGCCACAGTGCCCGCCGCCGCCATCGCCCGCGCATCCGTATCCGTGGCATATTCGACATGATCGGCAGAGAGCGCACCATAGCGCGCTGCCAGCGTTGTGCCGCCCGAATGCGAGAGTTGCTCTGCGTGCAGCTTGACCGGCAAGCCAAGCTCACGCGCAATTGTAAACACCCGCGCGATCTGGGCGGGCGTGAAGGCGATGTTCTCGCAAAATCCGTCCACAGCATCGACCAGCCCTTCAGCGTGGGCCGCGCGCAAGGCGGGGATGCAGATCTCGTCGATATAGGCATCGGCATCCGTCCCGGCTGGCACAGCATGCGCGCCCAGAAAACTGGTCACGATACGTACAGGCCGCAACTCGCCCAAGCGGCGTGCGACGCGCAGCATGGTCAGTTCCGTGTCCCTGTCCAGCCCGTAGCCGGATTTCAATTCGATGCAGGAAACCCCTTCGGCCAGCAACGCATCCAGTCGCGGCAGGGACTGCGCCAGAAGCGCGTCTTCACTCGCCGCGCGGGTCGCCGTGACCGTGGACATGATGCCACCACCGGCGCGCGCAAGTTCCTCGTAGGACGCACCTTCAAGGCGCATCTCGAATTCGCGCGCGCGGTGGCCGCCATGCACGAGATGGGTATGGCAATCCAGAAAGGCGGGCGTGATCAGCCGCCCCTGCATGTCATGGCGGTCTGCCTGTGCGAAGGCATCTGGCAGATCACCCTGCGCACCGACCCACGCAATCGCACCATCCGCCACCACAACAGCGCCCAGCCCCTCAACAGGGGTGGCCATGGTGGCAAGGCGCGCATTGGACAAGACATAAGCCGATTGCATCTTGATTCCTCCTCCAGTGCAGATTATTATGTATGCACTTAATAAATTCGTCAATGGGGAAACGCATGCTGAGTGCTGTGGGCAAAATCTGGGCAGAACGCGCGCTTTTGGTTGATGGCTGGGCTCATGATGTCAGCGTGACCATTGACAGCGGGCGCATCAGCGACCTGCAGGCGGGAACAAACCCACACCCCGATGCGACGCGGGTTGGTGCGCTGTTACCCGCGCCTGCCAATCTTCATTCCCACGCCTTCCAGCGCGCCATGGCTGGATTGACGGAAGCGCGCGGGCCAGACCCGCGCGACAGTTTCTGGACGTGGCGGCAGTTGATGTTCCGGTTTCTGGATCACCTGAGCCCGGATGACGTGCAGGCCATCACGGCGTTTGTGCAGATGCAGATGCTCGAGGCAGGCTATAGCGCAGTGGCCGAGTTTCATTACCTGCACCATGCGCCGGGCGGACAGCCCTATGACAATCTGGCCGAAATGTCTCAGCGCATTGTCGCTGCGGCAGATCAGACCGGCATCGGCCTGACATTGCTGCCGGTGCTCTATCAATACGGGGGGTGTGACCAGCGCGCGCTCGGGCCGGGGCAGATCCGGTTCGGCAATGACGTTGAGCGGTTCTTAAAGCTGTTGCAAGGGGCAGAGGCAGCACTTGCCGCCTTGCCGATTGATGCCCGGTCAGGGATCGCACCACATAGCTTGCGTGCAGTCTCGCCGGAGGGATTGGCGGCGTGCATTGCGCTACGCCCGGATGCGCCCGTACATATGCATCTGGCCGAACAACTGGCCGAGGTCGAGGAAGTGCAGCACGCCCGGGGGGCACGACCCGTTGAATGGCTGTTGGCAAATGCTGACATCGACAGCCGATGGTGCCTGATCCATTGTACGCAAATGCAACCCCACGAAACGCTCGCCTTGGCGGCTACGGGCGCAGTGGCAGGGCTATGCCCGATTACCGAATCCAGCCTTGGCGATGGTATTTTCGACGGTGTTCGCTATGCCGATGCCGGGGGACGCTGGGGTATCGGCTCGGACAGCAATATCCGCATCAGCCTGTCCGAAGAATTGCGCACGCTGGACTATTCGCAACGCTTGCGCGATCAATCACGCGCCGCGCTTGCCACGGCGCAGAAATCGACCGGACGCATATTGATCGAGAGCGCGGCACGCGGCGGCGCACAAGCAACAGGGCGCGATGCTGGCGAAATATCGATCGGCAAACTGGCCGATCTTCTGGCACTGGACACATCCCATATTGATCTGGACGGGTGCACCGGCGACACGCACATTGACGCCTTTGCTTTTGCCGCCGATGATCGCGCAATCAGCGATGTCTGGGCTGCCGGTCGGCACCTGGTCACAGGGGGGCGGCATATGCATCACGACGCGATTTCTGCAGGCTACCGGGCTGTCGTGCGGCGGCTTCGCCAGACATGAAGAAAAGCGCCATCAGCTGGCAATCGCTGCGCGCAGAGGCCTTACGGCGCATCCGCGACAGCGATTGGCTGCCGGGAGAACAGATCCCGCACGAGGCCGAACTGGCGCAGGAATTCGGCTGCGCGCGTGCAACCGTCAACCGCGCGCTGCGTGATCTGGCGGAGTCAGGCTATCTGGAACGCAAACGCAAAGGCGGCACCCGCGTAGCCCTGACCCCGGTGCGCAAAGCCACCTTCGAGATTTCGATCATTCGTCAGGATGTTGAAGGGCGCGGGCAGGGCTATGGCTATAAGCTGCTATCAGACAGGGTTGACGCTGATGTCCCTGCCTCCGTGCGGGCAGCGCTGCGCCTGACAAACGCGGTGCCGTTGCGCCATGTCCGGGCGCTGCATCTGGCCGATGACAAACCGTTTTGCCTTGAGCAGCGCTGGCTGAACCCCGCCATGATCGACCCGGAGCAGAAATTTGATGCAATCAGCGCCAATGAGTGGTTGGTTCGCAATCTTCCC
>SLDY01000134.1 GCA_007125005.1 Natronohydrobacter sp.
GACAGGAAGATCTGCATCGGGGGACAAGGCTCCAGGACATGATTCCCCCATCCAGAATCGATCCACGCGTCAGGCGCAAGCGCAGACGGTCAAGCCCTCACTTCCAAACGCGATTCCCCTGACGCATGACCCGCCAAGCATGCGCAACTTGCCAAGACAGGCGCAAAACCGAAGGTTGGAATAAAATGCTGTTGCAATTCTTTGACTTGCTGGTTTTATTTCGACTGCCAACAACAAACCATGACGGGACACCTCGTTCGATTCATCGCGGTTTGGGGTGAATTGACAAGAATAGCCTTACTGGCTGTCTTGCACAAAATGGAGCGAACCAGCAGTGCGAAGACAGGTTTT
Organism: Natronohydrobacter sp.; assembly: GCA_007125005.1. Taxonomy (GTDB): domain Bacteria; phylum Pseudomonadota; class Alphaproteobacteria; order Rhodobacterales; family Rhodobacteraceae; genus Roseinatronobacter. Next base: position 352 of record SLDY01000134.1, read on the forward strand.
CATCGTCGGACAGGCATGCAGGCTTCCGGGTGCATCTAGTATCGAAGAGCTCCGGTCTGTTCTGCAGCAAAACCGCTGCACGCTCAGTGCAATTCCCGACGACCGCTGGAACAGTGATCTGTTCCATCATCCCCATATCGTGACGCAAGCGAAATCCTACACATTCGCTGCTGGTGTCCTGGATGATGTCTGGGGGTTCGATCAGTCGGTGTTCAACCTCTCGCCGCGCGAACTTCTGCAAATGGACCCCCAACAACGTTTGCTGCTGAAGGTCGTGTGGGAAGCCATCGAAGATGCACAAATCGATCCGGCGCAGTTGGCGGGAAACCGTGTCGGGGTTTATGTCGGCACTTCGGCAGTCGATCATGCCGCGGCAATTGGCCGCGACTTAGCCCTGATTGATCCCTATATGATGACCGGAAACACAATGTCGCTGGTGGCAAACCGGGTTTCGCATACCTTCGATCTGCGCGGGCCGAGTATTGTCGTCGATACGGCTTGTTCCTCATCGCTGGTCGCGCTGGACCAGGCACGCATTGCGCTCGTGCGCGGCGATATTGACACAGCCATCGTGGCCGGGGTCAACCTGTTGCTTGCCCCCAACAACTATATCGGTTTCTCGGCCGCGCGGATGCTTTCGCCGACAGGGCTGTGTCAGGCCTTTTCCGACAAGGCCGATGGCTATGTCCGCGCCGAAGGCTGCGTGGCGCTTGTCCTGCATGCCGCGGATGCCATACCGCGCAGGGCAAAGGCGGTCGTGATCGACAGCGACATCAATTCAGATGGCTATACGCTGAACGTGGCGCTGCCATCGCCCGAGGGCCAGCTTGACCTGCTGCGCAGGCTTTATGACCGCGCCGGGATCAACCCGAACAACCTGTGCTATATCGAAGCCCATGGCACCGGCACCCTGGCCGGCGACCCGGTCGAGGCTCAGGCGCTCGGGCATGCGCTGGGTCAGATGCGGCAGGCACCGCTGCCTATCGGTTCGGTAAAATCCAATATCGGCCATCTTGAGCCCGCATCCGGCCTTGCCGGGCTGGCCAAGACACTCATCGCGCTGCAGGATCGTGAGGTGCCTGCCTCACTGCATGCCGACACGCTCAACCCCGCGATTGATTTCGAAGGGCTGAACCTGACACTGGTGCGCGCGCCACTTGCGCTGGACAAGGACGGGCTTTTGATTGCGGGGGTCAGTTCCTTCGGTTTTGGCGGGGTCAATGCGCATTGCATCCTTTCGACCGTGCCGGCTTCGCACTCACCCCGTGCTTGCGAAGACCGCGCCGCGACAGACCGGCAGGAGCGTCTGTTCGTGACCTCGGCCTTCTGCGATGCCGCGCTGCGCGATCTGGCCACCGCTTATGGCGCGCATTTCAACAGGCCAGAGGCACTCGCCGCAGGGGGGGTGATCGATCAGGCCTGGGCCGGTCGCGGGCTGCATCCGAAACGATTGGGCGTCATCGCGCACTCCGCGCAACAGGCCGCCGAGGCCTTGCAGGCCCATGCTGCGGGCAAGACACACCCGGCCGTGATCACAACCGAAGCAAACATGCGCGACCGGCCAAGCGTGTTCGCCTTTTCGGGGAACGGAGCGCAATATGCTGGCATGTGCCGCCTGGCGCTCGAACATGATGCCGCATATCGCAAGATGTTCGCACGGATTGATGCCGAGTTCACCGAGGCCTCGGGATGGTCCCTGCGCGAGCGGCTTGATGCCCCGACGCTCGCAACAGATCTGGCAGAGGCGACCGTTGCGCAAGCCCTGCTGTTTGCCGATCAGGCTTCGCAATGCGCCGCCCTGCAGGCGAGGGGCTTCATGCCATCGGCCGTGATCGGCCATAGCGGCGGCGAGGTAGCCGCCGCATGGGCCAGCGGCGCACTGTCACTGTCGGACGCGATCCGTCTTGTAATCCAGCGTAGCAGGGTCATTGCGCCACTGGCGGGCAAGGGGACCATGGCTGCCTTGCAGACCAGCCCGTCAGAAGCGTTATCCTTGGTGGCAGAGTTCAACGCGGCCTTTGCGCATGAGCACGGCCAGGATGCCATCGGCCTTGCGGCGATGAACAGCCCCCGCAGTGTCTCGGTCGCGGGCCCCACCGAAGCCCTGCGTGAGTTCGCCCGATGGGTCAAGCGCGAGCGGCGGCTGGCCTGCGTTCTGCTGTCGGTCAATTATCCCTATCACAGCACCATGCAAGACCCGCTGCGCGAGGATCTGATCACCGCTCTGACCGGGCTGACGCCATCACCGACACGTATTCCCTATTTTTCGAGCACGCTGGGTGCCTGTTTGGACACCTCTGCGCCCTCGCTTCCGGACAAGACCATTTTCAGCGCCGAATACTGGTGGCGGAACATGCGCCAGCCCGTGCGCTTTGCAGAAGCCGTCCGCGCTGCTGTGGCGCAGGGTTTCGATGCCTTTGTCGAGATCGGGCCGCAGCCGGTTCTGGCGAATTACCTGACCGACTCCATCGGCGAGGATCTGCGCAATGCCGTGGTCACTCATAGCTTGTCGCGCAGCGATCCTGATACGACAAACCCGATTTCCCGTGCGTTCGCGCGGGCAATGCTGAGCGGGAGCCGGATTGCCGAAGGTGCACTTTTTTCAAGCCCTTCGGGCAACGACATCAATCTGCCCGCCTATCCGTGGCAAGATACGCCCTTTCGGATCATCGACAGCTCCACGATCGCACGCAAATACGGGACAAACCCGGATTACCACCCGCTTCTGGGCGCGCAGGTCAGCTTCGCGCCAAGTATCTGGCAGCGCGATCTTGATGATCAGGTTTTGCCAACTCTTGGTGATCACAGGGTTGGCCGCGACGCCGTGCTGCCCGCAACCGCCTTCGCCGAAATGGCCTATGCAGCCGCAGCACTTGCGACGGGCAGCGCGCAAATCGAGATTTCCGATCTCGATATCACGGCACCGATCGTTTTGTCCGCAGCCAACGGGGTCGAGATACAGACCGTTGCCGAACCAGAGGATCGACGCATCCGCATCAAGGCGCGCCCGCGTCTGAGCACCCAAGGCTTCCGAACCCATATGCAGGCGCGGTTCGCCATTCTCTCCGCGCCACCAGCGCCACCCGCGGCCCCCGCGCCACGGCCGATCACGGCGGCCGAAGATCAGTCAAGGCGCGTAGGCTTCATCGGCCGATATTGCGGTCTGAATTATGGCCCCGCCTTTCAGGGGATCGACGGGCTGCGCATCGACGGCGATCGGATCGAGGCCAGATTGCGCGCAGGGCTGGGTCTGGGATCTCGCCACCCGGTTCGGGGCTTCGATCCGGTGCAACTCGATTGCCTGCTGCACGGTTTGATCGTGGCGCTGCGCCAGTCAGATTTCGCCCGTCGCAACCTTGCCCTCATGCCTGTGCGACTTGGTCGGTTGAGCCTGTTTCGCCCCGGTCTGGCCATTGACTCTGGCAGGCTGGAAATCCGGCGCTCGGGCACACAGTCGCTACTCGTGGATCTGACCGCCTTTGACAGCGATGGCGAGGCCATCCTTCATATCGAAGGCCTTCGGCTGCAAGCCATCCACACCCTGCCGCCAATCCAGTTCGACCGCCATGCGTTTCACATGGTAGCCGAGCCCTGTCTGGAGGCGGGCGCACAATGGCAGACCGAGGGTCTGAATATCCTTCCGACAGCTCTGGCTGAAGCACATGTTGTCGCACCAGAGGAAGATGAAGCGGCGCTTCTGATCGACGCGGCCACCTATCAGGCGATCTGGGCGGCGTTTCGGACCGCGAGCAGGCCGGATGGCAAATATCACTGTCGCCACCAGCACAGTCAGGCAGAGCAGCACCTGCTTGTCATGCTAGCGCAATTCGGCCTGGCCAGTCCGACCGTAGAGGCCTCTTGCTGGCAGATTTCGTCGGACTGCAACCTGCCGGAGTCCGGGGATGTCGTCCTGAGCCTGCTCGCCGAACAGCCCGGCAAGGCCGCTGAGCTCTCCGTATTGTCGCGCCTGCCCGAGGCGATTGCCAGTCTGCTGGCAGAGCAGGAAGGCAATACCTTACCCGATCCAGAGGCACTCTTTGGACGCGACGCGCTGCGTAACCTCGAATTCGCGCATCGTCGCTGCGCGCAGATCGCGATTGCCACTGCCCTGCCGGTTGTGCTGTCGCAATGCGCGACGGTGGCACCGAGAGTCGGCGTCTTGGCTGGTGATGACACAGCGATGAACGCCATGCTGGAGCAAGACCCCAGCCGCCGGATCACTGTGCTGGCGACAGGGGCAGGCCCGGCAATCTCGGGGCCGCCCGGATATCGCGAGGTTGCACCGGGTGCACCAGCGGCGCTGGATCTACTGGTCGTCAGCGACCCCGCCTTGCTGACAGCCGAAGAGCTGTCCGACACGCTGCGTATCTCGCTGGCCCCAAATGCCCGGATCATGGTGCCCTGCCGCCCAACACCGGCACTGTCGCTGGCAACGGAGGCATCCGCCAGTGCCGCGCGCGCCGCGGCGCTGCCACCCGCGCGCGTCTGCGCCATGTTGCAGGAGATGGGTTTCACGACCTGCCACCGCAGCCCGATTCCCGATGCGTTGGGCGCAGGCGAGATGCTGGTCGCATACGGCGACTTCGTGGCGGCGACAGGGACCTGTCCAACACTGCCGCACGATGCTGAAATCAACTGGCCCGAAGTCTGGTCCAGCATGCACGGCCCCTGCGCGACCACCGAAGCTTCGGTCAGCCTGATCGCACCGCAGGACAGTGCGCAACCACTTCTGTCCCTGTGCACGGCCACCGCAGACGGAGACCTGGCAGAGGCCATTCTGGCGCTGAAGGCGCATGTCGTCCAGGCAGCAGAACAGCAGCGCGCATTGGTCGCGATCCTGCCCGAAGGCGGACAATATGAAGGGTCCTCACCCGCTGACCCGCTGCGCCACGCACTCTGGGTGATGCTGCGCACCGCGCGCAACGAATACCCCGCCGTCAGGATTACCACGATCGACCCAACGCCTTTGGGCCGTATCGGCACCGAAGCCATGATCTGGCACCTGCAGCGCGTGTTGCGCGAGGCACCGGAGGAGACTGAGCTTGTGCTCGCACGCGACGACGTGCGCGCGCTGCGGGTAGCACAGGGGGCACCGATCAGCCCACCGTCCGCCCAGATGCAGGGACTGCGTGTTGAGCGCGCGCTTACAGGCCGCCTTGATGACCTGAAATGGCAACGTGTCGCACGACCCGCCCCCGGACCGGGCGAGGTCGAGATCGAGATTGCCGCGACAGGTCTGAACTATCGCGATGTGATGTGGGCCATGGGTCTGCTGCCCGAAGAGGCCCTAGAGACAGGCTTTGCCGGTGCCACTCTTGGGCTGGAATGTGCCGGGCGCGTAAGTCGTGTCGGCACGGGCGTGCAGTCACTTGTTCCGGGTGATCATGTGCTGGCCTTTGGCCCGGCCTGTCTTGCCACGCATCTTTGCATAGAGGCGCACCGGGTGCACAAGCTGCCCGGTGACACGCCGCCAGATCATGCCGCCGCTTTGCCAGTGGCCTATTTCACCGCCCATTTTGCGATGGTGACGCTCGGAGGTTTGCAAAAGGGCGAAACAGTTCTGATCCACGGCGCGGCGGGTGGTGTCGGGCTTGCCGCTGTCAGCGTCGCACAGGATGTGGGTGCAATGGTAATCGCGACGGCTGGCAGTCCGGTAAAGCAAGCCCTGCTGCGCAAACTGGGCGTGGCGCATGTCCTGTCCTCGCGAAATACTGAGTTCGCAGCCCAGATCCACGCGGCGACTGACGGTGCCGGTGTGGACATAGTGCTGAATTCACTTGCCGGTCAGGCCATGGAGCAAAGCCTGAACGCCTTGCGGCCCTTCGGACGGTTTCTGGAACTCGGGAAGCAGGATTTCTATGCCAACACATCCGTCGGTCTGCGCGCACTGAAGAACAATATCCGCTATTTCGGCGTCGATATCGACACAATTCTGGCCAGCAACCCGGATATGGCGCGCAGGGTTTTCGAGCAGGTCATGGCCGCGCTGACCGAGGGGCGCTACCCGCCGCTGCCATTCATCCGTTTCGAAGGCGCGGACACTGTCGAGGCGTTTCGGCTGATGCAACGATCAGGGCATCTGGGCAAGATCGTGATCGCCCCTCCCGCACCCGACACGGCCGATCCGCGTCTGGTCAGTCACGACAAGGCCGAGACCGTCACGGTAGACCCCGAGGGTTGGCATGTCATCGCAGGCGGTCTGGGCGGGCTTGGGATCGAAACCGCACAATGGCTGCACCTGCACAAGGGCGCAGGCCGTATCGCGCTGCTGAGCCGCCGCCGCGAGGTGCCGCCCGAACTGGTGGCTGTGCTGGACCGCCTGCGCGCGGGGATGATCGAGCTGCGCGTCATCGCCTGCGATATTACCGACCGCCACAATCTGGAGCAGGTACTGGACAGCCTGCGCGCCACTGCGCCGCTGGTCTCGGTCCTTCATGCGGCCATGCTGCTCGAGGATTGCACGCTGGCCAATCTCGACCGCGCCTCGCTGGGGCGGACCTTGCCGGTCAAGACCGCCGGCTTGCGCAATCTGGATCTGGCCACGCGGCAGGATGCGCTGCAGCATTTTGTCGCCTTCACCTCGCTCGCGGCACTGATCGGCAACCATGGTCAGGCGGCCTATGTTGCGGCGAACGCCTATCAGGAGGCCCTGATCGCGGCCCGCCATCAGATGGGCCTGCCTGCGCTTGCCATCGGATTGGGTGCGGTCACGGATGCAGGCTACCTGACCCGCGAGGCATCAGTCGCAAAGATGCTCGGCCAAATGGCGGGGAATGTGCCCTTTCCGGCTGCGGCAGTGCTGCATGCACTGGAGCGTCTGCTTGCCCTGCCCGGCTGTGGCCCTTGCATCACGATCACGCCGATGCGCTGGTCCACGATCAGCAGCTCGCTGCCCGTTCTGCGCCATCCAAGCCACGCTGTGCTGCGCCGGCTTGGCGAGGACATGGGCAATATGCAGGCCAGCAGTGATCTGCGCAGCGCTTTGATGACCCTGCCGCAAAACAAAGCCGAACGACAACTGGCTGCACTCGTGCGCTCCGAGATTGCCACGATCCTGCGGGTTTCGACAGAGACCCTGCCGCTAAACCGGCCAGTGTCGGAATTGGGTATGGATTCGCTGATGGGCGTCGAATTCGGTCTGGCGATGCAGGCGGCATTGGGTGATGATCTGCCGATGCTGAGCATATCAGACAATCAGACAATCACCCGGATTGCACAGATGATCGTGGAGCATATCCAAACATCGCCAGCGACGAACACCCCTCAGGACACCGAAGCCCAGCGCAGCATTCGGAAGCTTCAGCACATTCACGGACAAAAAGCTGCAACGATCAGAGGACTGGAATGAGCCCAAACCGCCCGCATCTTAGCGCAGAGGCCCGCGCGCAGGCCTTGCAGGCCGCGCGCAACCTGCGCGCGCAAACGACCGATATCACTGCGCCTGCGCCTGTCACCCCCAGCCCCGGTTTTGCGTCCTTGGCGGGATACAAGGAACGCGAAACCATCCGCCAGATTATTTCTGCGCTGGGCATCCGTTACCCGTTTTTCCGCCAGCTTGAAATGCGCGGGGGCGCACATAGTCGCATCGAAGGCAAGGATGTGCTGAATTTCAGCTCTTACGATTATCTTGGGTTGAATGCAGACCCGCGCCCCGCTGCGGCGGCAAAGGCAGCGATCGACCGCTACGGGGTCTCAGCTTCGGGCGCGCGGCTTGTATCGGGCGAACGCCCTGTGCACCGCGCGCTCGAGGCTGCGCTTGCAAGGCATTACGACGTCGAGGATGCGCTTTGTTTCGTGTCGGGCCACGCCACCAATATCTCGGTCATCGCAACGCTGCTTGGCAAAGACGATCTGGTGCTACATGACGCGCATATCCACAACAGTTCCTTTGTCGGCGCGACCCTGTCGGGTGCCTCGCGCCGCAGCTTTGCGCATAATGATATGGATGCGCTGGAACAGCTGCTCATTGACACGGCAGGCCAGCATCGCGCCACCCTTGTAAATGTCGAGGGGCATTATTCGATGGATGGCGATGTCCCCGATCTGGCACGCCTTGTTGCCCTCAAGCGCAAATATGGGTTCTGGCTGATGGTCGATGAGGCACATGGTCTGGGCTGTATCGGCCCCACCGGCAAAGGCGTGCGCGAGCTCTATGGTATCGCCGGCAGCGAGGTCGATATCTGGATGGGCACACTCAGCAAGGCGCTGGGATCGACCGGCGGCTATATCGCGGGCAGTTCGGTGTTGATCGATATCCTGAAACACGAAGCTCCCGGACATGTCTATTCGGTCGCGCTAGCACCTGCCCTGGCGGCGGCGGCGGAAACGGCGCTCTCGATACTGGAGGCAGAGCCGGAACGGGTGCAGCGCCTGCAAGCATTGGGACGTTTGTTCGTGGACTGCGCCAAGGCACAGGGACTCGATGTCAGCACAAGCGCTGGCGCGTCGATCATTCCGGTCATGATCGGCGATTCCATCCTCGCTATCGCAGCCAGCAACATGTTGCTCGAGGCCGGAATCAATGTGCTTCCAGTGACTTTCCCTGGGGTTCCCATGAACGAGGCAAGGCTGCGCTTCTTCATCTCGAGCCTGCATGACGAAGACGAGATCCGCCATGCAGTTACAACCACAGCGACCGTGCTCAGGGAATTGCGCGAAACCAGACCGGACCTGCGACTTGATACGTTTCTGGGGCCGCAGCCGTGACGTCTGTTCCTGACCTCACATTGCAGCCTTCACGGCTGCAAGCGCTGCTACCATGACCCCCACCGCGAAGCGCATTCTCGTGACTGGCGCCAGCTCCGGGCTTGGTGCCGCTCTCGCCAGAAGGCTGGCCGCGCCCGGCGTGACGCTGTTGCTTTGCGCCCGACGGTGCGAACCACTGGAACAGATTGCAGCCGAATTGCGCGCATGTGGCGCCGAGGTCATCGCCGAGGCTCTGGATGTTTCCGAGATTACCGCCTGTAGTGACTGGATCGACCGGATGTGGCAGCAGGGTGCCATTGATCTGGCGATCCTGAATGCCGGAATCTTCGGCGGGCGCACGCCCGACGGGCGCGCCGAGACCCCGCAGGCCGCAACAGAGATCATCACAACCAATCTGATCGGTGCGGCCGCCCCGGCCCTGCGGCTTGCTGAACTCATGCGTCAGCGCAAGGCCGGACAGCTGGTATTCATCAGTTCTCTGGCAGCCTTCGGGCCGCTCGCGGATGCGCCCTCCTACAGCGCCAGCAAAGCCGGGCTGACCGCATTTGCGCGCGCATTGCGCGAGGACCTTCTGCCCGAAAAGGTAAAGGTCACCATAGTCCATCCCGGCCATGTAGAGACCCGACAGACCGCGCAGCATGTCGGACCGCTTCCGGGTATGGTTTCAGCGGAACGTGCAGCCGACCTGATCTTGCGCGCAATACTCAGCGCACGGAGCGAATACGCCTTTCCGTTCCACCTGCATCTTTCGCTGCGTGGACTGGCCTTGCTGCCCTTGCGCTGGCAATATCGGCTGAACAAGGCATTCCGCTTTACTGTGCGCCCAACCGATCCGCTCGATTAGTCCGGACGGATTTGGCGGGCAGGGCAATGCATCGCGCGCCGCACCAGCAAGCCCTGCCGCAGATGATATGCCAGCACCAGCACGATCACCACGCTCGGCAGCGCCCAGAAGGCCAGCACTGGCGCAAGATGACCGTGCTTTCCCAAAGTCGTGAGATACTGCGTCAGGAACTGCAAACCGTAGCCCACAGCAGCGAGCTTGATGGCAACGCTCAAGCCCGGTCGCAGGCGCATCTTGGCAAAGCAGAGCGTGGCCATCAGCAGGCTGATCGTCACCAGCCTGACAAATCCGGCATAGCGGCTCTGCAGGATCGCGTGGTAGATTTCGGGGCGCGGCACCCCTGCCGACTGCCCGACAACCGAGTTGAGATCGGCTTGTGTCCAGAAGCGCGGCTCAAGTCCCGTATTGCGCAGCCAGACCGTATTGAGCAGGAAACTGGTGCGGACCCCTGCGCCACCCTCTGTCTCTGGAAACCAGACCGAGACATCAGCCAAGGTCAGTGCCTGCCCTTCGAAACCGGCGCCCGGGGCCGTGATGATGGCGCGCAACCGCTTTTGCTGCCCCAGTTTGTAGATGGTGATCTCGCGCAGATCAGGTGGATCAACGCGAAAATCGATCTGGGCGTGAAGGATCGCGTCAGGAAGGGTGATCCAGTGCTCGGTCGGGCCCATCTGCCCAAGTCGCGGCCCGTAACTGGTGCGGAAGCCGTAATTGGCGTGGGCCTCGACCGACATCGGGCGCACTACCGTGAGCGAAAGGACCTGCAACAGCCCAAGCGCCACCCCCACCAGCGCGGTCGGGGCCAGTGACAGCAGCCCGGAACGCCCGGTATTGATGATCATCGCGCGCTCAAAGCCGCGCGCCAATGTCCATTCACTCCAGACGATGCCGATGGCGCAGGACAGCGGAATGATCGCCGGTAGATTGTAGCTGAATCGCAAGAGCAGATAGAACGCGATCCGCAAGCCCGTATCCTCTAGAGCGCGCGCGCCTGTCGTGGATGTAACCGTGTCAAAATTGACCGCGATATCTATGGCCATGACCATGGCAGAGAGCGCGAAGAGTGCAATCAGGACGCGCTGCAGGTAGAGCTTGCCGACATAGCGTGTCTCAAGCCCGAAAAGGGCAAGTTTGATGACGCGGATCATAGGCGAATCTGCGCCGGTGTCAGCAGGGCATCGCCCAGCCACAGCACGAAGGCGCTCGCAACAAGCACCAGTGCCAGCGCTGTGCCGAAGATCAGTGTAAGCCCCGGTCCAAGTGCAAAACCGGAAAGCCAGCCAGAGAGCGGCGCAACCGCGAAGCCCCCGACCAGCACCAGACCGACCCCGGCAGGCCCGGCCAGAAGCGCCAGTCGCCCGCGCGTCATGCCCAATGCACATGCCGCAATCAGCGGTGAAAGCAGGGCCAGCGCGCCACCCATCGCGATGCGCAGGATTGTCTGCGTTTCAGCCTGGGACCGGTCCGGACCGCGCAGGATCAGTTCCTGCAAGGTCATGGTTGACGCGTGAAGCTGGCGCTGACGAAAGGCCGGGATCACCAGTGTGTCGCCTGTGATCAGCACCTGCTCGGCGGCCATCGACAGCTTCAGTCTAGGCCCGTCTCGACCGGAGGTTTCGAATTCGGCAATCTCGGCGAGGGACAGGCGCAGTTGCCCATCGGCGCCCGGCGCGGGAAACGTCAGCTGACTGTCGCGCGCCGTGATGATCTGCAGCTCTTGCGCGCTGCTCAGACGGTGAATGAACACTCGCGCATTCTGTTGTGATGCAAGATCACGGTGAAAGATGATGGTCGCACCGTCGAAATCCAGTTGCGTCCTGCCCCCGAAATCGCCCGAACTCAGCACAGCAAACCGCCCCTCATGAAGGCTCTGGTGCAGCTTGTGTTCTGCATGTGGCCGGATCCCCCCCCCCGATGACAATCGACAGCGCCAGCGCAAAGGCACCCAACAACAGCGTCAGGACAAGGATCGAGCCAGGCGCGAAACCGACCTGCGAAAGGATGACGAAATCACCCGCCTCGCGACGCTGCAGAAGCACGAAATACACTGCAATCCCCACCGCAAGCGGTATCCCCAGAAACAGGATTTCCGGCAGCGCAAAAAGCGCGGTGCGCAACAGGAAATCCGCCCCCAGCCCATGCTCCAATGCAACCAGCAACAGGCTTGTGAGCAGCTTGTCAGTGATGAACAGCGCCTCGATCCCCAGAAGAACGATCAGCAGAAACCAGCCTAGATCAGCCAGCAGCCTGCGCATATAGGTCGGCGAAATGCCCCCTTTCGACATGCGCGCCCGGGCCGTCACAAGACAAAATCAGGCGACAGGATCGCGCTGCGCAATCCTGGATCTGCCATCACGCGCTCGGGGCTGCCATTGCCGAGTATCACACCGTTTTGCAGCACGAAGACCCGGTCTGCGATACGCAGGATGGCTCGGATATTGTGATCAGTGATCAAAACGCCGATCCCCTGCCCCGCAAGCTCCCGTATCTGCGCCGACAGCGCCTCGATACTGATCGGATCGAGCTTGGAAAAAGGTTCGTCCAACAGCAGAAACCGCGGGTCGGCAGCGATCGTTCGCACAAGCTCGCAGCGGCGTCGCTGGCCGCCGGACAGTTCTGCCGGCAGACTATCAGCAAATTCGCGCAGCGAAAACCGGTCGAGCAGGGACTCGATCCTTCGTGACTGCAACACCGGGTCAGGTTCGCGGGTTTCCAGCACAAGAGCGAGGTTGTCGCGCACGCTCAGGCCCCGCAAGACCGAAGGCTCCTGCGGCAGATAGCTCAGTCCCAACCTTGCCCGACCGAAACCCGGCAGCCGGGTAATGTCGCGCCCTTCAAGCCGGATCTGCCCCGAATCCGGATATTCCAGCGCCGTCAGAATATTGTAGAAGGTCGATTTACCCGAACCATTGGGACCGATCAGGGCAACGATTTCGCCCGGAGACATGTTCAGGGACACATTGTCGAGCACCTGACGCCCGCGAAATCGCTTGGAAATGCGCAGCGCGCACAAGCCTGTCACATCTTCGGCTTTTGTCTGAACCATTTCAGAGGTCTCGGTCTGCTCCATGCTGCATCATGTCCGCGACAAGTCAGGCCCGACAAGGGCTATTTGCGCCAGCGGATACGAATACCAGCGCATGATGCAGCAAGCCTGCCGCAAGTACCATATCCATCACCACTCCGACCTGAACAAAAGCGGCGAGGTCACCTGCCGACTGCATAACCGGATTGGCCGGGCCGTGCGCGACAACCACCAGAACCGGCACGCATGAGGCGGTCCCGCGAACCTGTCGTCAGTTTGCCGCCTTCAGGAATGCCTCGATCTGCTGGACATAATCCCGACGCGCCGCCCTGACTTCACAACGCGGCGTAGGTAAGCGGCTCTCCTGTCGCGGCGTCTTCGCGACGGCATCGGCCCAAAGATCGGGGCGATCAGTCGGCAATAGCGTTGCTGTTCCACCCGCAACCTCTCGATGTGCCGGTATGTCAGAGACGATTACAGGACAGTCCAGCGCCTGCGCCTCGATGATCGGCAGACCAAACCCCTCTGCCAGTGACGGCATGAGCAAAGCGCGTGCTCCCAGTATCAGCGTGCCAATGGACGCGGTCGACAGGCCAGAGATGAAATGCACATAGGGCGCGACGCGTCTTGACGCAAAAAAAGCATCCATGATCTCGCGGCCACCGGCATGGACCGAACCGGCAAGCACAAGCTGCGGGGTGTTCGCTCCCAGACGCGCTTCGAGCAGTTTCCATGTTTCGAGCAACAACAGCAGGTTTTTGCGTGTCTCGATCGCGCCAACAACTAGGAAGTAGCTCACATCCAACAATTCGGGGTCGGGACTTGCGGGGTCGTCGAAGCCAGGGTGCAAGGGAAGCATGGCCGAAAGCATCGCGACATCCGCACACCCGTGCCGGGCAAGCTCTGCCGCTACAGTATCGCGCGCGTGCTGAGTCGAAACGATGACGCCCTTGGCATATCGGGCAGTTGTCCGGACCATCGCTTTGTGAAGAGACGTGGAGGCGCGTGGAACAAGATCAGGGAATTCGATCGGGATCACGTCATGCAGCATGAATACAGCATGCACGTCCGGCCGCCTCCGAAGCCAGCGAAACATGAACGGTAGGGCTAGACTGATCTGCCCGATATTCAGGTAGGGCGCTTTGGCAGGCAGGGCCCGACGGGCCGATCTGCCTGGGACTATGCCTGTGGCCATGAGCATGGATCCCATCCGCATGACCTTGTCGAAGGTAGTGAATTTTCCGGAGCGTGGCGCGGTGCCAGCCGGCTTTCCCAGAAGTCTGTTTTTCACCCAGGCGAAAGCGGGGTCTGCATGCGCGTCAGCAGTCTCTTTCCAGATAAGCTCAAGCCGATCCATAGCGCGAATAACGCGCTGTCCTTCAAATATGCGCACTCCCCAGGGTGTGGGAAGCAAGCCATATGCGTCCCAGTCCGCACTCTCGAAGAAGTAACGTGCAAGGATCAGGTCAACGCGATCGATTCCGCGTGGCGCCGGCATGAGCGGACCAACAAAGAGCCTCGTGATATCATATGCGAGTGGCTGCATTCGGTCTCCGTTGTTTGCTTCCAAATGAAGTCCTGGCCTTAGGCCCCAGCTGGCAGATGCCGCGACGATGCGTCCCCCGCATCGTCGGCAGTTTGTACCGCTGTTCCTGAAACATTTCGACCCATGACACCCCCCCCCGCGCTGCAGGAATCACGTGTGGCTGGACAATGCCACCCCGCGCTGATAGCGCACAGCCTGCAACAGTTTGTACTGAAACGGATTCAACCAAGGAAGGCCAGAAGTGTCGGACAAAGAGACTGTCAAGCGCGTGCATGCAAGTTTCTTGTCCCGTCATGAAGCGGTTGTTTTGCGCTTTATCGTTGTCAGGCTTCCATCATGGATCACACCGGACGCATTGACCGCTATTGGCCTTCTCGGTGCCATTCTGGTGTTTGTCGGCTATAGTCTCACCAATTTATCCGTGGCATGGCTATGGCTTGCAAGCTTCGGACTGGTGATCAACTGGTTTGGTGACTCCCTTGACGGAACGCTCGCGCGGTATCGCCAGATTGAAAGACCCCGCTACGGTTTTTTTGTTGACCACAATGTTGATGTCGTCAGTACCGTATTGATCGCCTTGGGAGCTGGGTTCACTGCATGGCTGCGCATGGATGTTGCACTGCTTTTGCTGGCTGGCTACCTTTCACTTGCGATCATGACATTCGTTCGTAGCGTTGTGCATCGCCGAATGCATGTTGATGCATTCGGCTTTGGCCCGACCGAAATGCGTCTTGTAATACTCGGCGCGAACCTGCTTTTCGCCACTGTTGAGGTTTCCAAGCACGATTTCCTCGGTGTCACCGGGACGATCTGGGATCTGATCGCCTTGCTTGTTGCGCTATTCCTCTTCGGTCTCTTTGTGGTGTCTTTCCATGTAGAGGCAGCGGCTATGCGGCATATAGATGAGTAGCGGGAAGTTTTGTCCGTTTTGAAGAAAATTCTCTAGGGTCCGTGGACAATCATCGTGACGCGATGAGGGTAGCGACAAGGTTCCAGCTGGCGGCATAGCTGCAGTCTGTCTTGTCGTATCGCGTCGCTATGCCCCTGAATTCCTTGATCTTCGCAAAGTAGTTCTCGATCAGGTGCCGCCACTTGTAGGCGTCGCTATCATAGTCGCGCTGCTGCTTGCGGTTGGTCTTTAGTTCACCCTGAATAACTCTTATCCATCTGTTTTTGCGAGATAATGGGGTGTATTTCTTTGGTTTAGGATGCAACATTTGGTATTATCGCAGCCGGAACCCTGCAATTTCGAGCTGTGA
>SLDY01000083.1 GCA_007125005.1 Natronohydrobacter sp.
ATCATGTCACACGCCGCGCTACGTCCTTCGGACACTTATTCGCCGCTCTATTTTCTCGCCTCGCTCGGGGCAGGGGGGCTGGCTGTCACCTTCTTCATGTGGCTCATGCACTGGATACCGCATCCCAATCAGCCTGTGCCTGTCTTCGAGGATATCGCAGCGGCCTTCACGACTGGCTCTGTGCTGATGCAAGGTATGATTGCCATCGCCATGATCGGCATCGCCGCTTTTGCGTTCCTCAATCTCAAGCTGCTCGTCTGGAACCTTCGCCGCTTTTCCGAATGGCGCAAGTCCGAAGGTTTCGTGCAATTCGCCCGTACCAATGCGCAAAGTCAGGTGATGGCAATGCCGCTGGCGCTGGCGATGTCAGTGAATGTGCTTTTCATTCTGGGCATGGTTTTTGTACCGGGTCTTTGGGCAGTGGTCGAATATCTCTTCCCAATTGCGATGATCACATTTCTGGTGATCGGCGCCTATGGGTTCAAGCTATATGCCCAATTTCTCGGACGGGTGCTGACCGAGGGCGGTTTCAATTGCGCCGCAAACAATAATTTCGGCCAGATTCTTCCAGCCTTTGCCTTCGCCATGGTTGGTGTCGGGCTCGCTGCTCCTGCAGTTCTCAGCACTGTGCCTGCACTTGCAGGGCTGGGGCTTGTGTTCTCGACCTTCTTCCTGATGAGTTCTGTTGTGATCGCCGGGATTGCCATGATCCTTGGTTTCCGTTCAATGATGGAGAACGGGGCGAATCCCGAAACCGCGCCGACGCTCTCGATCATTGTGCCGCTGCTGGCGGTGCTGGGTATCCTGAGCCTGCGCCAAAGCCACGGGCTGAGTGAACATTTCGGTGCTCAGGCGACGTCAGGCGAGACGATGCTGACCTTGGCTAAATACCTGTCGGTGCAGGTGTTGTTTCTCTTGCTCGCCGGTTTTGTGCTGATCCGTCAGGGCTATGCACAGAGCTTCCTTTTCGGTGCGAAGAATTCGCCGGGATCCTACGCGTTGGTTTGCCCTGGGGTCGGCTTTGCGGTGCTGATGCATTTCTTCGTCAACAAAGGCTTGGTTGAAGCTGGTCTGATCGCCAAATTTGGTACTGGCTTCTGGGCGCTGACGATCGTTGCACTGGTTGCGCAATTTGCGATGATCTGGTTGGTGCTACATCTCAATCGCCGCCATTTCGGGCAGGCGAGACCTGCAGAGCCTGTGCCTGCTGAATAACCAGGCGCCAAGCTGTTGAGAAGGCCGTGCTCTCGAGCACGGCCTTTGCCTGTTTTGAAGTGGTGACGGGCGCGTGGTGGTTTCCCTATACAACCATTGCAAAGGCCTTGCTTTTTGTGAAATTGGTAATATTATTTTACCAATCTTGGAGGAGGTCACAGATGGAAATGCCGATACCCGATCCTGCGGTCTTGTCGAACCGCGAGCGCGTTTTGTCGCGCCTAGCGCGGATTTTGCCATCTGAAGCCCTGATTACCGATGAGGCGGAGCGGCGTGCTTACGAGTGCGATGCGCTGACCGCGTATCGCTGTCTGCCGCTTGCGGTTGCGCTTCCATCTTCCACTGACGAGGTATCGGATATTCTGCGAATCTGTCATGAGGAGGGTGTGCCCGTTGTGCCCCGTGGTTCTGGCACTTCGTTGGCAGGTGGGGCTTTGCCAACCGAGGATTCCGTCATCCTTGGCGTGGCGCGGCTGCGGGATGTGTTGGAGGTGAGTTACCCCGACCGATATATTCGTGTCCAGACCGGGATGACCAATCTCGCCGTCACCGGCGAAGTGGAAAGCGATGGCTTCTTTTATGCGCCTGACCCCTCAAGCCAGCTTGCCTGCGCGATTGCCGGCAATATCGCAATGAACTCCGGCGGTGCGCATTGCCTGAAATATGGCGTCACGACCAATAACCTTCTTGGTGTGACAATGGTTTTGATGGATGGCACGGTTGTCGAGTTGGGCGGAGCGCATCTGGATGCTGCAGGCTATGATCTTTTAGGGGTGATCTGTGGCTCGGAAGGCCAGCTCGGAGTTGTGACCGAGGCAACCTTGCGCATCTTGCCGAAGCCTGAAGGCGCGCGGCCTGTGCTGATGGGATTCGATAGCAATGAAGTCGCAGGTGAATGTGTCTCGGACATCATCAAGGCGGGTGTGCTTCCGGTCGCTATCGAGTTCATGGACCGCCCATGCATCCGTGCCTGCGAAGATTTCGCAAAGGCGGGCTATCCTGATTGTGAGGCATTGCTGATTGTGGAGGTGGAAGGTTCCGATGCAGAGATCGAAGAGCAACTCGGCCTGATCAAACAAATTGTACGCCGCCATAACCCGGTCGAGTTGCGTGAAAGCCAGTCCGACGATGAGAGCAAGAAGATATGGCTCGGTCGGAAATCAGCATTTGGCGCAATGGGTCAGATCAATGATTACATGTGTCTCGATGGTACGATCCCTGTCTCCTCACTACCCTTCGTGCTGCGCCGGATCGGCGAAATGTCGAAAGAATTCGGGCTTGATGTCGCCAATGTGTTCCATGCAGGGGATGGCAACATGCATCCGCTTATCCTCTTTGATGCCAACAAGCCCGGTGATCTTGAGCGCTGTGAGGCTTTTGGCGCAGAAATCCTCAAGCTGTGTGTGGATGTTGGCGGGTGTCTCACGGGTGAGCATGGTGTGGGCATCGAGAAGCGTGATCTCATGACTGTTCAATACGCGCCAGCTGATCTGGAAGCACAGATGCGGCTCAAAGACGTGTTCGATCCAAAATGGCTCTTGAATCCGGCCAAGGTGTTTCCGTTGCAGGTGAGCGCATCGCGACGGGCGGCGTGAGGATCGCCTCACCCGATAACAATGGTTCTCAATGGGTTTTGAGCAAATTCAACCCGCAATAGGGTATAGAATGGGAGCGCGCGCGATGCGGCCGGCAACTGAAGAAGAACTTTGTGAGATAGTCCGAAATGCAAGCGGACCTCTTGTCGTGCGGGGTGGTGGCACGCGCTCGATCGGGCGTCTGGTTATAGGCGACATGCTCGAAACCACCGGGCTCACAGGTATCACGCTATACGAGCCGGGTGCGCTGACGCTTGTTGCACAGGCGGGAACGCCGCTCGTGGATGTAGTAGACGCGCTTGGCAAGGAAGGGCAGCGTTTGCCTTTTGAGCCAATGGATATGCGTGCACTCTTGGGTTCGCAAGGCACTCCGACGGTGGGCGGGATGGTTGCGGTCAATGCCTCCGGTCCAAGGCGGGTGCAGGCCGGGGCCTGCCGCGACAGTCTGATTGGTGTAAGATTTGTCGATGGTGCAGGCGCGATCATCAAGAATGGCGGGCGCGTCATGAAGAACGTGACCGGATATGATCTCGTCAAGCTGATGGCGGGTAGTTGGGGCACTCTTGGCGTGTTGAGTGAATGCGCCTTCAAACTGCTGCCTGTGCCCGAAGCTGAGATAACGCTTGTCAGTGACAGCAAGTCCCCTGCCGAGGCCGTGGCGATCATGGCGCAAGCGCTTGGCACTCCGTATGAGGTCAACGGCGCGGCGCGCGGTGATGATGGATGCGTCGCCTTGCGCATAGAGGGCTTTGCGCAACAGGTTGCCTATCGGCGCGAAGCCCTGAAATCTGTGCTCGGCGGTGACTGGGCTGTTCTGGAAGGTGAGAAGAGCCAGACCCATTGGCGTTCGATCCGGGACGTCGTAGCTTTTTCCGAGCGTGCGGGTGATGTCTGGCGTATTTCGGTCAAGCCATCCGACGCACCAGAGATCGTTGCGCGTGCAAACTGTCCGGTAGTGTTGGATTGGGGCGGCGGTCTTGTCTGGGCGCTCAGCCCCGCAGGGAGCGATCTGCGGAAGAGACTCGGTGCATTTCAGGGGCATGCAACGCTTGTCCGTGGCTCTGAATCGACGCGCGCCAGTTTGCCGGTCTTTCATCCAGAGCCCGCCATCGTCGCAGGATTGGCGCAAGGGTTGCGCGCACGGTTTGACCCGCGTGGAATATTGAATCCGGGCTTGATGGGGTAACGATCAATGCAGACAACATTCTCTCCAGAACAGTTGAAAGACCCCGCAATCCAGCGTTCAAACGAGGTGCTGCGGACCTGCGTGCATTGCGGGTTTTGCACAGCGACATGTCCTACATATCAGGTGCTGGGCGATGAGCTCGACAGCCCCCGAGGCCGCATCTATCTGATCAAGGACATGCTCGAGAAAGGGCGTCCTGCTGATGAAAAAACCGTCAAACACATCGACCGTTGTCTCTCGTGCCTCGCGTGCATGACCACATGCCCGTCGGGTGTGCATTACATGCATCTGGTTGATCACGCCCGCGAGTATATCGAGCAGACCTACAAGCGCCCCTTTTTCGAACGCATTCTGAGGTGGACACTTGCGCAAATCCTGCCCTATCCCACCCGCTTCCGCCTCGCGCTTGCTGGTGCCAAGCTGGGGCGCCCGTTCAAACGCCTGATACCAGATGCCCGATTGCGGGCGATGCTGGAGATGGCTCCCAAGACCATTCCCCCCGTCAGCCGTAATGATGATCCGCAGGTCTTTCCGGCGCTTGGTCAAAAACGGATGCGGGTGGCATTGATGACTGGCTGCGCACAGCGGGCTTTGAATACCGATATCAATGACGCTACAATCCGGCTCTTGCGGCGACTGGGATGCGAGGTTGTGATCGCCGAGGGGCAAGGATGCTGCGGAGCACTCACGCATCACATGGGAAAGACAAAAGAGAGCCATGCGACGGCGGCGAAAAACATCCATGCATGGTGGCGCGAGATACAGGGCGAGGGCTTGGATGCAGTCATCATCAATACATCGGGATGTGGTACGACCGTAAAAGATTATAGTCATATGTTTCGAACCGAAAAACTCGCTAAGGAGGCAAAGGCCGTCAGCGAGATTGCGATGGATGTCAGCGAGGTGCTCACAAAACTGGGGCTTCCAGAGGGCAAGAAGAAAACGCTCAAGGTTGCCTATCACGCGGCCTGTTCTCTGCAGCATGGACAGCAGATCAAGACCTATCCCAAAGACCTGCTCAAACGCGCAGGCTTTGAGGTTGTCGAGCCAAAAGACAGCCATCTTTGCTGTGGCTCCGCAGGGACTTATAACCTCATGCAGCCCGCTATCTCGCAGCAACTCAAGGATCGCAAGGTTGCAACACTGGAGGCAAAGGCTCCTGATATTATCGCGGCAGGCAATATCGGGTGTATGATGCAGATCGGGTCGGGCACTGCGGTGCCGGTGGTGCACACGGTCGAGTTGCTGGATTGGGCAACAGGCGGGCCCAAACCACGCGCTTTGAATGGCGACCCGGAGGCGCCGCGGCTGCGCTGAGTTTTTCATGTGGCTGCCACCATGCTGCCACAGTGACGTTCTAGCTGTTATTCCGTCTTTGATGGAGAGAGCAGCATGATCAAATCGCTCGGGCTTGTAATAGGCGTTCTGATCGGTTCGGCCATTCCTTTATTGGCAAAGGACAAGCCTCTGCAGAGTCTTGACACTGGAATGCAGGTGCAAGGCTGGGAAGGTGTCGGGCGGCTTGATATCGGGAAGACTGGGTTCTGCACTGGCGCGCTCATCTCGGAAAAGCTTGTGCTGACAGCTGCGCATTGTTTGTTCGATCGCAACACCGGGCAGCGTGTTTCTGACGATCAGTTGCTGTTTCGTGCCGGTTTTCGCCATGGGCGCTCCGCAGCAGAAGTTCGCGTTATCCGCTCTGTAGTGCATCCCGGCTACGAGCCGAATGGTGGTGTGACTGTCGAAAACGTCTCGCATGATCTGGCGCTTCTGGAATTGACTTTTCCTATCCGCAATATGGGTGTCACGCCCTTCGCGGTGTATTCAGAGCCGCGTGGTGGCGAGAGTGTAGGCGTCGTCTCATACGGGCGCGGGCGGTCCGCCGCGCCTGCCTTGCAGGAGAGGTGCCAAGTGATGTCGCGTGACCGTGCAGGCGTTTTGATGATGTCGTGTTCTGTCGATTTTGGTTCATCCGGCGCGCCGGTTTTTGCCCTGTCTCAGGGGCGGCCGCATATCGTCTCGGTAGTTTCTGCAAAAGCGCGCGGCACAATGGGGGGCACGGTTTCGGATGTGTCTTTGGGGGTAGCGCTGGGCCCCAAGCTCGATGTGCTGCGTGCAGCGCTTGATGCGCGCGATCGCCGCTTCATTCAACCATCCATGAATGACGGATCTGTACCGCGTGAAATGAGCGCAGGTGGCGGGGCGCGGTTTCTGCGGCCTTGATGATCACAAAGCTCTGAGGTGGGCCATGTTGCTCTGCGCTGGTGTTGCCGGAAGTACTTGAAACTGCGCATCCGCTTTCCCACATCCATGGTGTCCAAGTGCCAGAGAAAGGGCTTGGAACAAATCGAACGCGCCTGTCCATTGCGGAAGGCGTAAAAATTGTATCGCTTCATGAAGGAGGATGCGTATGCGTCGTTTCGACCCAACCCCACTTTATCGTGCCACAATCGGTTTTGACCGCATTGCCGATATGATGGACCGTGTGCTGGCCGCCGATGTGCAGGCACCCAGCTATCCCCCCTATAATATCGAACGCACAGCCGAAAATGCGTATCGCATTTCCATCGCCGTTGCTGGTTTTTCGGCAGATGATCTGAGCGTGGAAGTCAAGGAAAACGCCCTTCTGGTGACCGGGCGTTCAAGTGAAGATGAAAGCTCTCGCGAATTCCTGCATCGCGGCATTGCAACCCGCGCCTTCGAGCGCCGGTTCCATCTCGCCGATCATGTTCGCGTGACAGATGCGCGCCATGTCGATGGCATGCTGCATGTCGATCTCACGCGGGAACTACCGGAAGCGCTCAAGCCGCGTCGGATCGAGATTGCGCGTGAAAGCAAACCGCTGGTTGAGGCTTCAGCCGAGTCGGCGCGAGATGCAGCATAACCACATGCGCTGAGCGTAAAAAAAATCGGGCGCTCTGCGAACAGAGCGCCCTTCTTTACTCAAATCACATTACGCCCTTCGCCAGACAGACCTAACTTCTATGTGCAAATTCTTACCAAAAGATGAATGAAGACCGATTTTAGCACTGTGCTGCCATTTGATGAACAGAGCTCTGATTGCGCCGCAAGCGTTTTGCCGCGCGCTGCCATGGAAGCACCGGTATTTCATGAACGCTTTCTTCCAAAGCAGCTTTGATCCAACGCAGCTTGTTTTTCGCAGCCATAATACAATTCCTTCGCTGGGTATCATCCGACCTGTTCGAACCATGCTTAACAGTCGCATTTGAAACGGACAGAAATGGGACAGCTTCGAGGAGTTTTCACGACCGGTTGGCCAGTATCAGGTCACAATCGGATCACGGAGATCAGACGTCCATAATCGGCATGGCCCTCATGGATTGACCTGCGGTATGAATAGAACCGCGCGGGTTCGCTATATGTGCAGTGCCCGATCCATTGTGCATCACCCACGCCTGCCGCGCGCATGCGCGCAAGCCCGAAGCCTACAAGATCGAAATGGTATTTCCTATCTCGACCATTGGCAAAGAATCGGGCGTTATCGGGTTCGTCGACAAGAAAATCATCCAAGAACTCTTCGCTGACTTCATAGGCATGTTGACTGATGCAAGGCCCGATCACAGCCCTGATCCGATGTCGCGCCGCGCCCAGCGCCTCCATCGCAGTCAGCGTGTTTTCCAGAATCCCGCCAAGTGCTCCGCGCCAGCCAGCATGAGCAGCACCGATCACATGTGCTTGTGGGTCTGAGAAGAGAACGGGTTGGCAATCTGCGGTCAGGATCGCAAGTCCAAGCCCTGGCGTGGCTGTGACGATTGCATCGGCTTCCGGTTTAGGCTGATCCAATGGTAAAGGTTCAGAAAGTGATATGACTTTTGCCGAATGCGTCTGGTGCACGCTAATCAATGCATCTGCGCTCAGTTCCATCGCATCTGCGACCCGTGCACGGTTGATCTTTACGCTCTCGCTTTGATCGGATGAGCCCGGTCCGCAATTCAGACCCTCGAAAATGCCGGAAGAAGCACCGCCACGCCGCGTGAAGAACCCGTGGCGTAGTGGAGCAAGAGTATCGGCAGTAAGGATTTCGAGCGTCATTCATCAAATCCGGGCAGCCGTGGTGCGTCGGGGCGAGAAAGCCCCATCACCTTGAACAGGTGACCCATTTCATCCGCATGCGTCAAGCGTCGATATGCGGCAAGGTGCGATTCTCGCGCTTTCCCGTCAAGCAGCAGGGCCAGCTGCTCCGCGCGCGCAGCGATCCCGAGACGTGCCAGAAAAGTCCCTTGCCGCGTAAGCGTAGTCGGATGCAGGTCAGGCGCAGCCTGGGCAAGCGCCTCGAAATCCACATGCGCTGTAAGATCGGCATTGCCGGGATTTGCAAGCGGATCGTCGTATTGATGTGCACGCAGCGCTTGCAGAGTATCCCCCCGGCTACGCCAATCGCCGTAATCGATGATCAGCGCGGTGCCGCCATGCGCTGCGATGCGGGTATTGATCGCGGCCATAACGGGTTGAGCGGCAGGGCACATCTCGACCATCTGACCATTCTCCGTATCTCCAAGGCGATGCTCTAAACCGGCCAATCGGGCAGGGGGGGCAAGCCCGAAGGCAAGCTGCCCGCCCACAACCCCGATCATGCGTTCGGCCCATGCATTGCCTTGGCGCAGGAATTGCCGGATCGGCAGTGCGTCGAAAAACTCATTTGCGATCAGAAACAGGGGAGCGTCGGGCAGAGAATCGGCCGTATCGTGGAAACTGGGGGCAAACGGGGCCAGCAATTCCGCCTGTCGCTCAAGCAGCACAGGGCTTGCCTCGACCAGATGCAGACGGAGACTGGCATGAAAGCTCGCGACCTGACGCGTGGCGCGCAGAATATCGGCCATCAATGTGCCCCGCCCGGGGCCAAGTTCGGCGAGGGTAAAAGGAGCGGGCCTGCCCTGATCGATCCAGACCTGAGCCAGATAAAGGCCCAGAAGCTCGCCAAACATCTGGCTGATCTCTGGCGCAGTCGTGAAATCCCCCGCGCGCCCCAATGGATCACGTGTTGCGTAATAGCCATGCTCAGGATGATGCAGGCAAAGCGTCATGTAATCGGCAACGCTGATCGGCCCCTGCAGCGCGATTTGGCGCAGGATCGACTGCTTCAGTTTGGTCATATCCGCCTGCGCCAGAGAAGCAGCGCTAGCCCTGCAAGGATCATCGGCAGCGACAGCAATTGACCCATACTCAACCCCAGCGATCCGAGACTCAGTACATGGCCCAGCGGGTTATCGGGCGTGATGAATTGCGCATCGGCTTGCCGAAAGAACTCGACCACAAATCGCGCGAGCCCGTAGCCCGCGATGAAGACTGCAGTCACGAGACCCGGACGCTTGAGTGCGCCACGACGCCAAACCAGAAACGCAAGCACAGCAAAGAGGAGCAGCCCTTCCAGAGCGGCTTCATAAAGCTGCGTCGGATGGCGGGCGCAATAGCCCAAAGGCCAGTCCCATGGGCAGTTTTGCGCGGACTGCCCGGGAAAGATCACCCCCCAGGGTTGCAGCGTAGGTCGCCCCCAAAGCTCGGCATTGATGAAATTCGCAATCCGCCCGAGGCCGATCCCGATGGGAGCAACCAGCGCCATCGCATCTGCGATCTGCAAGGGCGGGGCGCCATTGCGCCGACAAAAGATCAACCCTGCCACGATCACCCCAGCGAGTCCGCCATGGAAGGACATCCCGCCTTCCCAAATGCGCAGAATTTCAGAAGGATGGGACAGATAATAAGCGGGTTGATAAAACAAGACGAAGCCCAGCCGACCGCCAAGGATAACGCCGAAAATGACATAGGTGAGCAGCGACTCGACTCGGGCGGCCTCCATGGGCGCTGTGTCGGCGGGCCAGAGTGCCGGGCGCTGCATCAGCCGGTAGATAATCCACCAGCCTGTCAGGAAGCCGACGATATAAGCCAGCGCATACCAACGCAGTGCAAACTGGAAATTGCCGATATCAATACTGAAAAGTTCAGGCCGGATATCAGGAAACATAATTGCGAGAGAGATCATGCGCGCCTGCAAGCTGGGGACACTTGCGCCTGTCTGACGCGGGTGGCGCGTGGAAGTCAACCTTGAGTTTCCGTGGCTGCCATCACATATAGAGAAACAGATCAACTCCGAGGTATCCCATGCAGACCCGCAACCGCTTTATGGACGATGTATCGCAATTGATGACCAATGCGATGGGCGTGGCGCAGGGCGCACGCACCGAGGCCGAAACCGCGATGAAGAGCCTGATGGACCGCTGGTTGGCAGACCGCGATTTCGTCACGCGCGAGGAATTCGACGCTGTGCGCGCGATGGCCCAGAAAGCGCGCGAGGAAAATGAGGCTCTGAAAGCGCGCATTGCGGCCCTTGAAGAGGGCGCATCCGGCAAGTCATAAGGCTTTCTTCAGCTGTCGAGGAGCAAGTTCCGCAAGGTTTGCGCGATTTCCGATAGGCGTGACTGCGCTTGCGCGCGCTTCGATCTGAGCACATCAATCTCTGCATCGATTGCATCAACCCGCGTCCGGCGGTCACGCGTTGCAGGACCGTCATCGCCAAGCTGTACGATCAATCCCACCAGCCGCGACTGATCCGCGACCAACTCGGCTTCCTGATCGCGCAAGTCGTTCAGCGTTTGGCGCAGCCTTGCTTCTTCGCGGCGCAAGTCCTGCATGGCCTCGAGCACTTGCTGCAATTCCGTCTCGGGAAGGCGGTTTGCCCAATGGGCAAGCGTTTCGAGATCAAGCGGCAGGAGCGCGACCTCGCTGCGCATGAGCCGTGTCTCGAGCACGTCGAGCGAAACGATCTCCCCGGCGGGCACGTCCACCGCGAACCGCGTGTCGTTGAAACCGGGGATAGCGCCCTCGGTCGCGACTTCCCAGCCATCGCGCAAAGGATGGGCGAGGGTGAGCACGCGCGCGGCATCTGGCGCGCCTTCGATACGGTAAGTTGTGCGCCGTTCAAGCTGTTCCGTTGCCACCAAAACTCCGTCCACGATTCGCGCGGATTGCACCTGCCGCGTTTCTGACAGGCTTTCGCGGACCCTGACCGCCGTATCATGCGCAAACTCGATCACATCGCGCGCGCCCGGCGGGAGTTCGGGCAGCATCGCATCGCCCGCGTGGCCGCGCGCAGCTTCATAGAGCGTGACCACGCCCGCTGGCAGGCGTAGTGGAAGTGGGTTTTCAAATTCGATAGCGATCATGGGGTGTTCTGCACCGCTGCCACCGCGGTAAAGCGTGAGCCGCGCCTCTTCCAACTGCTCGCTCAGGAAGGGCAGCGAGATCATTTCGCCCGCTCTGATGCTTACTGGCGTTGAAAATGTGAAGCGTGAGAAACTTTCGCCATCATCCATCGCCACAGGCGCGGCGTCCATTTCGGATTCGAAGATCATACCACGCGCCATTTGTGGCATATTGGCAGGCTCGAGCATTTGTGTCGCCAGTTTGCGCGGGGCGTCCAGCCTGTCGTAAAGCTGGACCTCCAATGCCTGAACAGCACCTGTGGCCAAGGTTAGTGTGACCTCTTCCCAATCATGCGCAGAGGCGTTCTCGATCACGGCCCAGCCTGTCAGTGTCACGCCGCCGGGGCCATCCTCGGCCCGCCATGCGGTTTTCCAGACCGGCGCGGGTTGCAGCCAACCCAGCGATATGTCGCGTGGTGCCGGATCACTACTGCTGAGTTGCACATCCACGATATGCGCGCGCGCTGACCTGCGAAGCGCCTCCAACCCTTGCGCAACAGACGCGCGATCATTTGCCTCCAGAAAAGTCACTTCAATTGCTTCATCGAACAGGATTTGCCGCAGCCTGCCATCTTCCATGCGCAAGCTGATGCTTGCGCATCCGCGCTGGCCTTCGAGTGCACAGGCCGTTTCCTGAGTGCCCATCAGGGCACCCGCAATAACATTTCCGCGCCGCTCAATCTCAACCGGGGTTCCGATCATGGTATCGATCAGCCGGCGCAGATCACCCAGCGCTTCGGGCGGGAAAGGCAGCGCGGCGAAATTGTCTTCCAGCGCGCCTGGACTGGCCATTGTAAGCATTGGCACAGCCTGTGAGGGATCCGAGAGCCGCAGCGATTTCAGAAAACTGTCAATATCGGTGCGCCGAATTGGAAGATGCAAGCCGCCCTCAGCAAGTGCCCCCTGAGCCTCTATCATCGCAAGGCCGGCCGTTGAGAGTGTAACTGCATTTATGCGCTGAAGCGTCTCGGCATTTGCGGGCAGCACAAGGCTTGCGAGGATAACGCAGGAGATAACACGCATGACAAGGCCCTTGGCGCTGGAAGTTGCAGCATAAAGACTACGCCGAGCGCAGGCACTGCCACAAGCGCCGTGATTTAGAACAGCGTAAACTTGCCGTGTCATCGGGGCTGGACGAAACCCATCTCTGGGACTATTGCGAACTCATGGCACAAGATGATGACGCGCAATCTGATCTGACCGCTCCGGTCTCCGAACCGCTGCGCCGCGCGCTAGGGTCGCGCTATCTGCAATATGCGCTTTCGACAATTATGCACCGAGCATTGCCCGATGCGCGCGACGGGCTCAAGCCTGTCCATCGTCGCATCCTCTTTGCCATGCGTGAACTCAAGCTCTCGCCCACAGGTGGTTTTCGCAAATCCGCCAAGATCACGGGCGATGTGATGGGGAATTATCACCCGCATGGCGATGCCGCGATCTATGACGCGATGGCGCGGCTGGCGCAGGATTTCAACCTGCGGTATCCACTGGTCGATGGGCAGGGCAATTTCGGGAATATCGATGGCGATAACCCCGCCGCCGCCCGCTATACCGAGGCGCGCATGGCGCAGGCCGCAGAGGCGCTGCTTGAAGGGCTTGCCGAGAACGCGGTCGATTTCCGCCCGAATTACGATGGCACGCTGGAAGAGCCCGTCGTGCTGCCTGCGGCTTTTCCCAATCTGCTGGCCAATGGGGCAAGCGGCATTGCGGTCGGCATGGCCACCAATATTCCGCCGCACAATCTCGACGAGTTGATCGAAGGTTGCCTTGCACTGATCGCCGATCCCGATCTGCCCGATGAGGCGCTCAACAAACTCATCCCCGGCCCTGACTTCCCGACCGGTGGCGTGATCGTCGAGCCGCGCGATGCGATTCTGAGCGCCTATCAGACCGGGCGCGGCGCTTTTCGTCTGCGCGCGCGTTGGCAGGTCGAGGATCTTGGGCGCGGCCAATGGCAAGTGGTTGTCACAGAAATCCCGTTTCAGGTGCCCAAGAGCCGTTTGATCGAGAAACTCGCCGAAGTCATCCAGTCCCGTAAGGTGCCGCTTCTGGCAGATGTGCGCGACGAATCGGCTGATGATGTGCGCATCGTGCTCGAGCCGAAATCGCGCAGCGTCGATGCGGAACTCATGATGGGCATGCTGTTTCGCAATTCCGATCTGGAGACGCGTTTCAGCCTGAACATGAATGTGCTGATCGACGGGGTGACGCCGCGGGTTTGCGGGCTGCGCGAGGTGCTGCGCGCATTTCTCGATCACCGCCGCGAGGTGCTCACGCGCCGCAGCCAGCATCGGCTGGACAAGATCGACCACCGGCTCGAAGTGCTCGAAGGTTTCATCATCGCCTTCCTGAACCTTGACCGCGTGATCGACATCATCCGCTACGATGAAGCCCCGCGTGCAGCGCTGATGCGCGAGACCTGGGGCCGCAGCTTTCCGCGCGCGACCTCCGAAAAGGATTACCAGCCCCCTGCGCCCGGCGAAGGCGAGTTGAGCGAGTTGCAGGCCGAATCGATCCTCAATATGCGCCTGCGCAGCCTGCGACGGCTGGAAGAGATCGAGCTGAAACGCGAGCGTGATGCGCTGCTCAAGGAGCGTGCTGAGCTTGAGGATTTGCTCGGCTCGGAAAAGTTGCAATGGGCGCGGATCGGGCATGAGTTGCGCGAGGTGCAGGCGAAATTCGGCAAGGCCACGGATCTGGGCCGCCGCCGCACGGATTTTGCCGAGGCCGGTGAGGTCGAGGACGTGCCCATGGAGGCCATGATCGAGCGCGAGCCGATCACGGTGGTCTGCTCGAAGATGGGCTGGATTCGTGCGATGAAAGGCCATGTCGCGCTTGACCAGCAATTCAAGTTCAAGGATGGCGACGAGGGCCGCTTTGCCTTCCATGCGGAAACGACCGACAAGATCGTGCTCTTTGGCTCGAACGGGCGGTTCTATACGCTTCTCGGGGCCAATCTGCCGGGCGGGCGCGGCATGGGTGAGCCGGTGCGGTTGATGATCGATCTGCCGAACGAGGCAGGGATCGTTGATCTCTTCACCCACGCACCGGGAACGCAGTTGGTGGTTGGCTCAAGCGCAGGCGATGGCTTTGTCGTGCCCGCTGATGAAGTGATCGCCCAGACACGCAGCGGAAAGCAGGTATTGAACCTCCGCGAT
Source organism: Natronohydrobacter sp. (assembly GCA_007125005.1). Taxonomy (GTDB): domain Bacteria; phylum Pseudomonadota; class Alphaproteobacteria; order Rhodobacterales; family Rhodobacteraceae; genus Roseinatronobacter. The sequence goes on from SLDY01000083.1 coordinate 14,375, forward strand.
GGCGTGCGCGGCCATGTCTGCCGCAAGGTGGCGGGCGATCATCTGGCAGTTGTGGGTGAGAACCGCAAGCTCCTGGTTTTTCCGCTTGAGGATCTGCCCGAGATGGGGCGGGGAAAAGGGGTCCGGCTGCAAAGCTACAAGGATGGTGGCCTGTCTGATCTGACAACGATAACCCTTGCAGAAGGATTGCGTTGGCTTGATCCCGCTGGCCGCACCCGCCACGAGGCAGATCTCAGCGAGTGGCTGGGCAAGCGCGCAAGCGCAGGGCGTATGGCGCCGCGTGGATTCCCGCGTGACAACCGCTTTACCTGAGCACGTTCCACAGAAAAGCTGTGATTTGCGTCTTCGAGGGGTATGGGATAGCACAACGAGAGTTTGTCCGGGAGGTTGTGCATGAGCGCGAAGAACTCTTTTCAGCGAGTGACCGTTTTCTTGGTGGCTGCGTTGATCCTGACGGCCTGTGCCAGCGGGCGCGAGTTGCGTGAAGAGCGCGCCGAACTTGGGGATTTCTTTCTCAGTCACGCCATTGTTGTCGCTGATGATGCCACAGCGCTGCCTGGGTCACGACCGGCGGAGGCCGAGGAATGGGAAGAAATCCTTGTTGCCGAAATGCGGCGAAGATTCGGACGCTATGATGGTGATAGACTGTATCATCTTGGCGTCAATGTGCAGGGGTATATGATCGCGCCACCGGGCATTCCTCTGGTACTCTCGCCGCGCTCTGCACTCGGTGTGACAGTGGATCTCTGGGATGATGCACTGGGACGCAAACTCAATAACCGGCCTCACAGGATCATTGTCGGAGAGGCGATTTCCGGTGAAACAATCGTTGGTTCCGGCAATACCCAGTCGCGCGAACGTCAGATGCAGAATCTGGCAGAAAATGTTGTTTTATCTATAGAAAACTGGCTTGCAAGCAATCCAGATTGGTTCCCGCCAAAACCTGGGCCCGAGGGGTTGGATGACGATAGCGATGACGAGGCGGGATCTGCAGAGGAAAACCTTGGCTGAGTTCCGCCGCCCATGGGGCCCTTCGTGCAAGGGCATTCTTTGGGGTTGATGAAAGCCTTTGCGGAAACCACCGCTTGATTTTCTGCGATAAGCTGAGTAAGTGGCGCGCGTGTCACGCAGAGCCGCGCGAGGCGGCCGATCAGAAAAAAGGGTGCCTTAACCATGGCAAAGCAAAAGTTTGACCGCTCGAAACCGCATGTTAACATTGGCACGATCGGTCATGTTGACCACGGCAAGACGACGCTGACTGCGGCGATCACCAAGTATTTCGGTGATTTCAAGG
>SLDY01000074.1 GCA_007125005.1 Natronohydrobacter sp.
AGGTCAATCGCTCGCATTGGCTGTTGTTGCGCTCAGGTGTCGCAGTCAGGGCCTGTGGCACGAGGCCCTTCCGCCTGCCACGACGATGCGCCATAAGGAGCGGGTTGTTTCCTGACGATGTTGCGAGGCCAAATGCACGATATCCGCACGATCCGTGAGAACCCTGCTGCTTTTGATGCCGCCCTTTCCCGGCGCGGGCTTGCGCCTCAGGCAGAGGCGATTCTGTCGGTGGATCAGGCGCGGCGCGCAGCGATAGCGCAGGTTGAAGCTGCCAAAGCTGCGCAGAACGCGGCCTCTAAAGAGGTGGGGGCGGCAAAGGCGCGCGGGGATGATGTGGAATTTGAGCGCCTGCGCGCTCTGGTCGCGGAGAAAAAGGCCGAGATTGCCCGGCTTGAAGAAGAGGCGCGCGCTGGGGATGCGCAGCTCACGGCTATTCTTGAAGAACTGCCCAACACCCCACTGGCAGAAGTGCCTGATGGGGCTGATGAAAACGACAATGTCGAGATCAGGCGCTGGGGGGAGCCGCGTGCTTTTGATTTCGCGCCGGTCGAGCATTATGCAATCCGGGGCGTGGCATCGGGCATGGATTTTGAGGCAGCGGCCAAACTTTCCGGCGCGCGGTTTGTCGTGCTGCGCGGGGCTGTGGCGCGGCTGCATCGTGCGCTTGCGCAATTCATGATTGATCTGCATGTCGAAGAGCATGGCCTGACCGAGGTCAACAGCCCGGTTCTGGTACGCGATGAAGCGATGTATGGCACAGGTCAATTGCCGAAATTCGCAGAGGACAGCTATCAGACGACCAATGGCTGGTGGCTTATCCCGACCTCCGAAGTGACGCTGACCAATTTCGCTGCGGGAGAGATCCTTGAGGCTGCGCGCCTTCCGCTGCGATTTTGTTCGCATACGCTGTGTTTCCGTTCGGAGGCAGGGAGCGCGGGCAAGGACACGACAGGCATGTTGCGCCAGCACCAGTTCGAGAAGGTCGAAATGGTCTCTGTCACGCGGCCGGACGATAGCCTTGCCGAGCATGACCGTATGACGCGCTGCGCCGAGACAGTGCTGGAGCGGCTGGAATTGCCCTATCGCACGATCGTTCTGTGCACGGGCGATATGGGTTTTGGAGCACAAAAAACTCATGATATCGAAGTCTGGTTGCCGGGGCAGGGGCGGTATCGCGAGATCTCTTCTGTCTCGACCTGTGGTGATTTTCAGGCGCGGCGGATGACGGCACGGTTCCGCCCTGCGGCCGGGGGCAAGCCGGAATTCCTGCACACGCTTAATGGGTCAGGGGTGGCAGTGGGCCGATGTCTCATTGCCGTGCTGGAGAATGGCCAGCGCGCTGATGGCGGTGTTGATCTGCCTGCGGTGTTGCGGCCCTATCTGGGCGGGCGCTCCCGGATTACGCCCGAGGGTATGTTGATCTGATGCTACTGGTATCGCAAACATTCCCGAGGTCGTGCTAATTGCCTGATTCTTGCCGTTTTCTGTTGCTTCACTGCATTATTCGAGGTGACAGGAGGTTTCGATGCGTCCGATTCCAACAGACGGAACTGATTTGAGATATTTGGCCAAACGCCCCGGTGTTGTGCCGCGGTTGAGTGCGGATTCCCGCCCCGGACATCCGCGCAACGCTTCCCAAAAGCGCGTGGCCCCTGAGTTTCGGGATTGGGCGCTGCTCTGATTCCGTTGCAACGCAGATCGGCTGATTTTTGCCGATCCGCGCGGGCTTTCCGCCGGGTTTGTGTAAAATCACTAGGCGAAGGCCGCATGGGCAAGTAGCACAGGAGAGCCTGACGGGATCAGGCCGCTTCTCCGAAACACAGATGCCCAGTCCGATCTCGACCATTCGCAATCTTGGCCCTGCCATGGAAGCTGCGTTCAAGGCGGCTGGTATCACCAGCGCTGAGCAATTGCGCGCCTTGGGAACTGACAGGGCTTATGCGCAATTGCTGCAATCAGGGCACCAGCCGCATTTTATCGCCTATTATGTGCTGGAAATGGGCCTGCAAGGCCGGCCGTGGAATGATTGCAAAGGCGAAGAAAAAAACCGGCTCCGGGCGCGTTTTGATGCGCTGAAAGCTGAACACACCCAACATCCCAATGCATTTGACGCCGCTCTTGATGAGATCGGTGTGATTTGTGTTGATCAAAAGGTCGATCGTAGATGATTCGCATGCTTTCCCTTACATGTGTCGCTCTTGCCCTGCTTGCCTGCGCCAAACCCGAGCCTGAGGTCACGCGCGCGCCCGCAGATCTGACAACGTTTTTTCCTGGCGAGACACCGGAAATGCGCCGACTGGTGCGACAATATGCAGCCAAGCATGGCATCCCGGAAAGACTTTTGCACCGGGTGATTCAGCGCGAAAGCGATTATCGGGCCCATGCACGAAACGGCCCATATTGGGGGTTGATGCAGATCCTGCCGCAGACAGCGCGACAGATGGGATTCGGTGGCGCGCCGGAGGAGTTGCTGAATGCAGAAACAAACCTGAAATATGCAGGTCGTTATTTGCGCGGGGCGTGGCTGGTGGCCGATGGCGATATTGACCGTGCGGTCATGTGGTATGCTCGCGGTTATTACTATGAGGCGCGGGACCGGTGCATGCTTGTGGCCACAGGATTGCGCACAAGAGAAGTCCGGCGCGATTGCCAGCAGGCTCCGCGCCCGACTGAAGGCTGAGCGCGCGCACCGTCTCTGGATGAGCATGTGAAACTCTATTGGCATTCCGGCTTGGAATGATTGCTACGTGATGAGATGTTCGCGCCAAGGCAAGGCGTATATAAAGCAACAGCTTGGCCGAGCCTGTTTCGCAAGGATTTGCAGCAGGGAAACGATTGCGTGGCGTCGCGTAGTCTTGGAGTGCAGCTTTATCAGCACGCCGTATCTTGGTGATAAGATCATCACATCTCAAGATGCAGCTCGCAAGAAGCGACTGCATCGATGAGTTGAGAGCGATCAGGGTGAGGATATCGATGCATGGTAAAGGCCGCTGGAGCGCCAATCTCAGGGCCGTGCGTCTCTGGCAGTCGCTGAATTATGAATGCGTTCACCTGCGCGGCATCGTGGCCGGATCACAAGCCCGCAACAGCACCGGGAAATGGCTGGCCTAGCACAACACGGAGCGGGCCCACGCGAGTGCCTTTAGCCTGGCCCCGGATGAGGCCATCGCCAACCAAGCCTGAGCCTTGAGAATGGCTGCTTGATCGGCAACTCTGATCCATCCCGAGTGAGCTTGAATCTGCTCGAGAAAGCCAGATCGCTTCTGGTGTTGCTGAAAAGCGGATTGTGGCATGGTGGGTGATGAGAGACTCGAACTCCCGACATCTTCGGTGTAAACGAAGCGCTCTACCAACTGAGCTAATCACCCGTTGAATGTCCGATATCCAGTTTTTCAGAGCAGTTCAACACTGGAAGTGATGTAGTTTGGTGTCTGTGAGTGAAATCTTTTCAATAGCGCCGCAAGATAGCGGCGAGACTGCTCGGAATACGGCTTTCGCTGTGAAAGACTGCAATCTCTTATCCTGCGCGCAACATTGCAACACTTCGCCGATGAAGTGCTTGTATGGTTTGTTCAGACTTGCAAATTGCCGCTCTGCTGATCTATGAACGGTGTGAGCTATGGAGTGGCAGTCATTGCGCAGTCCGCTCAAAGGCAGGAACAGAAAGGAAATGTCTATGAAAAAGATTGCTATCGTAACAGCGCTGTGCTTCGCAGGGACTTCTGCATTTGCAGGCGCGATGGGCGGCAAGATGGCCGATCCAGTTGTTGAACAGCCTGTTGTGGTGCCTGCTGCGCCAGTGGCTGGCAAGTTCGGCGGCACTGCGGGTGTTGTGGTTGGTGCAGTTGCGCTTGCTGCTCTCGCTGCAGCACTGGCGAGCGGCTCGTCTTCGAGCGCCACAACCACCAATTGATGAGTTTGGTCGAGTTAACTCGACCTCACCCAAAGAAAAGCCACCCGTATTCGGGTGGCTTTTTTATTTTGTGCAAAAGTGGCAGTGCTTCCTTCCCCAGTTCGGGCGAGGTGCCGTGTCTGGCGCAAATGCTCAGAGCGGCACAGTCGGATCCCCGAATCCCTGCGGAAGATAGAGATTATGCGGCCCAAGATCGGAAATATTGGTCTGGCCGCACAAGCCCATGGTCACATCGAGTTCCTTATGGATGATCTCCAGCGCCTTGGTGACACCGGCCTCGCCCATTGCGCCAAGCCCATAGGTGAAGGCGCGCCCGATATAAGTGCCTTTCGCCCCGAGGGCGATTGCCTTGAGCACATCCTGTCCTGAGCGGATACCGCTGTCGAGGTGAATTTCCACGCGATCGCCAACAGCCTCAACGATCGATGGCAACATGCGGATGGAACTTACAGCCCCGTCAAGCTGTCTTCCGCCATGATTCGACACGATGATCGCATCAGCACCGATCTCTGCGGCCCGGCGCGCATCTTCTGGCTCCATGATGCCCTTGACGATCATCTTGCCCCCCCACCACTCCTTGAACTGGGCAATCCGGTTCCAGTCAAGCGCGGGATCGAAAGCCTCGGCGGTCCATGTCGAGAGTGATGACGGATCGGTCACGCCTTTGGCATGGCCTACGATATTGCCGAAAAAGCGCCGCTTGGTGCCCAGCATTTCGAGCCCCCAAGGGATCTTGGTCATCATGTTGGCGATCGATTTGGCGGTCAGTTTCGGAGGGGCAGAGAGCCCGTTCTTGAGGTCTTTATGGCGCTGACCCAGCACCTGAAGATCGACAGTCACGATGATCGCAGAGCAATTTGCTGCATGCGCGCGCTCGAAAAGGCGGCGCATGAAATCATCGTCCTTGAGCGTATAGACCTGAAACCAGAACGGCTTTTTGGTATGCGCGGCGACATCCTCGATCGAGCAGATGGACATCGTTGAGAGGCAGAACGGCACACCGAACTTTTCGGCGGCGCGGGCGGCCTTGATCTCACCATCGGCGGATTGCATGCCCGTCAGCCCCACAGGCGCAAGCCCGACAGGCATTGCGACATCTTCACCAATCATCTGTGTGCGGGTGCTGCGATTGGACATATCCACCGCGACGCGCTGCTTGAGCCGGATTTTCGCAAAATCAGAGGTGTTTTCGCGGAAGGTCTGCTCCGTCCAGCTGCCCGATTCTGCATAATCGTAGAACATGCGCGGCGTGCGCCGCTCATAGATGCAGCGCAGATCCTCGATATTGGTAATCACCGGCATGGCGAGCCTCCCTGAAATTGGTAAAAAATCTTTACCGAAACGCCAGGAGGCTTGCAAGCTTTAGCCAAACACCCGCTTCATCCAGCCTTTCTTGTCGGATGGGTTCTCGGGCTTCTCCTCTGTGACCGCGTCAGGCTGATCTTGCACTTCTGGCGTGGCAGCCGCGCCGGGGCCTTCGACCTCTGCCTGAAAGCGGTTGAAAAACTCGCCCGCCATGCGCCGCGCGAATCCATCCACGATCCGGCTTCCAAGCTGTGCGAGTTTGCCACCTACCTTGGCATCGACCTCGTAGCTCAGAAGCGTGCCACCGCCTTCGCCCGGAGCAAGACGGACATGCGCATTGCCCTTGGCAAAGCCTGCGGCACCGCCCTTGCCTTCGCCCGAGAGAGTGCAGCTTTCGCCGTCAACCACATCGCTCATGGTGACAGTGCCCTTGAAGGTGGCCTTCACCGGCCCGACTTTCTGGACGACAGTGGCTTCATAACCCTCGGATGCCGACCCTGTCAGCTCCTGACATCCCGGAACACAGGCCTTGAGAATCTCGGGGTCAAAAAGCGCGGCCCAGACGGTTGCGGGCGGGGCTGCGATATGGCGTTCTTCAGACATCTGCATGGCATGGCCTCCCTGTGCTTGCTGGTTTGCATGCTAAGGCATATTGCCGCGCCAGAAAAGAAAGGCTTTCGCGGTATGCCATTCGGAGAATGACTTAGGTAGTAATTGACCAATCCCCGAATTTGTGATCACGCTGACGTATGAACGAGGTGTTGAGGCGTCAAACCAACCCGGCGAATCCCCCGGCGCATGACCGTGTGTATCGCGGTTTGCGCCTGCAGGTCATGCATGGCGAATTGACACCGGGGCAGGCGCTTACCCTGCGCGGAATCGGCAAGCAGTATGGCGTCTCAATGACGCCGGCCCGCGAGGCGTTGCGCAGGCTGACTGCAGAAGGGGCACTCACGCTCTCGGCCTCGGGGCGGGTGACAACGCCGGAATTGAATAATGATCGCATTGAGGAACTTGCGCAAATCCGTTCGCTGCTGGAGCCCGAGCTTGCGAGTCGCGCGCTGCGGCGCGCACATCTTGCGCTCATTGACCGCATGGAAAGCATTAACGATGCCAATGCCCGTGCGATACATCTTCAGGATCCGGTAGAGTATATTCGTACCAATCTCGAATTTCACCGCACGCTATATCTGCGGGCGCAGAGCCCTGCCATGCTGGGGCTTCTGGAGACCGTCTGGCTGCAACTGGGCCCAACCATGCGCGCACTTTACACGCGGTTGCGCAGGACCACAGCGCCCCCGCATCACAGGCTTATCCTCGAGGCATTGCGTGCTGGCGATGACGCCGCGCTGCGTCTGGCTCTGCGCACGGATGTGACCCAAGGTTTGCGACATTTGCAGGTTTGAGGCAGGGAAGGATACGCGATGGTTTTGCGGGCAATCGTGGCAGCGGGAATGCTTGTCGGACCAGCGCAGGCACAGAATTTCACGACACAGGCCGAGGTTGAGCCTATCCTCGCGATGACGCGTGCGCATTGGATTGCGATTGGCACTCAAACAGCGCAGGATCTGCTCTATTTCACGCATCTTCTGAGTTGGCGCTGCGGCATCGCAGAAATCCGCTATGGGGTAAATGGAGCAGAAGCCGCGACAGTTCTTGCAATGGAGCCGTGCCACCGGGAGAGCAATCAGCCCAATGCGATTCGGGAGCTGCCTTATGTGGTTTATCCGCTGAACTCTATTGAAACTGTACGCGTGGAGTTGGTCTTTGAGGATGGCGCGCGGATGGAAGAGTTGTTCACGCGCGCTGCAATCAGCTTAAACTGAGGGCTTCAGGCCGCGCGGATTTCGCCGTCCTGCAGGCGTACGATGCGATCCATGCGGCGCGCAAGCTCGAGGTTATGGGTCGCAATCAGCGCTGAAAGCCCGGTTTCACGCACCAGCGCCATAAGGGCCGCGAATACCTGATCCGAGGTTGCAGGATCGAGATTTCCGGTTGGCTCATCTGCGAGAAGCAGGGCAGGGGCATTGGCAAGCGCGCGGCAGAAGGCCACGCGCTGCTGCTCACCTCCCGAAAGTGCTGCGGGGCGGTGATCGGCACGCGCTGCAACCCCAACCCGCGACAGCAGGTCGCGCGCGCGCTCTTCGGCCTCGCGGGGGGATACGGCATTGGCGAGTTGTGGCAGAATCACATTCTCCAGAGCGCTGAACTCGGGCAGCAGGTGGTGGAATTGATACACGAAGCCAATTTGCCCCCGCCGCGCCGCTGTTCGAGCACGGTCGCCGAGCCGGGTCATGTCTGCATCATCGACTGTGACCGAGCCGCTATCCGGCGTGTCGAGCAAGCCCGCGATATGGAGCAGAGTGGATTTACCTGCCCCTGAGGGGGCGACGAGTGCAACCACTTCTCCGCGATCAACGACAAGCGAGGCATCGCGCAGCACCTGCACCTGATTGGGTTTGCCTTTGTTGTAGGTCTTGCAGATGCCGCTGAGCACCACCGCCTTGTCATTCATAGCGCAGCGCCTCAACCGGGTTCATGCGGGCCGCTCGTCGGGCAGGGAAGATCGTGACGATGAAGGATAACGAGAGTGACAGCGCCACTGCACGCAGCACATCGGCAAGCCGTAACTCAGCGGGCAGATTGTAGATGCCCCGGATCGAGGGATCCCATACGCCGCCACCGGCCACATAATTCACGAAGCTGAAAATCGGGTCGATATAGATTGCAAAGAGGCAGCCGAAAATGACCCCTGCGATGGTTCCAAGCACACCCACACTTGCCCCGCAGATGAAGAAGATACGCAGCACAGCACCCTCGGTCAGCCCCATCGTGCGCAGGATGCCGATATCGCGGCCTTTGTTCTTGACCAGCATTATGAGCCCCGAGATGATATTCATGGCCGCAATCAGAACGAGGATGGAGAGGATCACGAACATCACATTATCCTCGACATCAAGCGCGCGCAGGAACGCGCCTGCACTGTCGCGCCACGTCCAGAGCATTGCCCGCTCGCCACCTGCGCGCAAGAGATCGGTACGCATGGCATCAATCTGGTCGGGATTGGCGACCATGACTTCCATCTCATCGGCGACGCCATCGCGGTTGAAATAGCTCTGGGCTTCGGCGAAGGGCATGTAAAGTCGTGTGCGATCAATGTCATATCGCCCGGCTGTGAAGATATAGACTACCTCAAAGGCAGAGATCCTCGGGCTTGTGCCGAATGCCGTGCGCACGCCATCAGGCGAGATGACGCGGATCGAATCGCCTATTCCCAGACCCAGTTCACGTGCGACACCTGAGCCAATCGCCACACCATCGGGGAAGCGCATGATATCGCCAAGGGCATGTTCGGGTGCGGCGATGCGGGGGATGGTGAGAAGATCCTCATGTTTTATGCCGAACACCTCGACCCCGGTATTGCGCCCATGCGCGGAGGCCATGACCTGACCTTTGATCAGTGGAGCAACGCGGGTTACGCCACGCACAGCCGCGAGGCGTTCGGCCATCTCGTCGTAATTGTCTATGACACGGCTGGTGCGGCCCGATTCGTCTACATGGACAGCGGAATAGACGGTCACATGTGCATTGGCGCCAAGTATGGTATCGACGAATTCTGCACGAAAGCCCGAGCGCACGGAGAGCGTGGCGATAAGGGCGAAGACAGCAAGCATGATCCCCAGAAAGGAGATCACGGTCATGGCACTTACCCCGCCTTCGGCCCGCCTTGCGCGCAGGTAACGCCAGGCGATCATCCATTCATATGCGGCGAAAGGGGCAGTGTGGCCTGTCATGTGCAAGCGGTTCCAGATGAGATTGTAGCGCAAGCTTGTCGGATTGCGCCGAGAGGTCAAGGACAAAGCCGCAAGCGGCGCCAGGGGAAAGCATGAGTCAACCGTGTTGCGTCAGGGCAATGACATTGGCACCGCCCTTTCTGCAAGGTTACGAGAATGCTTGTGCGCGGCGCGGGTCACTCCCGCAGCGATGTTGCTATCTCCGCGAGGATTTCCGCCCCGACAAAACCACGGATCATTTCGGTCTCCATCACGAATGTAGGTGTGCCCGTGATTTGCAACCGCTGCGCCAAAGCGCGGTTTTCGGCAATGACCGATGCGACATCCTCGGTTTGCATCTCGGTGCTGACATCCGCGAAGTCGAGACCCACCAGCCCGGCAACGTCTTCGAGGAATTCGTTTGTGAACGATCCTTCATGACGCATCAGAATATCCTGAACCTCTGCATAGGCGTCATCGCCGCCAAGGCGCAGCGTTGCAATGGCAAAGCGCGATGCGTGCTCCGATTCAGGCCCGAGGATAGGGAATTCCTTCAGAATCAGGCGAATGCCATCGTCTTCTTCCAGAAGCGTTGCCACTTCTTCATGGGCGCGTTTGCAAAAACCACAGCGGTAATCGATGAACTCGACAAGCGTGATATCGCCCTCCGGGTTGCCGCCGACCCAGGAATGCCCGTCATTGAAAAGCGCCTCTGCATTCGCCTCAAGGATCGCCTGATCCATACCCGCCTGCATTTCGGCCTGACGTTGCTCATACACTGCGACGGCCTCGAAGATGACCTCCGGATTATCGAGGAGATAGCTGCGCACTTGCGCGCCGAACGCCGGGTCAGCTTCCTGCAGATCTGCCACTGCTGTTGCACCGATCTGTGCCATCGCATCCGATGGGGCAGTCGCCTCGGCCTCGATAGCTGTGGTATCGCTCGGGGCCGGAGCCGTCGCACCGTTTCCACCCGAAGATGTCAGGACAAGAAGTCCGATCGCGGAAGCCGCTAAGCAGGTTCCGATCAGGGCAGTGTCGGTCAGGGGAAGTGTCATACTTGAATGTCCTCGTGGTCTTGGCACTGAACGAGCGGGTGGGCGAATTCAACGTCCTTTTCGAGCCCGTTAAAGCTTGTCAAGCGACTGGAATCAAGTCTTTCACATGCGACATGTTGCAGGTTGCGGATTTTTGAACGGGTTTGGCAGCATCAGGGCTTGCTGTGGCGCTTTTCCGTTTGGCCCAGTAGGTGTATGCCTGTGCTCATCCAAAAAGAATGGCAGGAGGCAGTTTTGAGCACAACCGGGCGCATTATGGCAAGTTTATTGCTTTGCGCTGCCTTGCTCGGGCTTGCAGTATCCGTGAGTGCGCAGACGTCAATGAGCGCTCAGGCGCGACTTCTTGCCGACGGCACATCAGTCTCTGCGCGCTCCAACACTGTATCTCTTGATCTGGCGCTCAGTCAGCCGGTGCCTTATCGCGTGCGGCTGCTGGCGGATCCGCCGCGGCTTGTGCTGGACCTCAACACGGTATCCTGGGGCGCGGTTGATCTGGAGGGGATGGCCGAGGCGCAGGGCATCGCAGGCTTGCGTAAAGGGCATCTGCCGGATGGTTGGGCGCGATTGGTGCTGGATCTGGGGGGTGCATTCGCGCTGGAAAGCTCTGAACAGCAGATACAGACAGAGAGCGGGGCGGCGCGAATTGCGCTGAGGTTGCGCCGGGTTACGCTCGAGGAATTCGAGCAAACCGCATGGGATGAAGCGCGATTTGTCGCGCAGAGTACGATCTCACTGCTTCATCCCGACGCCCCAGCCATGCCCACGGTAAGCCCTGCGTCGCGCAAGCCGCTGGTAATGCTCGATCCCGGTCATGGCGGCATTGATCCCGGCGCAGAGCAGGGCGGTATCCGCGAGGCGGATCTGGTGCTGACTTTTGCGCGAAAGCTGCGTGAAGCACTTTTGCGGCGTGGCGTTCTTGAAGTTGCAATGACCCGTGATGAAGATGTGTTCGTGTCGCTTGATGGGCGCATCCGCGCAGCCCGCGCCGCAAGAGCGGATCTGTTCATATCGATCCATGCCGATGCGCTGCCGGAGGGGCTGGCAAGTGGCGCGGTTATGTATCTGCTTGGGGATGAGGCCAGCGATGATTCCGCAGCCTATCTTGCAGAGCGCCATGATCGGGCAGATATGCTGGCCGGGGTCGATTTGAGCGGGACCACGGACGAGATAGCGCGTATCCTGATGTCGGTTGCGTGGCAGGACACAAAACCACGCTCGCGTGCCTTGGCCGAGGCGCTGGTAGAGGGGATCGGCGCGGCTGGGCTGCGCCTGCACCGCCGGCCGATTCAGTCGGGCGCTTTTACTGTGCTGCGAGCTGTTGATATGCCTTCGGTTCTTGTCGAGCTCGGATTCATGTCCAACCCGCGCGATCTGGCCAATCTGCAAGACCCGTCATGGACTGCGCAGATGGTCGAGGCGCTGGCCGATGCGCTGGAGCATTGGCATTTGCAGGATCAGGCCATTGCACCCTTGCGCCTGCGATGATCCGTTCGTTACGTCACAAGGTGTTGAGTGATCAGCTTTTTGACCTTTCATAACCTTTTGGGTATATGATCGCTCCGTAGTGGAGAGGTGCCAGTGCTGCGTGCGATTCTATCCTTTTTTGGCGGGCTTTTCAGCTTTGCCATCACGGCCGTGTTTTTCGCGGTTGTCGCCATCGGTGGCGTCTTCTGGTATTACAGTCAGGAGTTGCCAAGTCATGAGCAACTTGCGAATTACAGCCCTCCCACCATCAGCCGGATTTATTCGGGCGAGGGGCGGCTTATTGATGAATTCGCGCTGGAACGGCGTTTGTTCACGCCAATCGAAGATATCCCGGAGCGTGTAAAAAACGCCTTTATTGCTGCAGAAGACCGGAACTTCTATGTGCATACCGGGTTTGATGCACGCGCAATCGCGGTTGCCGCGTATGAGGCCGTGGCTTCGCGGGGTGAGACGATCCGCGGCGCTTCGACCATCACGCAGCAGGTGATGAAGAACTTCCTGCTCTCGGGCGACCGCACGGGCGAGCGCAAGATCAAGGAATTGATCCTTGCAAGCCGCGTGGAGGGCACGCTCACCAAGGATCAAATCCTTGAACTCTACCTGAACGAAATTTTTCTGGGTCAGAATTCATACGGGGTGACTGCCGCCGCGCAGACCTATTTCAACAAGACGCTGGATGAACTTGACCTGCACGAAATGGCGTTTCTGGCCGCGCTTCCGCAGGCACCCTCCAACTATCATCCGGTGCGCAACCATGACCGCGTGATTGCCCGGCGCAATTATGTGCTGGGTGAAATGTTGCGCAACGGCTTCATCACGCGCGCAGAACATGACGCTGCCCGCGCAGAACCGCTGCTGACCGTGCAATCAGGCGATTTCCCGAGCCCGCGCGCCAATATGCCTCCGCGTGATTATTTCACGGACGAGGTGCGCCGTCAGCTTTCGGGGACATTTGGCGAGGATGAGTTTTTCGCCGGCGGGTTGTCGATCCGCGCCACGATCGTCCCGGAAATGCAGGTTCACGCCGCCCATGCGCTGCAACGCGCGTTGGAGCAATATGATCGCGGCCTAGGACGTTTGCGCACCACAGGCGAGACGATCGCGCCAGAATTACTGGAAAACGAAGAAGCGTGGCGCGCTGCACTCGGCGAATTGGAACTCGCACGCGATATCACGCTTGGCAATCGCTGGTATCCTGCGGTGGTGCTTGAAGTCAGCGCAGACCGGGCGCGGCTTGGAATCGAGGGGGTTGGTGATGATTACCACGCCCCGCATGTGGTGGATCGACCAGATATCAACTGGGCGCGGGGCTCATTGTCGGACAATTTGAGCGTTGGTGATGTCGTCTATGTGCGCCGGGTGACCTCTGACAGCGATGGCAGCCATGTTCGCTGGTCCTTACGTCAGGTGCCGGAAGTGCAGGGCGGTTTCATGGCGATGGATGTCAACTCCGGCCGCGTGATTGCCATGCAGGGCGGGTTCTCCTATCAGCATTCGGTGTTCAATCGCGCAACGCAAGCGCAGCGCCAGCCGGGCTCGGCCTACAAGCCATTTGTCTATGCCGCTGCGCTGGATTCCGGATTTACTCCGGCTACGATCATTGTCGATGCGCCCATCGAGGTGAATACGCCACAAGGTATCTGGCGGCCGACCAATGCGTCAAATCAGTTTTATGGCCCGACACCCGTGCGCCGTGGCATCGAGATGTCGCGGAACCTGATGACAGTGCGTCTGGCGCAGGAAATCGGGATGGATGTTGTCGGCGGTTATGCCGAGCGCTTCGGTGTCTATGACCGTGCGCAGCAATATCTCGCGGCTTCGCTAGGCAGTCAGGAAACTACGCTTTTCCGCATGGTGGCGGCATATGCAATGTTTGCCAATGGCGGCGAAAGGGTTGAGCCAACTCTGGTTGACCGCGTGCAGGACCGGTGGGGCGAGACGATCTATCGCCATGACCAGCGCACTTGCGTAGATTGCAATGAGCGCACACTGCCTGCCGGACGCGAACCGTGGATTACATCGCGCCGTGCACGGGTGATGGATGCGGTCACGGCTTATCAGCTGACGTCGATGATGCAGGGCGTGGTCGAACGGGGAACGGCCGCGCGCACGATTAACCTGCCGGTGCCTGCAGCCGGAAAGACCGGAACCACGAATGAAGCCCGCGATGTCTGGTTTGTCGGATATACCTCGAATATCGTCGCAGGGTGTTACATCGGCTATGATCAGCCAAGGCCACTCGGGCGCGGTGCGGGCGGTGGCTCGATCTGCGGCCCTGTCTTCAATGAGTTCATGCTTGAGGCCGTGAAGAAATATGGCGGCGGGCGCTTCCGCGTGCCCGAGGGCGGCTATTTCCTCAAGATCGACCGAAACACGGGCGCGCGCTTGCCTGAAAACGCGTCGGGGGCGCATGTGCAGCTTGAGTTCTTCCGTGAAGGCGTTGAGCCGATCTTCGGTCTGGCAGCTGTGATTGATGGCGGGTTTGCGCTAGGGAGCGACCTTCCGATGTTCGCGCCGGGGGAAAGCTATCAGGCGCTTGAGCGTGAGGATGCCGGAAGGGGCAGCACTGCACCCCGCGCGCCCGCAACGCTTGGAACAGTGTCGACCGGCGGGTTATACTGACCAGCAACCACGTAAGCCCCTGTCCTTGCGCATGCTTGCTCCGCGCGCGGCGTCACGCTAAGGAACGGCGGTAGTGATTATCAGACCAGACAGGTGGTGACCCAACATGCGTTCCGAGACGCTCAATACAATTGACGCGATCCGCAAGTCCCTCGCCCTGCTTGGGCAGCGCATGGATATCGAGACTGCGCCGCATCGGCTGGAAGAATTCGATGCGATGACCGAGGATCCCGCGCTCTGGAATGACCCAGCGCGCGCGCAAGCGTTGATGCGCGACCGGCGGATGCTGTCAGATGCGCTGGAGACATATCGCAAGATCAATCAGGAACTCGAAGACCAGATCGGGTTGATCGAACTTGGCGAGACAGAGGGCGACGCAGAGGTTGTCGCGGAAGCAGAAGCCGAGCTTGCAAAGCTTGGCGAACTTGCGGCCGAGAAGGAGTTAGAGGCGCTGCTCAATGGCGAGGCGGATGCCAATGACACGTTTCTGGAAATCAATGCAGGTGCTGGCGGCACTGAAAGCTGTGACTGGGCTGCGATGCTTGCGCGTATGTATGTACGCTGGGCCGAGAAGAAGGGGTATACTGTCGAGTTGATGAGCGAGAGTGCGGGTGAGGAAGCGGGCATTCGGTCTGTGGCCTACAAGATCAGCGGGCATAATGCCTATGGCTGGCTGAAATCGGAATCCGGTGTGCATCGGCTGGTGCGCATTTCGCCCTATGACAGCTCTGCAAGGCGGCATACCTCGTTCAGTTCGGTCTGGGTATATCCTGTGGTCGATGACAATATCGAAATCGAGATCAACCCGTCTGATATCCGCATCGATACATTCCGTTCATCTGGTGCGGGGGGGCAGCATGTCAACACGACCGACTCTGCTGTGCGGATTACCCATATCCCGACAGGTATCGTGACCACGTCGAGCCAGAAATCGCAGCATCAAAACCGTGAGATCGCCATGAATGCCTTGAAATCGCGGCTTTATGAGCTGGAATTGCGCAAGCGCACAGAAGCCATCGAGGCGGCGCATGACGCCAAGGGTGAAGCCGGCTGGGGTAATCAGATCCGCTCCTATGTTCTGCATCCCTACCAGATGGTCAAGGATTTGCGCACGGGCCATGAGACATCGGACAGTCAGGGCGTGCTTGATGGTGCGCTAGATGGGTTCATGGCGGCAACGCTTGCGATGGATGTTGCGGGCAAGTCGCGCGCCGAAGCCACCGCAGTGGACTGAGCAGGCAGTAGCGGCGAAAAATGCGCTTGCGTGGCATATTGCCGCGGACATATGCTCTGAGCAAAGTGAAGGGAGCACCACATGTCCGAGACGCCGACTGGCATGGCGCAGTTGCCGCCGTCTGAAATTCCAGAGCCCAATCCGATCACCGTTGCCGATCTGAGTTCGGTTCTGAAGGCAGGGATGCAGGATTTTCTGCGCGCGCCACT
>SLDY01000016.1 GCA_007125005.1 Natronohydrobacter sp.
AGGTCTGACAGTTAGGCGTAAAAGCAGGTTGTTCAAAACCCCCTGTTTCCCGCCGGGTAGTGGTCCCGATTTTGTGAATGCAGTTGTTTTATGTGAGAGCAACCTCGCCCCGGAAATGATCCTTCAGACTTTGCATGCGATAGAAAATAAGTCAGGGCGTAAAAGGGTCAAGCGTTGGGAGGCGCGAATTCTCGACCTTGATCTTCTTGCAGTCGGGGATTTGGTGCTGCCAGACACCCAAGCTTTCGAGCAATGGGCCGGGATTGCGCTTGAGGAGCAGATGACGAACGCACCCGACGAACTGATCCTGCCGCATCCGCGCCTGCAGGAGCGGGCGTTTGTTCTGGTTCCTCTGATGGATATTGTCCCCGACTGGCGACATCCTGTTCTTGGATTGAGTGTCACAGAGATGGTCGCGAGGCTTGATCCATCCGAATTATGCTATATCGAGCCGGTATCACAGTAAATTAACTGTCTCCGCGCCACCGCGCGGCTTGTCATGGGGGCTTTTGCGCAGTAAGACGCCCTCTTGATCCCGGATTCCTGACTGATTGGAGAACACTAATGGCCCGCGTAACCGTGGAAGATTGCGTTGACAAGGTTCCCAACCGTTTCGAACTTGTTGCTTTGGCAGCACATCGCGCGCGCGAGATAGCTGCAGGTGCTCAGATCACGGTTGATCGCGACAATGACAAGAACCCCGTTGTTGCGCTGCGCGAAATCGCAGAAGAGACACAATCCGCTGACCTGCTGCGCGAGCGCATGATCGAGAGCCTGCAGACACAGATCGAAGTCGATATGCCCGAAGAAGACGACATGGCGCTGTTGATGAACACACCCGAGCAGGACGCGCCCGAGCAGGATGGCATGAGTGAAGAGCAGATGCTGCGCGCGCTGATGGAAGCACAAGGTCAGCCGGGCTGATCCTTCTGCGGTGAGTTCTCGCGCCAAGCGCACAGGCAGGAAAGGGCCACAAGCGTGATCATGCAAGACGACCTGATCGCCCTTGTGCGCAATTATAACCCTCGCTCTGATGAGTCGCTGATACGCAATGCGTGGGACTATGGCGAGGCGATGCATGAAGGCCAGTTCCGGCACTCGGGCGAGCCATATTTTACGCATCCTGTGGCTGTTGCGGCGCTGCTGACGGAAATGCGGCTGGATGATGCCACCATCATCACGGCATTGCTGCATGATACGATCGAAGACACGAAATCCACCTATGCTGAAGTCTCGCGTCGTTTCGGGGCTGAAATCGCGGAGCTTGTTGACGGTGTCACCAAGCTTACCAATCTTCAGCTATCTTCATCCCAGGCAAAGCAGGCCGAGAATATCCGCAAGCTGCTGATCGCCATGTCGCGAGATTTGCGGGTTATCCTCGTCAAACTCGCCGACCGGCTGCACAATATGCGCACCATCCGCTCGATGCGGGCCGAGAAACAGGCACAGAAAGCGCGCGAGACGATGGATATCTATGCACCGCTTGCAGGCCGGATGGGGATGCAGTGGATGCGTGAGGAGCTGGAAGATCTGTCTTTCCGCGTGCTCAATCCCGAGGCGCGCAACTCGATCTTGCGCCGTTTCATCACGCTTCAGCGCGAGGCGGGCGATGTGGTGCATCGCATCAGTGCCGATATCCGCGCCGAGCTGGACCGCGCCAATATCAATGCCGATGTCTATGGACGGGCGAAAAAGCCATATTCGATCTGGCGCAAGATGCAGGAGAAAGATCTGGCATTCTCTCGGCTGTCGGACATCTATGGTTTCCGGATCATCACTGACAGTCTTGAGGATTGCTACCGCGTGCTCTGCGCTGTCCACAATCGCTGGCGGGCTGTCCCCGGGCGGTTCAAGGATTACATCAGCCAGCCGAAATCCAATGGCTATCGCTCCATCCATACAACAGTCTCAGGGCGCGATGGCAAGCGGGTGGAAATCCAGATCCGCACCCGTGAGATGCATGAAGTCGCCGAAGCCGGAGTGGCGGCGCATTGGGCCTATCGCGACGGACAGCGTTCCAAGAACCCTTTTGCGGTTGATCCTGCGAAATGGATCAATACCCTGACCGAAGGATTTGAGAATGAAGAGGATCACGATGCATTTCTGGAGCATGTCAAGCTCGAGATGTACTCGGATCAGGTCTTCTGCTTCTCGCCAAAGGGTGATGTGATCCAGTTGCCGCGCGGCGCAACACCGCTCGATTTTGCCTATGCCATCCATACCCGCATTGGCGATGGTTGTGTTTCTGCCAAGGTAGACGGATTGCGCGTGCCGCTCTGGACAAGGCTGCGCAACGGGCAATCGGTCGAGATCATCACGGCAGAGGGCCAGCGCCCGCAATCAAGCTGGATCGACATTGTCGTGACCGGTCGCGCAAAGTCCGCGATCCGGCGCTCGCTTCGCAACGAGGATCGGGAGCGATTCATACGTCTGGGCAATGAGTTGTTGCGGCTCGCATTCGAGGCAGCAGGTCGCGAGATGAGCACCAAGGCACTGGCGACTGCGGCGCGGCTTCTGAGTGTACCCAACTCGGGCGAGTTGCGCGCGCGTGTCGGCGCTGCGGAGATCAGCGCACGGCGCGTTGTGGCGGTGCTTTACCCCGAGATCGGGATGCAGGAGCCCGAAGTGGATGCCACACGCCCGGTTGCGGGGCTGGAGGCTGACCAGTCCTTTCGCCGCGCGCCATGCTGCCAGCCCTTGCCGGGTGAGCGGATTGTGGGGATCACCTATCGCAGCAAGGGTGTCGTCGCCCATGCGATGGATTGTGATGCGCTGGAAGAATATGACGATCAACCTGATCGCTGGGTGGATCTGCGCTGGCTTGATGGCACCCATCCGTCAATCTACAGTGTTACGCTTGATCTGACGATTTCAAACGATTCCGGGGTTCTCGGTCGCGTCTGTAGCTTGATCGGAGAGCATAAGGCCAATATCTCTGATCTGCGCTTCGTTGATCGCAAACCAGATTTCTACCGGCTGATGGTGGAAGTGGAGTTGCGCGGCATTGCGCATCTGCATCAGGTGCTTACAGCACTTGAAGCGGAAACAGCGGTTGCCCAGATCAACCGTACCCGAGACCCGTCACTGCGGCCCTGAGCTTCCTTTCGGGGCCGGGCGAAGGAAAGTCTGCCAGTTTGGTATTCAAACGTCGCACTCCGAGGAATTTTCGCCAGTCGCTGGTGAATTTTTTTGTTCCGGGTGGCGGTTGGGGGCGCTCGGCCAGTTATGTGATGCACCGTCTGCGCCGTTTGCCAGACAGCCCCGAGCGCATCGCGAGAGGCATCGCCGCGGGCGTTGCAGTGAGTTGCACACCACTTTTCGGGCTGCATTTTATCGCTGCTGCGTCGATCGCATGGGCCTTGCGCGGCAATATCCTCGCATCGCTGCTTGCGACGTTTTTTGGCAATCCGTTCACCTTTCCCATTATCGCTGTCTCGGCGCTGGAGCTCGGCAGCTTCCTGCTGGGTCGTGAAAAAGCGGCGAAAGCTCATGAGGCAATGAACGCATTCGGGGCGATCTGGGCTGAATTCGGGCGCAACTTCGTGGCGATTTTCACTGCCGATTCCATCCGATGGGAGAAACTCGGCACATTCGGTCTGGATATCTTTGTCCCGTATATGCTGGGCGGTATCATTATCGGCGCGTTCTGTGGGGTGGTGGCCTATTTCCTGTCACTGCCGCTGATCCGCGCTTATCGCAAGCGCCGGATGAAGAAATTGCAAGAACGCTTCGAGCTTGCGCGCAAACATGACCGGGCGAATTGAGGCGCGGGGATCGCTGTCTATTGAGTTCTGGGTTGAGTGCCGTATGTTCTTCCGCAAGAAACGGCGAGGATTTCCATGGCGCTGACGAATCCCGACAGCCCGCTCCGGCTGGGCGTTAATATCGACCATGTTGCGACATTGCGTAATGCGCGCGGTGGGGCTGACCCTGATCCGGTTCGTGCAGCTCTTCTGGCGCAAAAGGCGGGGGCCGATGGCATCACGCTGCATTTGCGCGAAGACCGGCGACATATTCTTGATGCTGACCTTCCTGCCATCATGGCGGCGGTCAATCTGCCCATCAATCTTGAAATAGCCGCCACCGAAGAGATGCAACGCATCGCTCTTGTGCATCGCCCGCACGCGGTCTGTCTGGTGCCAGAGCGGCGCGAAGAGCGCACCACCGAAGGCGGGCTTGACGTTGTCAGGGATGTGGCGCGGCTGACAGATTTCATCGCACCGCTCACAGAAACCGGCGCGCGGGTTTCGATGTTCATCGCCCCTGACGAGGCGCAGGTCGAGGCCTCTGCCAAGATCGGCGCGCAGGTCATCGAACTGCATGTCGGCGCTTATTGTGAGTATTCCGCTGAAGGTAATGAGGAGGCTCGCGATACGGAGTTGCGCAGGCTTTTCGCATCAGCGGCGCTGGCGCAGGAGCTGGGGCTTGAGGTTCATGCCGGACATGGGCTGAATTTTGCGAATGTCGGCCCGATTGCGGCTATCCCGGAAGTGGTCGAACTGAATATTGGCCATTTTCTGATTGGCGAAGCCGTCTTTGTCGGGCTTGAAGCCGCGATTCGCGAAATGCGTCGCCAGATGTCGCTGGCACGGATGTGAGCCGCGCATGATCCTCGGGATCGGCACGGATCTGGCCAATATCGAACGAATCGCAGGCACGTTGGCGCGCTTTGGTGATCGCTTTCGCCACCGTGTCTTTACCGAGGAAGAGCTCGCTCGTGCCCGGCGGCGCGGCGATGATGCCGCAACCTATGCCAAGCGCTGGGCGGCGAAAGAGGCTTGCTCCAAGGCGCTTGGCACCGGGCTTGCAATGGGGATTTCATGGCGCGATATGTGGGTGACCAATCTGCGCGGTGGCCAGCCGGTTATGCATGTCTCCGGCTGGGCAGAGGCCCGGCTTGCGAGGATGACACCAGAGGGCCATGAGGCTGTGATCCATGTCAGCCTGACTGATGATCATCCATGGGCGCAGGCTTTCGTTGTGATCGAGGCGCGACCACTGGCGCGGTGAGCGTTTCGGCTTACACCGCGAATAACGGGAATGTCACCCCAAGAGCCCATGCCAGCACCAGCCCAAGCCCCAGACCCGCGCCAGCGGGCAGGCCGGTTCTGCGCCCGACCCATCCCGCTATTGTGCCAAAGAGCAGGAAAAATAGCACGATCACAGGCAGGATGATCAGCAGGAAGAACAGCGCTTCAAAGTTCAATGCAACGGCAAGCCCCAGCGACAGCAGAAAAGCACTCCGCAGGGTGAGGACGCGCCAGAGCGGCGCCTTGCCGCCTTCACTGAGCAAGGCATCGCCCAGAAGGAACGGCACTGCTCCGAGTGCAAGCCCAGCAATCACTATCACGCGCCCTGCATGGGGCAGGAAAGAGGTTACATAGCGATCGATTGCACCACCGAGCATTGCTATGCCGAAAACCGCAACGGCCAATGCAATCCATAGCACGCGCAAGGGAAACTGGCCGCGCAGCTTGCCCCAATAGCCAAGCAAGCCAAGCGTGATCAGCCCGTAAAGGCCCAGATGCAACGCAAGGTAATCTGCAACGAGAACAGGCAAGACACGGATATCGAAAGGGGCGAGCGCCAGCGGGACAAGCAGCGCGGGCGCGATGGCCGCGAGCAGGAACTGTTTCGGGCTCAGGGGCACTTGCGCCTTGGCCTCGCCGCGGGGCAACCACCGCGCAAGGGGCCAAGCGAGTGCGACTATGGCGGCAAGGAGCGCAACAATCCACCCCCCGCGCATCGCAACAGGCGCAGCGCTCTCGCGCCCGAAACTCGCATCCAGCCAATCCCGTGCGGCACTTAGCGCAGTCGTGGAATAAAGCACGCCGACATGTTCGACCTTGGGAGCGATTACAGCGCGGCGACCAGTGCCTTTTGCGGGATCGCCCACCATATCGCCCGGCTGCGCGTCGGGATCAGCAAGCTGTAAAGCGCGCAGGGCTTCATCAGCCAACCGCGATTCCCATTCCCCGGTAATGACCAGCAGATTGCGCGGTTCGGTTGCGCTGACGGCTTCGCTGAACATCGAGATGGCGATGACAGCATCGGCCTCGGGGCTTTCGAGCGCTTGGCGCACGATGATGTCAGAGGCCATGGAATGCCCCAGATAGACCAGCCTGCCATCTGCGCGCGGATGCTCAAGGGCAGCTTGCGCCACGCGCGCAGTTTCTTCCATCAGAAGGCGTGTAGTGCCGTCCAGCGACGTGACATCGCCCGACATCGGGTGCGGGTTGCGCCCATGCCCCTCGAAATCGAAACTCACCACCAGATAACCCGCTTGCGCGAGTGTGAGCGCGAATGGCTCCATCAACTGGCGCGAGCCTGCGAATCCATGCGCAATGATCACCGTGGGCGCTGGCGCATCATCATCGGCGCGCGCGTAGAGCGTGGCGGGCGTCCCCCCGGTGACGGGAAATGGTGAGATGCTCAGCCCCTTGCGATCCAACTCAAGCTGCCAGACGGAAAGCGTGATGATAGCTAAGGCAAGAAAGGCGATCAGGGGGCGCATGGAACCTCGCGTGCATTGCTGTCTCGAATAGAGTGTGGAATACGCACAGGGAAAGCGCAATGACGCCACTTCGAGCAGGCTGAAAGCCGATAATCAGGGTTGATCCTTGGCAGGTCAGACCCTAGTAAGGCGCAGATTCATTCAGGCCGCCGTTTGTGCGGCCTGTCATACATGCGAGGATGCTGATGCAAGTCACCGAAACCCTGAATGATGGCCTAAAGCGCGGCTATACGATCACTGTCACAGCCGAAGAACTGGCAGCGAAGGTCGATGAAAAACTGCTCGAGGCGCAGCCCGAGATCGAGATGAAGGGCTTTCGCAAGGGCAAGGTGCCGATGCCGCTTCTCAAAAAGCAATTCGGCCAGCGGCTGCTGGGTGAAGCGATGCAGGATGCTGTCGATGGTGCGATGAATCAGCATTTCGAGGAGACCGGCGACCGCCCGGCGCTCCAGCCTGAAATCAAGATGACCAATGAAGATTGGAAAGAGGGCGATGACGTCGTGGTCTCGCTGAATTACGAGGCACTGCCGAGCATCGAAGCGCCCGATTTTTCTGATATCACGCTTGAAAAGCTGGTTGTGAAGGCCGATGACGCCGCCGTGCAGGAGGCTCTGGAAAACCTCGCGAAGAACGCACAGAATTTCGAGGCCAAGGACGGCGTTGCCGAGGACGGTGATCAGGTCACGATGGATTTCGTCGGCAAGGTTGATGGCGAAGCCTTTGAAGGCGGCGCAGCGGAAGATTTCCCGCTCGTGCTTGGTTCGGGGCAGTTCATTCCGGGCTTTGAAGAACAGCTTGTCGGGGTGAGCGCCGGAGACGAGAAATCCATCAATGTCAGTTTCCCTGACGAGTATGGTGCACAACACCTGGCAGGCAAGGAAGCCGTATTCGACTGCACCATCAAGGCTGTGAAAGCCCCTGTCGAGGCTGCAATCGATGATGAACTTGCCAAGCAATTTGGCGCGGAGAGCCTTGAGGCGTTGAAGGCGCAGATCGTGGAGCGACTGGAAGCCGAATACGGTCAGGCAAGTCGCGCGGTGCTCAAACGTGGGCTGCTGGATGCGCTGGACGCAAAAGTCAGCTTTGATCTGCCGCCCTCGCTGGTGGAGGCAGAGAGCAAGCAAATCGCCCACCAACTCTGGCATGATGCACAGGAAGATGTGGACCAGCACGATCACAGCCATGGCGAGATCGAGACAACCGAGGACAGCGACAAGCTCGCCGTGCGCCGGGTCAAACTGGGGCTGCTTCTGGCAGAGATTGGCTCGAAAGCCGAAGTGACCGTCAGCGATCAGGAGATGACGCAGGCTGTGATTGCACAGGCGCGGCAATATCCCGGACAGGAGCGCCAGTTTTTTGAATTTGTGCAAAAAAACCAACAGATGCAGCAGCAGTTGCGCGCCCCGATTTTCGAGGACAAGGTCGTCGATCATATCCTGGAGCAGGTTAATGTGACCGAAAAAGAGGTCAGCAAGGAAGAGATGCAAACAGCAATCGAAGCGCTGGAGACCGAAGAGTAATTCTCGTCGCGCAGCGTGATCTCATTGCGAAGGGCGGCCCTGCGGGGCCGCCCTTCAAGATCCTTGATTGAGGCTGCGGGCGCTTACGCGCCACGCGCCAAGGCTGCAACCCCTGTGCGCGCCACTTCCAAAAGCCCCAGAGGCCGCATGAGTTCGGCAAAGGCATCGACTTTCTCTGGGGTGCCGGTCATCTCGAAGACAAAGCTCTCAAGGGTTGAATCCACCACATTAGCGCGGAAAATCTCGGCCAGTCTCAGCGCCTCGATCCGATGTTCGCCCTTTCCACGGACCTTGAAGAGTGCAAGCTCGCGCTGCACTGACGGGCCTTCGACGGTAAGATCATGGACCTCATGAACAATCACCATCCGCTCAAGCTGCGCCTTGATCTGTCCGATCACTTGCGGCGTACCCGAAGTAACAATGGTGATGCGTGAGCGATGGCCGAGGTGATCAACTTCTGCCACGGTAAGGCTGTCGATATTGTATCCGCGCGCTGAAAAGAGCCCGATGACACGCGCCAGCACACCCGATTCATTGTCGACGATAACTGCGAGTGTATGCGTCTCGATCACATCGGCATTGGGGTCGCGCAGGTCATAGGCCGAATGTTTCGAGGCGCCTTTCTTGATCTTGAGGGGGGACATGGCTCGCCTTTCTGTTGTGATCGCTTATTCAGGAATTGAGCGCGCTTGCGCTGGTTGGCAAAACAGCATCTGCCCTTCATGGTTCTGAAGATCCGCACGTGCAATTTCGACAAATTCATCTGACTTCACACGATGTGCGGCCGCTGTGATCTTGTATCCAAAGTCTTTCAGCAGATCCCACATCTCTTCCCCGCTATGGCCGAATTCGCGCATGTTGCGATGATACTCGATATAGAGGGTGGGCTGAGCTGCAAGCAGTTTCTGCGCCCCAAGCAGGACATGATGTTCAAAGCCCTCGGTGTCGATCTTGAGATGCGTGGGTTGCCACTCCTGCGCGAAATAATCGTCAAGGCGGATCATCAGCACGCGGTTCTCAGATTCACCCACATGCGTTGCGGGCGTGCCGACCTTTGGAATGTTCACAAAGCCCGGTTTTGCGCCCGCGGCGGCGTGAATCAGCGTGACATTGCCAAGATGATTGGCCGCTGCATTGGCGTGAATCCGCGATATCAGAAATTCCTGCGGCTCTATCGCGAAAACGGCGCGGGCACGCAAAGCGGCGATGATCGAGAAATATCCCAGATTCGCGCCGACATCCACAAAGACCGAGTTTCGGGATAGGCTGTGAAACAGGCTATGGCTGAGTGCAGGTTCATGTAGCTTGTTGGGGTGGCCACGTCCGTAGAACCAATCGTAAGAATAGCGATCCTGCGTCAGAAAGAACGCCCGCCGAACGCCGATGCGCGCGATATAGCTGATATGCTCGGGCTGCGGATAATCTTGCGCCACAAAACGTTCAAGCTTGTTGAGCTTGTTGCGCAGCCGATGCAGTTGCGATTTCTCGCGCTCGGGATCTTGTGGCATGGGGCGGGTCTCGCTCTTTGCGTTCAGGATGGCAGGCGCATCTATTGCACGCCTGACATGCGCATTCAGACCAGAACTGCCCCGGATGCTCCGATCACGCCCTGTGTTTCGGCCTCGCCCAGCAGCATGTCATTATGAGCATTACCCGAGGGGATCATCGGGAAGCAGTTTTCGTGCTTTTCCACCAAGCAATCGAAAATTACCGGGCCGTCGTAAGCGATCATCTCGCGGATCGCATCATCAAGATCAGCCTCGTTGTCGCAACGGATACCCTTGCAGCCAAAGGCGTCTGCAAGTTTGACGAAATCGGGCAGGGCTTCGGACCATGAGCTTGAATAGCGCTCGCCATGCAGGAGTTCCTGCCACTGGCGCACCATCCCAAGGCGTTCATTGTTCAGGATGAATTGCTTTACCGGGGCACGATACTGCATTGCCGTACCCATTTCCTGCATGTTCATCAGCCATGAGGCCTCGCCGGCAACATTTATGACAAGTGCGTCCGGGTGGGCGATCTGCACACCGATTGAGGCGGGCAGGCCGTAACCCATGGTCCCGAGCCCACCGCTCGTCATCCAGCGGTTCGGATCTTCAAAGCCGAGATATTGTGCTGCCCACATCTGGTGCTGGCCTACCTCAGTCGTGATGTAGCGATCCATGCCCTTGGTCAGAGCTTCGAGCCGTGCAACTGCATGTTGTGGGCGAATGGTCTTGCCGCCGGGCTTGTAAGCCAGACAATCGACCGATCTCCATTGCTCGATCTGCTGCCACCAACGCCCGATTGCCTCGCGATTCACCTTGCGCCCACGCGATTTCCAGATTTTCAGCGCATCTTCCAACACATGCGCGACATCACCGATGATCGGAACGTCGGTGCGGATCACCTTATTGATCGAAGAGGGATCAATATCGATATGCACTTTTTTCGAGCCCGGGGAGAAGGCATTGATCCGCCCTGTGATCCTGTCATCGAAGCGCGCGCCGATATTGATCATCAGATCGCAATCATGCATCGCCCAGTTCGCCTCGTATGTGCCATGCATCCCCAGCATCCCGAGCCATGACTTGCCCGAAGCAGGGTAGGCACCAAGCCCCATCAATGTCGATGTGACGGGAAAGCCCGTGGCCTCGACCAACTCGCGCAGGAGCTGGCTTGCTGCGGGGCCTGAGTTGATCACACCTCCGCCAGTGTAGAAAACGGGTTTCTCGGCCGTCTCGATCATTTCCACCAGTTGCGTGATCGCCTCGATATCGCCTTTCACGCGTGGTGCATAATGCCCGGTCTGGACCTTCGGACGATCAACATAGGCGCCGGTCGCGAATTGCACATCCTTCGGGATATCCACCAGAACCGGACCCGGACGGCCCGCAGTTGCGACATGGAACGCCTGATGGATCGTTTCGGCCAGCTTGTCGGTTTCCTTCACCAGCCAGTTCATCTTGGTACAGGGGCGGGTGATCCCGACAGTGTCGCCCTCCTGAAAGGCGTCCGAGCCGATCATGAAAGTGGGTACCTGCCCGGAAAGAACAACAATCGGAACAGAATCCATCAACGCATCAACAATGCCGGTCACGACATTCGTGGCGCCGGGGCCGGAGGTTACCAGCACCACACCAGGTTTGCCGGTCGAGCGCGCATAACCTTCTGCCGCATGAATCGCGCCTTGCTCATGACGCACGAGAATGTGGCGAATATCGTTTTGCTGGAAAATCTCGTCATAGATCGGTAGCACAGCGCCGCCGGGATAGCCGAATACCACTTCCACACCCTGATCTTTCAGGGCTTGAACAACCATTTTCGCTCCGGTCATCTGACGTGTCATATCGTGCTCCATCAAGGCGTCATGCGTGGGTCGCTTTAGCGCGGGATCAGACAATAAAAAAGCCCCCGTCTGGTTCCGGGGGCGCATGGGGTTGGTTCTGGATATCCGTTACCGGCCCATGCGCATCTCGCCTACGATAACTACAAGGCTGACTTTCATTGCTTTAACCCGCTCCTTTGGCGTGGTCGGAAAGTAAGTCTGTCAAAAGCCGAGGTCAATGGCGAAATGCAAGCGATTGCGCGAACCGGGGCAAATTCTTTCCATTTATTGCGCAGATGCTTCTTGTGACGGAGTGGTGGAATAATATATTTACATAACCAGAAAAATAGTTATAATTTTGTTATGACCTTTGATGATGGCACTGCTGCAATCGCTCTCGCGGCCCTTGGACACCCCGCCCGCCTGACGGTTTTTCGCCTGCTGGTGAAGGCTGGGCCAGACGGGTTGATGGTGGGCGAGATCGGGGCGCATCTGGATATACCGCTCTCGACCCTTGCGCATCATTTGCGCGCGCTGAAACAGGCAGGGATGATCAGCCAGACGCGCGTAGGGCGCGAAGTGCTGACGCGGGCGGAAACCACGGCTTTGCATGGGGTAGTGGATTATCTGCTGAGTGAATGCTGTCAGGGTGTGCACCCGCACGCGCAGTCGGCGTGACAGGTTTGGCTGACATAACCATAAAACTGGAGATTTGACGATGACAGACCACTCCCTCCCCCAGCCAAGGCCCATTGCGGCGCTGTGGTCGCATCTGTGGCGCAAGGAAAAGCCGTGGCTGGCCTTCGCGCTGATCTTGCTGGCCTTGATAGCGTTTGATCCCACACAACTCGGGCCCTCCTTTTCCAAGGTCACAGGCGCGCTGATCTCGATTGCGCCATTCCTTCTCGCCTCGATTCTGATCGCTGCATGGGCGGGCGCGACAGGCGCGGATAATCTGATCGCAAAGGCTTTCACGGGTGCACCTGCCATGATGATCCTGATGGGTGCGCTGGCAGGGGGGCTCTCGCCCTTCTGTTCCTGCGGGGTTATCCCGCTTATTGCGGCGCTTCTGGCGATTGGTGTCCCGCTCGCGCCGGTGGTGGCCTTCTGGCTGGCCTCACCCTTGATGGATCCGTCGATGTTTGTGCTGACCGCAGGGGTGCTGGGGTTGGAATTCGCGATTGCCAAGACTCTGATCGCCATTGGCATGGGGCTATTGGGCGGGACTGTGGTGCATCTGCTTATGCGCAGTGGTGCGCTGGTCGATCCGCTGCGCGATGGGATCGGTAATGGTGGCTGTGGTGGCGCGAAGGTGCGTGCGCCGAAGCCGCCCCTGTGGGCCTTCTGGAGCGACCCTGCGCGCCTGACCAAGTTCCGGACGGAGGGAACCAAGACTTTCCTGTTCCTGCTGAAATGGATGTCGCTCGCGTTTTTGTTGGAAAGCCTGATGCTGGCCTATATTCCTGCGGAACTGGTCACGCAAACACTTGGCGGGAATGGTGTGCTGCCGATTGGCATTGCGACACTGGTTGGTGTGCCCGCCTATTTCAATGGCTATGCCGCGCTGCCCCTGATCGGCACATTGATGGATCAGGGAATGCAGGCAGGCGCGGGCATGGCCTTTCTGGTGGCAGGCGGTGTGACCTCGTTGCCTGCCGCGATTGCGGTCTGGGCGCTGGTCAAGTTCCGGGTTTTCGCCCTCTATATCGCAATCTCTCTCGGCGGGGCTTTCGCGACGGGGCTGCTTTTCCATCTCTGGACGTTGCTGTAACGCCTCAGACAGACTAAGAGCGAAGGGCGCAAGGTCTAAACCTTGCGGCTTTTGCGTTGCAATGGTCTATTGATAGCGTGTTTCCGTCAGAAGAATCGAGCAGTCCATGTCTGACCTGTTGAGCCAATCTGAGAGCTATGATGCTTCCTCGATCGAGGTGCTGGAAGGGCTTGAACCTGTCCGAAAACGCCCCGGCATGTATATTGGCGGCACGGATGAACGCGCGCTGCACCATCTGGTGGCGGAAGTGCTCGACAACTCGATGGACGAGGCGGTGGCCGGACATGCGAACCGCATCGAGGTTGAGCTGCATGCCGATTACTCGGTGACCATCCGCGACAATGGGCGCGGCATCCCGATTGATCCGCATCCCAAATTTCCGGATAAATCGGCGCTGGAAGTGATCTTGTGCACGCTGCATGCCGGGGGCAAATTCTCTGGCAAGGCCTATCAGACCTCTGGTGGCTTGCATGGCGTGGGCGCCTCGGTTGTAAATGCGCTCTCAGACCATATGCGCGTTGAGGTCGCCCGGAATCGCGAGCTTTACGCGCAGGAATTCTCGCGTGGCATTCCGCAAGGGCCTGTCGCGAAGATCGGCCCGGCCCCTAACCGGCGTGGCACGACTGTGACCTTTCATCCCGATCCCGAGATCTTCGGCGCGCTCAGGCTCAAGCCTGCACGCCTTCTCAAGATGGTGCGCTCCAAGGCCTATCTGTTTTCGGGCGTGGAAATTCGCTGGAAATCGGCCGTCCCCGATGGCGATACGCCGATGGAAGCGACCTTCCATTTCCCCGGTGGTCTGGCGGATTATCTGAAAGAACAACTGACTGGCGCCGTGACCTATTCCGACAAGCCCTTCGCGGGCAAGGTCCAGTTTCAGGAGAAATTTGGCCAGCCCGGATCTGTCGAATGGGCGATCAACTGGACACCTGTGCGCGATGGGTTTGTTCAGAGCTATTGCAACACGGTACCCACACCCGAAGGCGGCACGCATGAGGCGGGCTTCTGGGCCGCCGTGCTCAAGGGCATCCGCGCCTATGGGGAGTTGGCGAATAACAAGAAAGCCGCGCAGATCACACGCGAGGATATGGCGGCGGGGGGCTGTGCGCTGGTCTCGTGCTTTATCCGCGAACCCGAGTTCGTTGGTCAGACCAAGGACCGGCTTGCAACGACCGAGGCCGCACGCATGGTCGAAGGCGCCGTGCGCGACCATTTCGATAATTGGCTTGCCGCAGATCCGAAATCTGCTGGCGCGATCCTCGATTTTCTGGTGCTGCGGGCGGAAGAACGTCTGCGCCGCAAGCAGGAGAAAGAGACCAGCCGCAAATCTGCGACAAAGAAACTGCGCTTGCCCGGCAAACTGGTGGATTGCTCTGCGACCTCGCGGGACGGAACAGAGCTCTTTATCGTTGAGGGCGACTCGGCGGGTGGCAGCGCAAAGATGGCGCGCGACCGTCGTACACAGGCACTTTTGCCGCTCAGAGGTAAAATCCTGAATGTGCTCGGCGCAGCTTCGTCAAAATTGGGCACGAATGCTGAAATCAATGACCTTTGTCAGGCCATGGGGGTGGGGCTGGGCAGCAAGTTCCGGCTCGATGATCTGCGCTATGACAAGATCATCATCATGACCGATGCCGATGTTGATGGCGCGCATATCGCCGCACTCCTGATGACCTTCTTTTACACCCAGATGCGCCCCATGATCGACGCGGGCCATCTCTATCTCGCGTGCCCGCCGCTCTTTCGTCTCACACAAGGCGCGCGCCGCGTCTATGCGCTGGATGAGGCGGAGAAAGAGCGGTTGATGGCTGAGGGGCTTGGCGGCAAGGGCAAGATAGATGTGTCGCGCTTCAAGGGCCTGGGTGAGATGGACGCCAAGGATCTTAAGGAAACCACCATGGACCCCATGTCACGACGGTTGATCCGAGTATCTGTGGATGACGACATGCCGGGTGAGACATCGGATCTGGTCGAGCGTTTGATGGGCAAGAAGCCGGAACTGCGCTTCCAGTATATCAGCGAGAATGCGCGGTTCGTAGAAGAGCTCGATGTGTAGCGTCTGGGTCTGAGACCGATTGCCCCGAGGCGTTCGGAAAGACCGGAGACGCTACAAAAGCCTGCGTCGGTGGTTTGTGTCAGAAACGATCCAGCAAGCGCCGCAGGTACTCAAGCTCGGCTTCCGGGCGGTCAAGTTCTGCCGACCGGCGACGGAGTTCCTGTAACAAATCCTGCGCGCGACGATAGACGTCCTCTCCCTGAAGCAGATTGTCATCGGTACCCACTTCGCCGCCCTGTGAGCGGTCGCGACCCAGCGGATCCCGGCTGCCGCCATCGCCCGACTCTTCAGATGCCTGATCGCCCATCTGCTCTCGTTGATCCTGCGCGCGCGCCTCATTCATGGCGCGCATGCCCTCGCGCATTGCTTCCATCGCATCTGCCTGACGGCTCAGCGCCTCGCCAGTGTCGCCATTCTCGAGCGCATCCGCAGCCTCTTCCATCGCACGCTGTGCGCGCTCAAGTGCCTCAAGCGCAGCCTCACCCTCGGCGGTTCCTTCTCCGGGCAGCGGTTGCAGCTGCTGGTCGCGGAGTTGATCGGAGAGCCCGCGCTGACGCTCTGCCAGCTCTTCGCCGCGGCCTTCACCCTCTGGGCCTTCGTCGCCTTCACCAAGATCGCGGAATTCGTCCTGTAACTGGTTAAAGGTGTCATCTGAGAGGTTCTGCTGCTCGCGCAGCGTCTCGCCCAGATCCTCCATCGCCTGATCGCCGGGCATGCCTTCGCCGCCCTGACCCTCGGCCACCTGCAGATTTTCCAACAAGGCGTTGAGCTGCGCCAGAAGCTCGGCCGCCTCATCCATGCGGCCTTCTTCCATCAACTCCTGAATGCGGTCCAGAAGCTCCTGAATCTGGTCCTGCGTGATCTCCATAGTTTCGCCATCCATGGGCGGGGGATCACCGCGCTCACGGGGCTGTTCGGCAAGCTGGCGCATGTAATCGCGCATCGCCTCGCGCAATTCATCCATCAACTCTGCAATCTCGGCAGGGTCGGCGCCGTTGCGCACGGCCTCGTCAAGACGCTCCTGCGCGCGCCGTAACCGCTCGCGGGCATCGGCAAGTTCACCTTCCTCCAGCAGCACGGCCAGATCCCACATGCGTTGGGCCAGATCATCGCGTGTCGCAGTGTCCAGCGCTCCTTGATCAAGGCTTGCCAGCAGGATCTCACGCGTTTCATGGAAGCGGATCCGCGCTTCGTCAGAGCGGAAGGCATCTTCTGGCTTGTGGCCGATGGCGCGCATCAACTGGGCTATGCGCGGCGCATTTTCGCGCGTCCAGAGAAGATCGCGGCGTAGCTCGATCACTGCCGCAGCCATCGGATCGAAAAAGCGCCGACCGGGGAGAATCATATCCATGGCCTCAGACACGCCTGTCTGACCGCGTGCGTCTTCAACCTGAAATGCGATGGTAACGGGAAGGTTGGCCCAGGGATGCTCCGAAAAATCCTCGATGAAAGCATCCTGGATTTCGGTGCGCGAGCCGGAGGCCGGCATTGGCAACGAAAGGGTCAGAGCCTCGCGCGGCTCTGGTTCCGCGCTCAGGCCAAAGCGCCGGTCCACGGACTCAATATCAAGCGATACCCGGACTTCGCCCCCGATAACACCGTAATCATCGCTTGCAGTGAAATCCTGCCGCATGAGCCCGCCACGTTCTCGTTCTGCCGGGCCGAGCAATGCCACACTAGGCGGCTGGTCGATCAATGCCGCAATTTCCCAGTCGCGACCGCCGGGGCCGCGCACACTCAGTCGCCCGGAGCGCTCCAGTTCGAAATCCTGTGCCATATCGGCGGGATCAAACTCATCACGTTCAGACAGGGTTTCCTGAACCGACATGATACCCTGCTGCCCGTAAAAACGGATCGTCACGCGGCTTCCCTGCGGCAATTCCAGCCGGGCACGCTCCACCTCGTTAAGATACAGGCTCGGTCGGCCTGTATACGGGGGGGGCTGCACCCAAGCCTCCCACGACGGACCAAGTGCCACAGCCTCGGCGCGGCTGGGAACTTGCGCGATCTCTGTGATCTCGGTGATGCGGGAGGGCGCGCCGAAGAGAAGGGCCACGATAAACCCGGTGAGCGCCATGTATCGCAAACCGTAGCGGTCAAACCGCGCAAGCCTGATGTCACCGGGCACAGCGCGCGCGGCGGAAAGGCGTTCCTGCATACGGCGAAGATGCGCAGCCCAGACAAGGCGCGATGCTGCATCCTGTGCACCAATCGCCTGTTCATCGGCCAAGGCTGTCAGCGGACGACCGGGCAGCGATCCATCAAGACGCGCTGCAGCATCAGCGCGCCCCGGAGGACGCAGGCGCCATGCGCCAGCAACAAAACTCGCCAGAAGCAGGAACAGGGCGCCGAGCGCGCCCCACATTGCCCAGACATGCGGCACGAGATCTTGCAGGCCGAACCCGAGGGCAGCGATGCAGGCCAGAAGCAAGGTCGTGAATGGCCAGAAAGCGCGCGCAAGACGCTCTGCCCAGAGTCCCGCCAATGTGCCGCGCAATGCACGCTGAAAGCTTGGATTGGGGACTTTGGTCTTGCGCCGTAGCATATTTCCTCGCTTCTCGGCTAAACTCCTTCAGGACACAGCCATGGTGGCAACTTATCGCGGTTTATGATTTCGTCAAAGCTTGGGCGCGGTCGAATGACGGCATATTGATCGCCCTTCACCAGCACTTCAGGGATCAGCGGTCTTGTGTTGTACTCCGACGACATCACAGCGCCATAGGCCCCCGCCGAGCGAAAGGCCACCAGATCGCCCGGTGCAAGTGCAGGCATCTCGCGGCTCTTGGCGAATGTGTCACCGGATTCACAGACTGGGCCAACGATGTCCACCGGGTGCCGCGCAGCGGCGGCCTGCGCTTCATTCACCGGGATGATGTCATGATACGCGCCATACATTGCCGGCCGGATGAGATCGTTCATCGCGGCATCGAGGATAAGAAAATCGCGGCCTTCGCCCTCCTTCAGATAGAGAACAGAGGCCACGAGAATGCCTGAATTGCCAGCGATCAGGCGGCCCGGTTCGATCTCGATTTCGACATCGAGATCGCCAAGCACGCGCTTGATCATTGCGCCATAGTCCAGTGGCAGAGGCGGTGTCTCATTCGAGCTGGTATAGGGAATGCCCAATCCGCCGCCCAGATCGAGCCGGTGGATCCTATGCCCATCGGCCCGTAAGGCGCGAGTCAGATCGGCGATCTTGGTGAAGGCGGCCTCGAAAGGGGCAAGATCGGTCAACTGGCTGCCGATATGCACATCGACGCCTACCGCTTCGATACCGGGAAGGCGGGCGGCTTCGGCATAGATTTCGCGCGCTTGGCTAATCGGAACGCCGAACTTGTCCTCTTTGCGCCCGGTCGCGATTTTTTCATGCGTCTTGGCATCGACATCAGGGTTAACGCGCAGCGTGATCGGTGCTGTCGCCCCTATCTGGCGCGCGACATCAGAGAGCACGCGCAATTCTTCGGCGGATTCGACATTGAACTGGCGGATACCGTGGGTGAGCGCGTAAACCATTTCTGCGCGGGTCTTTCCGACGCCGGAGAACACAATACGACTGCCCGGCACTCCTGCGGCCAATGCGCGACGATACTCCCCGCCAGAAACAACATCCATACCCGCCCCCAGATCGGCAAGCGTGCGAAGGATTGCCTGATTTGAGAGCGATTTGATGGCAAAGCATACCAGATGTTCCATGCCTTCGAGGGCTTCTTCGAAGAGCCGGAAGTGGCGGGTGAGTGTTGCGGTGGAATAGCAATAGAAAGGTGTGCCGACTGACGCGGCAATCTCGGTCACGGGCACGTCTTCGGCATGCAGGATGCCATCACGGTAGAGAAAGTGGTCCATAAGGGGCGCTTTCGGTCAGGCTTTGGGCCGGTAAGATGAGACAGGAGCCGCCGGAGGGCGTATCTGGTGCAGGAAAAAATCAGCTTGGGTCGGGTCTGGAGCGCAGAAAGAGGTAGAGCGGCAGACCACAAGAGACCCCGATGCAGAATGTTGCGGGGATCGCAAACAGCCCGATGAAACGCCGTCTTTGCCATGTTTCAACCAGCACGAACACTGTCAAGGCAACAGCCGCGATGGTCAGATCCCACACCAGACCCGTGGTAGAGGCGTTCGCGTGCCAGGCATCAACCATGGCCATGATCGACCATTCATTCTGCACAAACCAGGTGATGAACCAATACATCGGGTGAATGCTGCCCCAGATGGCCAGCGCGAGATAGACTAGACGTAGCGGGCTCATAGCTCTGTTTTCACGCCCATGCGGATTTCGCCCGAGACAGTTAGCCCTGTGCCGACTGGCTCAGCGGCCCGTGGTGGCGCTTCAGCCCCACAGGCAGTTAGTAGCAACAAAATGAAAGGCGCGGCGTATTTCATCCCAGCTCCTCTTTCCAGCGCGCGATCTGGGCGCGGACATTTGCGGGGGCAGTGCCGCCATAGCTCGTGCGGCTGGCGACCGAATTCTGCACCCCAAGCACAGAATAGACCGCATCACTGATTTCGCCATGCACTTTCTGCATTTCTTCAAGGCTCAGGTCGGGCAAATCGCAGCTCTTGTCCTCGGCCAGCTTCACGAGTGCGCCCGTGATATGATGGGCATCGCGGAAGGGCAGGCCAAGTTCGCGTACCAGCCAGTCAGCGAGATCGGTCGCCGTAGAAAAACCGGAAGCTGCCGCGGCCTCAAGTGCTGCGCGATTGGCGCTAAGGTCGCTGACCATGCCTTCCATCGCCGCAAGCCCGAGGATGAGGTTGTCGGCTGCGTCGAACACCTGTTCCTTGTCTTCCTGCATGTCTTTGGAATAGGTCAGAGGCAACCCTTTCATGACCGTAAAGAGCGCGACCGTCGCGCCCAGTATGCGCCCGAGCTTGGCACGGAGCAACTCGGCCGCATCAGGGTTGCGCTTTTGCGGCATGATGCTGGAGCCAGTTGAGAAGCGGTCCGACATCCGCACGAAACGAAATTGTGCGGATGACCAGATCACCAGTTCTTGGGCAAACCGCGAAAGATGCATTGCGCATATGCTTGCGGCTGAAAGATATTCCAATGCGAAATCGCGGTCTGCCGTGGTATCGAGTGAATTGGCCGTGGGGCGATCGAACCCAAGGGCCTGTGCGGTCATATGCCGGTCGATTGGAAAGGAAGTGCCCGCCAGCGCCGCCGCGCCCAGCGGGCATTCATTCATGCGTTTGCGGGCATCCTCGAAGCGGGACTTGTCGCGGGCGAACATCTCGACATAGGCCAGCATATGATGGCCCCATGTGACAGGTTGCGCCGTCTGCAGATGCGTGAAACCCGGCATCACCCAATCGGCACCTGCTTCGGCTTGTGCAAGGAAGGCGCGCATGAGCGCCTCGAGCCCGGTAATGGCGGTATCGCATTGCTCGCGGACCCATAGCCGGAAATCGAGCGCGACCTGATCATTGCGTGACCGCGCCGTGTGCAGGCGACCTGCCGACGCGCCGATGATCTCGCGCAGCCGCGCTTCGACATTCATATGAATGTCTTCCAATGCGGTGGAGAACGTGAACCGGCCCGACTCAATCTCTTCGAGCACCTGTGCAAGCCCGGTATCGATGGCGCGCGCATCGTCCTGCGAAATGATCTCGCAGGCAGCGAGCATGGCGGCATGTGCACGCGAGCCAGCGATATCTTGTGGTGCGAGGCGTTTATCAAAACCGATCGAGGCGTTGATTGCCTCCATGATCGCATCGGGGCCAGAGCTGAACCTGCCGCCCCACATGGAATTTGCCGCCTTGGTCACCATCTTTGCAATCCTCTCGCTCGCGTATCGGGCGCGGCTATACGCCTGCGCATGACAGAAAGCAATCTTGCACGCCGGCAAGCTTGCTGGCCTCACCACGATATATCGCATGAGTTAGAAATAATTTTCCGCAAAGGGCGCTGCTTTAACCGGCGATTAAGCCCGAACCTGCAATATGAGGGAAACAGCCGGAGTTCAGTCTATGCCGAGTCGCGATTTCGCACCAGAATACGCCATAGAGCCAGAATACGGATCTCCTTTCGCCGCAGCAGCCGAGGAGCAAAGGCGCGATGCCGTGAAAATGGTGCGAGAGGCGCTTGATGAAAAGCGGTGCCTGCTGGCCTATCAACCCGTTGTGCAAGCCCGTATGCCAAAGCGCGCCGCCTTCTTCGAGGGGTTGATGCGCATTCTCGATCATACCGGGCGTATCATTCCCGCACGCGATTTTATCGATGCGGTGGAGACCAATGAGCTTGGTCGCCGGATAGACTGCCTTGCGCTGGAGATGGGGCTTGCTACGCTTGCGCATGAGCCTTCCATCCGCCTGTCGATCAATATGTCGGCCCGTTCCATCGGCTTTCCGGATTGGCTCGCCACTTTGGAGCGTGGATTGCGCTACAGGCCGGATATCGGGGAACGGCTGATCCTCGAAATCACGGAATCTTCTGCCATGGTGATGCCCGATCTGGTTACGAACTTCATGCAGGATATGCAGGAACGCGGTATTTGCTTCGCGCTCGATGATTTCGGCGCCGGGTATACGGCGTTTCGCTATCTGAAGGATTTCTATTTCGATATCGTCAAGATTGACGGAACCTTCATTCGCGATATCGGAACCGAGCCCGATAATCATGTGCTCGTACAGGCGCTGGTCTCCATCGCGCGCCATTTCGATATGTTTACCGTCGCGGAAGCGGTCGAGAATGCGGAAGACGCACGGGTCTTGGTGGAAATGGGCGTCGATTGCCTTCAAGGATACCGTTTTGGAGCGCCTTCCACCCAAGAACCATGGAAAATCTCCCAGCTCAAGCGCAGTCGGGTTGGATAGGGATCATGCGTTTCGATTCCGATGACCTGGGCATGGGTATGTGCTCGAATATTCCGCTCGGCTTGATTGGTGGCAGACGCGGAGTTGATGTCTCAAGCAGGTCGCATGATCATTCTTGGATCGGGTGGATCAGATTTAATGCGGAGTTGAGAGCCAAAGCCAAAGCCAGTGCTGCGCTGGGCTAGAGCATGTTGCGCAAAAGCGGGCGCCGTTCTTGCGCATAAGAAGACGCGATAACGATAAATTGGAATCTGGCAAATGAACGCAAATGACTGCAAATGAGTGCGCCAGACTTGTCTTCATGCTGAAAGCGGCCCTTGCGCGAAGAAAAAGACTGTGGGCGCCATGCCATTTATGCCGCACGCTGCCATGGTCGTTTCGCCGCAGGTTTGGGTTTGGTGGACCGTTTTAGAGAGTGACCAGCCATCGTCTTCGCCGGATGCTCGAACGGGTGCCGAGGGCGCGCGACCCTCGTCGACAAGAATGGGACACGCGCAGATAAGCAATGATGCCAGTGGGATTGACGTTTCGAAAGCGCACCGGGAAGTCAAGCACCCGCGCGCCAAGGCCGTAGCAGGGTCGACCAGAATGCCTGTTTATGTGTCGGGAACGGGTCTTGCGCGACGTGAAGCCCGGATGATTCAGGGATAAAAGCCGCCGGGGAACTCGAAAGCCGGGGGGCGCAAATCGATGCCGATCTGAGCTTGCGGCATATGAAAAACCCCCGCAGGCCGCGCCTTCGGGGGTTGATCCGTGCAGCAGGTTAACCTGCCGGTCTGGCTCTGTCAGATCAGAGCATGCCTTCGCGCTGCGCCTTTTTGCGCGCAAGTTTGCGCGCACGGCGGATCGCTTCAGCCTTCTCGCGTGCTTTCTTCTCGGAGGGCTTCTCAAAATGCTGCTTGAGCTTCATTTCACGAAACACCCCTTCACGCTGGAGCTTCTTCTTCAGCGCACGAAGTGCCTGATCAACATTGTTGTCACGAACCGATACCTGCATGTGGTTTTCACCACCTTTCCAAGTTAAAGTTACATCAAACTGCAGGAGGCTGTCGTCTAGCAGAGGCAAGGCGCTATGTCCAGACTCTGCTGGCCAAGGAGAAGAGAGATGAAAGACCAGATCAATGCATTGCTGGACGCTGCCATGGTGCATGTGCCATTTGATGGCTGGAGTGATGTGACCTTGAAAGCCGCAGCCGCTGATTGCGGGATAGACTTGGCAACGGCACGCGCGCTGTTCCCGCGAGGCGGTGTCGACCTTGCGCTTGCTTTCCACAGACGCGGGGATTCCGCGATGGCGTCGCGCCTTGCACAAGAGGATCTCGGCGATCTGCGCTTTCGTGATCGTATTGCGCGTGCCGTGCGCTACCGCATTGAGGCGGCTCAGGATCGAGAGTTGGTGCGCAGGGGCACAGCGCTTTTTGCATTGCCACCCTATGCGGCGGATGGGGTGCGCGCGATCTGGGGCACTGCGGATATGATCTGGTCCACACTGGGTGATCGCTCGACCGATTATAACTGGTACACCAAGCGCGCCAGCCTTTCGGGTGTCTATTCAGCAACAGTGCTCTACTGGCTGGGGGATGATAGTCCCGATGCGCAAGCCACATGGAACTTCCTGGACAGGCGTATCGATGGCGTCATGCAATTTGAGCGCATCAAGAGCGCAGTGGAGAAGAACCCCGTGGCGCGGATGGCCCTTGCGGGGCCACGCGCATTCTTGTCTTGCATCAAGGCGCCCGAGCGTGATCCACGGACGGACTTGCCGGGGTATATCCAGCCGAAAGCGCCGCAACAGGGTTGACGCGCACGGGAATGCGCCGCAATTTGCCGCCCTGATCGAAACAGGATAACGAGGCTGTGCATGGCCGTCGGCAAGGAAATCGTTACGTGGTATGAAGGCCAGTGGCATCGGGGCAATGCGCTGATAATCGGGGCTGCGGACCACGCTGCGTGGCTGGGATCACAGGTGTTTGACGGTGCGCGGCAATTCGAAGGGGCGCGGCCCGATCTCGATCTGCATGCCGCTCGCATCATCCGCTCCGCCGAAGTGATGGGAATGCACCCCCCTGTCGATGCCGAAACGGTGCAAGGCTTGATGGAAGAGGGGTGCCGCATGTTCGGCGCTGATGCGGCGCTCTACCTGCGCCCGATGATGTGGTCGCGTGAATCGAGCCCCGGAATTATTGACGCAACGCCAGAGAGCACGGGATTTGCCATTTGTATCGAGTCATTGGCCATGCCGGTGCCGGGGGGTTTCTCGCTGACTGTCTCGCCCTTTTGTCGCCCGCGCCCGGATATGGCG
This sequence comes from Natronohydrobacter sp., assembly GCA_007125005.1. Lineage (GTDB taxonomy): Bacteria > Pseudomonadota > Alphaproteobacteria > Rhodobacterales > Rhodobacteraceae > Roseinatronobacter. Next base: position 24,281 of record SLDY01000016.1, read on the forward strand.
TTGACCGAGGCCAAGGCGGGCTCACTTTATGCAAATAACGCCCGGATCATGGCGGATGCGCGCGCGCGGGGCTATTCCAATGCCTTGTCGCTCGACATTAACGGGCATGTGGCGGAAACTGCGTCTACGAATGTGTTCATGGTGCGCGACGGGGTCGTGTTTACACCGGTGCCGAATGGGATGTTCCTGAATGGAATTACCCGCCAGCGTGTGATCGGGTTGCTGCGTGACGATGGGGTGGAGGTCGTGGAAAGCGCGCTTACACTGGCCGATTTTGAGGCGGCGGAGGAAATTTTCGTGACCGGGAATATCGCGAAGGTCATGCCGGTTGCCCGGTACAAAGAACGTGATCTTGGGACAGGCCGGCTCGGGGCTCGGGCGCGGGAGCTTTACTGGGATTATGCTGCCTCGCAGCGGAGCTGAGATGCGTTGCCGTTGTTGAGCGCGTGCAGCGTTCAACTCTCCGTGGAGAGTTCAGGATGCGAAATTGACCCTTCGCCAAGTGAATAAGGGAATGATCATGGACCTGCCAGATACCATGCGCGCCATCGAAATTTCAGAGCCGGGTGGACCCGAGGTATTGCGCGAGACATTGCGCCCCGTGCCGGTTCCCGGTGCAGGGCAGGTCGTGGTGCGCATGGCCTATGCAGGCGTAAATCGCCCCGATGCCTTGCAGCGTGCGGGGGCTTATGATCCCCCTCCCGGTGCGAGTGATCTGCCCGGGCTTGAGGGCGCGGGGACGATCGTTGCGCTCGGGGCGGGTGTCACACGCTGGAAGATCGGCGATCAGGTTTGCGCATTGTTTCCGGGCGGTGCATATGCTGAACATGCGCTCACGGATGCCGGGCAGGTTTTACCAGTGCCCGCCGGTATGGGGTTGCGTGAGGCGGCCTGTCTGCCGGAGACATTCTTCACAGTATGGTCCAATGTGTTCATGCGCGGTGGGCTGCAGGCGGGTGAGAGGTTCCTTGTTCACGGAGGTTCATCGGGGATTGGCACAACGGCGATCCAGCTTGCAAATATCTTCGGGGCGCGTGTTTTCACAACTGCAGGATCGTCGGAGAAATGTGCGGCTTGTGAAGAACTCGGCGCTGAGCGCGCGATCAATTACCGCGATGAAGATTTCGTCAAGGTCGTGCAAGGCGAGGGGGGCGCGAATCTGATCCTTGACATGGTTGGTGGTGCCTATCTTCCACGCAATCTCAAGGCCCTTGCCGAAGATGGGCGGCTGGTGCAGATCGCGTTTTTGCAAGGCCCGAAAGTTGAAGTGAATTTTGCGCCATTGATGGTGCGGCGGCTGACAATCACTGGCTCGACGCTGCGCCCGCAATCAGATGCTGCAAAAGCCAGGATTGCGCAGGCGCTTGAGCGCGAAGTCTGGCCGCATCTCACCGCGGGCCGCATCGCACCTGTCATGGACAGTGAATTCATGCTGGCAGAAGCTCCAAAGGCCCATGCTCGGATGGAAAGCTCCGCCCATATCGGTAAGATCGTTTTGAAAATTGCGTCTTGAGCAGTCAATTTTCGCACATTTGATCAAATTGTGGAAGGAAAGACGAGAAAGAGGCTTGCAATGAGCCGGGTTCTTCATGTGGAATATTGCACATGACTGGTCACAGGTCTGCACTTGTGATCAGGAGAGAAAACAACAGGGAGACCATGACATGACCAAGACGCGACTTCTGGGGACTGCGGCAGCTATCGGTATCCTGCATTCCGGAATGGCAGTGGCTGAGACTGTAAATGTTTTCAACTGGTCGGATTACATAACTGTCGAAGTGCTCGAGCAGTTCACTGCCGAAACGGGCATCAGTGTGAATTACGATGTCTATGACAGCAATGATACGCTTGAAGCACGACTGCTGGCAGGTTCTTCAGGATTTGATGTGGTTGTGCCGACTGCGACCTTCCTGCAGCGCCAGATTGCAGCCGGTGTGTATCAGCCGCTCAATCGCGATCTGTTGTCCAATTGGGACAACATGGATCCCGCTCTGATGGCGGCTGCGGCATCTCACGATCCGGACAATGAACATGCAGTCATCTATATGTGGGGGACCACGGGTATTGGCTACAATATCGATATGGTGGCTGCGCGTCTGGGCGAGGATTTCGAAGTTGATACATGGGCGATGATCTTTGACCCGGAAATCGCAGGTCAGCTGGCTGATTGCGGGATTTCCTGGCTTGATTCGCCGGCAGATATGTTTCCTGCTGCGTTTTCGTGGATGGGGCTCAACCCGCAATCCACCGATGCCGCAGATTTCGAGGCGGCGACCGAGATGATGATGGGTGTGCGCGATACCGTGAGATATTTCCACTCATCGCAATATATCTCTGACCTTGCCAATGGTGAAACCTGTGTTGCTGTAGGCTGGTCGGGCGATGTGCTGCAAGCTGCAGAGCGCGCTGAGGAAGCGGGGCAGGGCGTGAATGTCTGGTATGCGATCCCGCGCGAGGGGGCGATGCAGTGGTTTGACATGATGGGCATCCCTGCAGATGCACCCAATCCCGAAAACGCGCATGCTTTCATCGATTTCATCATGCGCCCGGAAATCAGTGCAGCGATCACCAACTATGTCTGGTTCCCCAATGCTAATTCTGCGTCATGGGACCTTGTCGATGAGGATATTTTCAACGATCCCGCGATCTTCCCGACAGAGGATGTCAGTGAAACGCTGTTTACTGGCGTGACATATGACAGCCGGACAGACCGGACTGTAACACGACTATGGACCCGCGTGCGGACAGGCCAGTAAAGGCTGCACCCTGCCCGGTAGCGGGCAGGGGTTTTTCGTGTGTAATGAGGGACATCGACGTGCAGCCAGCGATTGCAGCAGATACCAAGCCCTGGCGTAGCGCTGGGGTGGAGCCCTTCATTTCGGTGCGCGGGGCCACCAAACGTTTTGGCGATTTCACGGCCGTCTCGAATGTGGACCTGGACATCTACAAGGGAGAGTTGTTTTGCCTGCTGGGTGAATCCGGTTGCGGCAAATCCACCTTGCTGCGGATGTTGGCCGGGTTCGAGCAACCAACCAGCGGAAGCATCCGAATCGATGGCGAGGATATGGCGCATGTGCCTCCGGATCGGCGCCCGACCAATATGATGTTCCAGTCCTACGCGCTGTTTCCGCATATGAGCGTGGAAAAGAATGTTGCCTACGGATTGTTGCGCGAGGGTTTGAAGAAATCCGAAGCCTATGCGCGGGCAGGCGAGATGCTACGCATGGTCAAGCTCGAGAAACAGGCAAAGCGCAAGCCCGACCAGCTTTCGGGGGGACAGCGCCAGCGAGTGGCGCTTGCGCGTGCGCTGGTGAAGCGACCGAAGCTGCTGTTGCTCGATGAGCCTCTGGGCGCGCTCGACAAGAAGCTGCGTGAAGAAACCCAATTCGAGTTGATCAAGATTCAGGAGACGCTTGGAGTAACATTTATCGTCGTTACCCATGATCAGGATGAGGCGATGACACTCGCCACGCGCATCGGTGTGATGAAGGATGGCGTGATCGAGCAGATCGGGGAGCCGCGCGAGATTTACGAGACGCCCAACTCGCGCTTCGTGGCGGATTTTATCGGCACCGTGAATCTCTTTGAAGGTAGTGTCGATGCGGTGGCACCGGACTTGATGCGTATTGTCACCTCAGAGCTTGGCGATGTGTTACTGCCGCCGCAATCCGATCTGACGCGGGGACAGCAGGTTTGGGGCGCTGTGCGGCCAGAGCGATTCGCCATTACGCGCGCCAAGCCTGAAGGCGTGCAGAATGCCTGGCACGGGCATGTCGAGGAGATGGGATATATCGGACATATGTCGCATTACCGGATCCGTTTGGAGAATGGTGTGCTGATCCGGGCCAGCCAGTCGAACCGCCTGCGCGACGAAGATCCAATTTCGTGGGATGAGCGGGTCTGGGTTTCTGTGGCACCAGGGGCGTTCAGGGTGCTGTCGCGATGAGCGCGGGCAATGCGTTGACACGCTCGGGGCCATGGCGCGGCACGGCCTGGGCGATGGGCAAGCTTGGTATCTCGGGGCGCATGCTCGTAATCGCGATCCCGATGCTCTGGCTCGGTGTGTTCTTTCTGGCCCCGTTTTTCGTGCTGGGGCGCATCTCGCTGGCCGAAGCCATCATCGCCCGCCCACCTTTTACGCCGCTCTTTGATCGTGCGCCCGATGGCTCGCTTGAGATTATCGCAAGCCTTGAGAATTATCGCTTCCTGCTGCAGGACGCGCTCTATCGCAATGCCTATCTATCCTCAATCCGGGTGGCGTTGGTTTCGACCATCTTCGCGCTGCTGATCGGCTATCCCATCGCCTATTACATCGCCCGCGCGCCTGAACCGAAGCGCTCGCTGCTGCTGTTGATGGTGATCTTGCCGTTCTGGACCAGCTTCCTGTTGCGCGTCTATGCATGGATGGGGTTCCTGCGCTCTAATGGGGTGATCAACAATACGCTGATTTCGCTCGGTCTTATCGATAGTCCGATCCAGATGATGCAAACCGATTTTGCGGTCTATATTGGCATCGTCTATACCTATCTGCCGTTCATGATCCTGCCGCTTTACGCCAATCTCACCAAACTTGACGGCGCACTTCTGGAGGCAGCCAGCGACCTCGGGGCCTCTCCGATGGTAACCTTCTTTACAGTGACGCTGCCGCTGTCGCTGCCGGGGATTGTTGCTGGCTCGATGCTGGTGTTCATCCCGGCAATTGGCGAATACGTGATCCCGGCGTTGTTGGGCGGCCCCGATACGCTGATGATCGGGCGCGTGCTCTGGGATGAATTCTTTTCCTCGCGCGACTGGCCGGTGGCCTCTGCCGTGGCGATTGTCATGCTGTTTCTCGTGGTTGCGCCGATCATGTGGCTGCAATCCGTACAAAACCGGCGGGGGATGGACTGATGCGCGGCTGGTTCCTGCCCATGGCGGTGGCATTGGGGTTCATCTTTCTCTATGCACCGATCATCTCGCTTGTTGTGTTTTCTTTCAATGAAAGCCGCCTTGTCACTGTCTGGGGTGGGTTCTCGACCAAGTGGTATGGCGAGTTATTGCGCGATCGTCAGATCCTCGGTTCGGCATGGGTCAGTCTGCAAGTTGCTTTCTGGTCGGCCAATCTCGCGGTCATCATCGGGACACTCGGCGCGTTTGTTCTCACGCGTTTCGGCAAGTTCACGGGGCGCCTCTTGCTCACTGCGATGATCACAGCACCGCTTGTCATGCCCGAGGTCATCACTGGCTTGTCGCTCCTGCTCCTGTTCGTATCCATGGAATTGACACTGGGCTGGCCAGCAGGGCGCGGCCTGATCACGATCATCATTGCGCATACGACCTTCTGCGCGGCCTTTGTCGCTGTTATTGCGCAATCACGTCTGCGTAGTATGGACGAGTCGCTCGAAGAAGCCGCGCGCGATCTGGGCGCAGGGCCGGTGCGCGTGTTCTTTGATATCACTCTGCCGGTGATTACGCCGGCGCTTGTCGCCGGGTGGCTCTTGGCCTTCACTTTATCTCTGGATGATCTTGTGATCGCGAGCTTTGTTTCCGGGCCGGGAGCGTCGACCTTGCCCATGGTCATTTTCTCCAAGGTCCGGCTTGGGGTCAGCCCTGATGTGAATGCGCTGGCGACCATCATCATCGGGTTTGTGCTGGTTGCTGTGCTGATTGCAGCATGGCTGATGCGTCGGGCTGTGCAGCGGGAGAGGTGATAAGAAAGTCTTATCTTAACAATTAGAAAAAGCAGCTTAACCTGATTGAAGTGCTCTGTTAGAACGATTCCAGAAACTTCAGATGGAGGGAATCATGGACGGTTCTGACAACGCAGGAAAATGCCCTGTCATGCATGGGGGACAGACGACGACAGGTGCGTCGGTCATGGATTGGTGGCCGAAATCGCTTAATCTGGACATCCTGCACCAACATGACAGCAAGTCGAACCCGCTACAGGGTTTCAATTACCGCGACGAAGTCAAAGACCTCGATTTCGATGCGCTCAAATCCGATATGAAGGCGCTTCTCAAGGACAGCCAGGATTGGTGGCCGGCCGATTGGGGCCATTACGGCGGTCTGATGATCCGCCTCTCCTGGCATGCGGCGGGCACCTACCGCGTGCAGGATGGCCGCGGCGGTGGCGGCACGGGCGATATCCGTTTCGCCCCTCTCAATAGCTGGCCCGATAACGGCAATCTCGACAAGGCGCGCCGCTTGCTCTGGCCGCTGAAGAAGAAATACGGCAACAAGGTAAGCTGGGCCGATCTGATTATTCTTGCTGGCACGATTGCCTATGAGGATATGGGTCTCAAAACCTTTGGCTTCTCTTTCGGGCGCGAAGATGTTTGGCATCCGAACAAGGATGTCTATTGGGGTTCCGAACGCGAATGGCTCGCACCTTCGGATGAGCGCTATGAGAATGTCGAAGATCCATCGACCATGGAGAACCCGCTCGCAGCCGTGCAGATGGGGTTGATCTATGTGAACCCTGAAGGTGTGAACGGTCAGCCCGATCCGTTGAAAACAGCTCAGCAGGTGCGCGAGACATTCGCCCGCATGGCGATGAATGATGAGGAAACCGCCGCGCTTACTGCCGGTGGCCATACAGTCGGCAAGGCGCATGGCAATGGCGATGCGGCTAATCTCGGCCCGGCACCAGAAGGTGCGGCTCTGGAAGAAGGCGGTCTTGGCTGGGTGAACCACAAGACACGCGGTGTCGGCCGCGATTCTGTTACTTCCGGCATCGAAGGTGCCTGGACGACAGAGCCAACGAAATGGGACATGGGCTATTTCAAACTGCTCTTCGGCTATGAGTGGCAACTGACCAAGTCGCCCGCAGGGGCATGGCAGTGGGAGCCGATCGACATCAAGGAAGAGGACATGCCGCGCGATCCCGAGGATCCCTCGATCCGCGTGAAGCCGATGATGACCGATGCCGATATGGCGATGAAGATGGACCCGGCCTATCGCGCCATATGCGAGAAATTCATGGCTGATCCGGCCTATTTCGACGATTGCTTCGCGCGGGCCTGGTTCAAGCTCACGCATCGCGATATGGGTCCGAACACGCGCTATATCGGGCCGGATGCCCCGAAAGAAGTGCTGGTCTGGCAAGACCCTGTCCCCGCAGGGAATGCAAATTATGATGTCGCGGCGGTCAAGGCGAGAATCGCCGATGCCGGGCTTTCGGTCTCGGATATGGTTGCGACTGCATGGGATAGCGCCCGGACGTTCCGCAAGTCGGATTACCGCGGTGGGTCAAATGGTGCGCGTATCCGCTTGGCGCCGATGAAGGATTGGGAGGGCAACGAGCCCGAGCGCCTTCAGAAAGTGTTGGCCAAACTCGAGCCGATTGCGGCGGAGACTGGCGCATCGGTTGCCGATGTGATCGTGCTGGCGGGGAACCTTGGCGTGGAGCAGGCAGCGAAAGCAGCGGGCTATGACATCGAGGTGCCTTTCGCGCCGGGTCGCGGTGATGCCACCGATGAGATGACGGATGCCGACAGCTTCAAATGGCTGGAGCCGCTGGCTGATGGTTTCCGCAACTGGATGAAGAAGGATTATGCTGTCACTGCAGAGGAAATGCTGCTTGATCGCGCGCAACTCATGGGGCTTACGGCGCCAGAGATGACAGTCCTTCTTGGCGGTATGCGGGTCATGGGCACCAATCACGGTGGCACTGCGCATGGCGTCTTCACCGATCGCGCGGGCGCATTGACCACGGATTTCTTCGCCAACCTGACCGATATGAAATGGAAATGGGTACCCAAGGCGTCTGGCGTTTATGAACTTCAGGACCGCAAGACGGGCGAGACCAAATGGACGGCCACGCGCGCGGATCTGGTCTTTGGGTCGAACTCGATCCTGCGGTCTTACGCTGAACTCTATGCCCAGGACGATGCTGGCGAGAAACTCGTGCAGGATTTCGTTGCTGCTTGGGTCAAGGTGATGAACGCAGATCGTTTCGATCTGGTCTGAAGCGCGATTGATACAAAACTTCTGCGCGGCGTGCCCAAGGGTGCGCCGCGTTTGCTCATTTGCTCAGGCTTGCGCTCTCATGCAGCACGAGATTGCGCAATTTCCGCAAGGCGCGAAACTCACTGCGTTTCTTGTCGCGAATCACATGCCACCAGATCACAGGTGCTGCGAGCGCCTCAAGCCAGCCGAGTTTACGCGCCAGTTCTCGCGCTTTTTGCCAGACCTGAGCTTCCCCCTGACTGCGATACGCCTGCAAAATGACCTCCGCAGCCCTTTGCGTGTCCGTCTCAAAAACCAGCGCGGAATGGAGCAACAACAAAAGATCGCGCGCCTTGTCATGCGTGTTTGCATCAAGCTTCGCGCCCGCTTCGAGATCGAGAAATGTTACGCGTGCGCCATCCCAGCAGAGGTCGCGCAATGACGGACGACCGTGCGCAAGACCTTTGCGGTGAAGCTCTGCCAATGTTTGACCTGCGCTGTGCAAGCCTTGCTGTGCCGCCTCACCTTCTATCAGAAAGCGATGCAACGGCCTGCCGTGATCAGCCAGAACGATACGCTTTTCATCTTGCGTCAGAACCTTGGGAACCGCTGCCCCGCGCGCCAGAAAAGCCGTCAGCAAGGACTTCTCGCGCTCGAAGGCTTTAAGCGGATCTCCTTTCTGCAACCGCCAGCGCCAGTTGGCATGAGTTTCCGCCATTTTGACATAGTAATTCCTGCCATCGACGCAGAGCTTCGAGACGCGCTGTACGGGAAGGGCCCGCGCAGCCTTGAGCAACCTGTCGCTGACTTGGTCGTGGCTCTGGACTGTCATGCAGCTGGCTCTTGTGTCGTGAATATGAAACCGAAACGTTACGCGAGTGTCACACTACGACAGCAGAGTGCAGCAATCCAGTGACATTCCTCGACGGTTGCGTGTGTTTCGGGATGCAGATGTTTGGTTTTGGCACTAGACCGGAGCCATGGAGAGCACAATCGGACAGTTCCTCGTGATCTGCCTTGGAGGAGGTATCGGCAGTATGGTCCGGGCTGCGATGTCGGCGCGCCTAACAGCCTTGATGCCCGCCGCCGGGGCCGTCTTCCTGATCAACGCATGTGGCAGCTTTGTGATCGGCGCGGCTTTGGGAGTGGTTTTGACGTCCGTACAGGGTATCAATAGCGGCGCGGCTCTACCTCTGTGGTTTCAGATCTTTGCCATCGGAATTCTCGGTGGCTTCACCACAGTTTCTACATTCGCGCTGCAAATACATGAACTGTGGCAGCGCGCAGAGCGCCGTACCGCTGTCGCAGTTGCACTGGGATCGGTCATTCTATGCCCAGCTCTGGCCGCGACTGGCCTGATCACTGTTCTGGCCATCGGGGGGGCGTTGTGATGCGGAGCGTCAAAACCCTGTCTGCCGTGGGTCTGGGAGGAGCCATTGGTACTGGAACGCGCTTCGCGCTCAGTCTGTTCGCACTACGTTACGATCCGCAAATCGCAGTTCTCGCAACACTTGCGGCAAACACATTAGGGGCTGCATTGATCGGCTTTCTTGCAACGCGGGACTTGAGTGCAATGAAAAGCGCACTGTGGATGACTGGATTCTGCGGGGGCTTCACGACGTTTTCGTTGTTCTCGCTGGAGATCCTGCTGCTGCTCGAGACCAACCCTGCGCTGGCTATTACCTATGCCGCTTTGTCGCTCGTCTTGTGGCTCATGGCCGTATGGGCTGGCTTTTCCGTGGGGCGGCGGGGCAGAAGTGCCCGCTCAGGGTCCCCACCCACCCACCCGTGACCCTTCACGGGCGCTTGCCCGGGCAGTCGCCCGGGCTGGGACAGGGTGCGGGACAGGCTTAGATATTATCAACCTGCGGCATGCCCATGACGTGATAGCCGCCATCGACATGGATGATTTCGCCGGTTGTATGGGCGCCAAGGTCTGATGCGAGGAAGACAGCGGTTCCGCCGACGCTCTCAAGCGATGCATTGCTGCGCAGCGGCGCATTGGCTTCGGCATGGCGGAAGGTCTTGCGCGCCCCGCCGATGGCAGCACCCGCGAGGGTTTTCATCGGTCCGGGGCTGATTGCGTTCACGCGGATGCCCTCCGGGCCGAGGTCATTCGCGAGATAGCGCACCGAGGATTCGAGCGCGGCCTTGGCCACGCCCATCACGTTATAAAATGGTGTGACAGTGTTGGAGCCTTGAAAGGTGAGGGTAAGAAGACAACCGCCATCGGGCATGAGTTCCGAGGCGCGGCGGCCAAGATCAATGAAACTATAGCAGCTGATCTCCAGCGAGCGCGCGAAATTCGCGCGGCTGGTGTCACGGAAGCGCCCGGTCAGTTCTGCCTTGTCGGAAAAGGCGATGGCATGGACAAGGAAATCCATTTTGCCCCAATGCGATTTCAGCTCTGCGAAGGCCGCATCGAGTGAGGTCTCATCGGTCACATCCACATCGAGCAGGATGTCTGAACCAAGCGAGGCCGCAAGGGGTTCGACCCGTTTGCCAAAGGCCTCGCCCTGAAAGCTGAAGGCGAGTTCCGCACCCTGATCGGCCAGAGCTTTCGCAATGCCCCATGCGATGGAGCGTTCGTTCGCAACCCCCATAACCAGCCCGCGTTTACCTGTCATCAAGCCAGCCATGTCGCTCTCCTCAGTCGCGATAGGAACTCATCACGAGCGTCGCATTGGTGCCGCCAAAGCCGAAGCTGTTGGACAGGACCGAGTCCAGTTCGATATTCTCGACGAGGCTGGTGGCGATCTCGCCCTCGCGAATGCCTGGATCAAGCTCGGTGACATTGGCAGAGGCCGTTATGAAACTGCCTTGCATCATCAGCAGCGAATAGATTGCCTCCTGTACGCCGGTTGCCCCGAGGCTGTGGCCGGTTAGGGACTTGGTCGAGGAGATGGAGGGCACATTGCCTTCGCCCCAGATGCGGCGGATCGCTTCCACCTCGGTCACATCGCCTGCTGGGGTTGAAGTGCCATGCGCGTTTATATAGCTGATCTTTCGCCCTTCGGGCAGGGTCTGCAACGCAAGCAGCATCGAGCGTTCGCCACCCTCGCCGGAAGGGGCGACCATGTCATGGCCATCTGAGGTCGCTCCATAGCCTGTGATCTCGGCATAGATTTTCGCGCCGCGTGCTTTTGCGTGCTCCAACTCTTCAAGCACCAGCATGCCCCCACCGCCACCGATTACAAACCCGTCGCGGGTGGCATCGAACGCGCGCGCAGCGGTCTCGGGCGTGTCATTGTATTTCGAAGACATCGCGCCCATCGCGTCAAAGAGGCAGGAGAGTGTCCAGTCAAGCTCCTCCCCGCCGCCGGCGAAGATGATATCCTGTTTGCCCATCTGGATCAGTTCGGCGGCATTGCCGATGCAATGCGCCGACGTGGAGCAGGCCGAGGTGATCGAGTAATTCACACCCTTGATCCTGAAGGGCGTCGCAAGGCAGGCGGAATTAGTTGAAGACATGCAGCGTGTGACCATGAAGGGCCCCATCCGCTTTGGGCTGCCCTTCTCGACCACGATCTTGTGCGCCTGAAACAGGTTTGAGGTGGATGGCCCACCTGAGCCTGTGATCAGCCCAGTGCGTGGGTTTGAGACATCGCTCTCCTCCAGCCCGGCATCGGCGATTGCCTGTTCCATCGAGAGGAAGTTATAGGCCGCGCCTGGCCCCATGAAACGCAGATTGCGCTTGTCGATATGGTCTTCGAGCACGATCTGAGGCTTGCCATGGACCTGGCTGCGAAAGCCATGCTCGGCATATTCGGGCGCAAAGACAATGCCCGAACGACCTGCGCGGAGGCTTTCGGAAACCTCGGCGGCGGAATTTCCTATGGGCGAGATGATCCCCAGCCCAGTGATGACAACACGACGCATTCTGCCCCCCATTTCATTTGTTCTGTCTGTCTAGGACAGTGCAGGCCGTGGGGCAAGGCCCCGTTGAAAGCCGCTTTAGCGGCTGTCAAGTGCTGGAATGCGCTGCAAGAGCGGCATCAGCGCCGCCATGTCTGGCCCGTGGGCCTGGCCCGTCAGCGCTTTGCGCAGTGGCATGAAAAGCCCTTTGCCTTTGCGTCCGGTTGCCTCTTTCACCGCTGCAGTCCAGTCCTTCCATGCATCGGGGCCGTAGGGTGGCGGCGGCAGCAATTCCAGCGCCTTTGCCACGAATTCGGCATCCTCGGGAGCGATCTCGGGGTCAGCGCCATCACGACAAAGCGCCCACCACTCCTGCAGATCGTCGAGCTTCGTGATGTTTTCGCGCGCAACGGTCCAGAATTGCTCTGCCAATTCTTCGGGCACGCCGAGACGCGCAATTTCATTGGCGACCTCGCCAAAGGGGCGCGCTTGCAGATCAGCGCGAGTGAGCGGCCACAGGTCTTCTGCATCAAACTTCGTGGGCGCTGCGCCGAACTGACCGAGGTCAAACCCTTCGGTGATCTCTTCGAGCGTCTGGCGCAGTTCCACTGGCTGGCTGGACCCGAGCCGTGCCATCAGCGACAACAGCGCTGCAGCCGTCACGCCCTGCGCGCGCAGATCGCGCAGCGAGAGCGTGCCCAGCCGCTTTGAAAGTGCCTCGCCCTGCGCGCCTGTCAGCAAGGAGTGATGCGCGAAGGCAGGTGGCTTGCCGCCAAGCGCCTCGATGATCTGGATCTGGGTCGCGGTATTCGTTACATGATCCGAGCCGCGCACGATATGGGTGACGCCCATTTCCATGTCATCGACGACAGAGGCCAGCGTGTAGAGCACCTGACCATCGGCCCGGATCAGCACCGGATCGGAGACCGAGGCCGCATCGATCGAGAGCGGGCCGAGAATCCCGTCTTCCCATTCGATCCGGGTCTGGTTCAGCAGGAAACGCCAATAGCCATCACGTTGTGCGCGCATCTGTATCCGCGTGGCGTCATCCATCGACAATGCCGCTCGATCATAAACAGGCGGACGGCCCATATTGAGCTGCTTCTTGCGCTTGAGATCCAATTCGCCCGGTGTCTCGAAGCACTCGTAAAAACGCCCATCCGCGCGCAGCTTTTCTGCGGCTGCCTCGTAGCGGTCCAGCCGTTTCGACTGCTGCTCGATCCTGTCCCAGCCAAGGCCCAGCCACTCCAGATCCTGCTGGATGGCATCGATATAAATCTGTTTCGAGCGGTCAGCATCAGTATCATCAAGGCGCAGGATGAACTCCCCACCTGATTTGCGTGCGATCATATAATTGAAGAGCGCCGTGCGCAGATTGCCGATATGAAGATAGCCTGTGGGCGAGGGTGCAAAGCGAGTAACGATGCGGGACATTAGCGCGACCTTTCGGAAAACACCGCTCTCCTCTTTCACATGCCCCGCTGCAGTGCAAGCCTTGGTCACATTTACGCAGGCACGGTCTGCGAGCAGTTTTTCGTCAAGACAGAAAGCTGAAGGAGCGTTAGACTCGTGTCGGCAGGTATTGGTTCTGGGGGGAATATGCGTCTGATCAAAGCCTTGATCGCAATGGTGTTGGGTCTGGTCGTGCTGATTTTTGTGGCACTGTTGCTCATACCCACGGAGCGGATCGCGAATATCGCCGCGCAGCAATTCCAGAGCGCGACCGGGCGAAGCCTGCATTTTGGCGGAGATTTGCGACCGAGCTTCTACCCGGTCATCGGGGCTACTGCGCAGAATGTACAGGTCGGTAATCCTGAATGGGCAGGGAGCGCGCCGATGCTGAACGCTGCGGTAATGGATATCGGCCTTGATGTGATGGCGCTGATCCGTGGCGATATCATTGTCGATCGGGTTGTGCTGCAAAGCCCGGTGCTGCATCTGATACGCGATGCTGAGGGCCGCGCGAATTGGGATTTCTCGCGTGAGGGTGCGGGCACTGGCGTTGGCTCACAAGGTCAGCAGCGCGGCTTTTCACTCCCCGAAGCACGGATCGTTGGCGGGGAGTTGCGCCTGCAAGATATGCAGTCAGGGTTGGAACTGGGTATCGACAGCCTTGATGCAACGCTGCGCCTTCCTGCACTTGCCGGACCGGTTGGTCTGATCGCGCAGGGGCGTATGAACGGACAGCCCTTCCAATTTGACGTGCGTGGCGAGAATGCCGAGCGCCTGATGTCCGGGGCTGTGACGGGAGTGCAAATCACAGGGCGCGCAGCGGGTGCCTCATTCGATTTTGCGGGCCGCCTCGGCTTGGAGGATTTGGCGATTGATGGCCGCCTTGACACGCAGATCCCGGCGTTGCGGCCGCTCATGCAAATGATTGGTCAGAGCGGAGAAGAGATCGCTTCTGACTACTTGCCTTTGGGGTTGAATGGCCAAGTGACGCGCACTGCCGATGGCAGGCTCTTTGCGCGGGAGACCCAGTTCCGAGCCGGCGGTCTACGCCTTTCAGGGGCACTCGATCTGGTGCAGGGGAGCGAGCGCCCGCGTCTGACCGGGCAGCTTGCAGGTGATGTCATCGATATGCGCTCTGCGGGTGGCACGAGGGGCGGGCAGGCTGCGCCAGGATGGTCGCGAGAGACCATTGACGCGAGCGGTTTGGGGCTAATCGACGCTGATATTTCGCTGACACTGGCCGGGGTGCGCACGGATCTCACCACTCTGGGACGGACACGACTTGGCATTGCGATTGATCGTGCCCGAGCGGTGCTGGAGTTACGTGAAGTTGCGATGTTCGGGGGGCAACTGGCCGGTGAATTTGTAATGAACAACCGGTCGGGGCTTTCGGTGGGCGGCAATTTGCGCCTGCGCGGGATAGACCTGTTGCCGCTTCTGACCGAGCTTGCCGAGTATCGCCGATTGCAGGGCCTTGCCAATCTGGATCTGCAATTCCTTGGAGTTGGGAACACGATTCATGACATCATGAATTCGCTGCGCGGTGAGGGTGCTCTTGCCTTATCGCAGGGTGAGATCATTGGTTTCGATCTGGCGGGGATGCTGCGCAACTTGGACATGTCCTACATGGGGGAGGGCAATCGGACCGTTTATCAGTCGATTAATGGCACATTCTCGATATCAGATGGCATTTTGCGCAACGAGGATCTGCGTCTTGAAGCCTCGCGCGTTTCGGTGTCAGGGCGAGGCTCGGTCGGGATCGGGCCGCGTAATCTCGATTTCAGGCTGGTCCCAACGGCATTGCGCGGCGAGGGTGAAGAGGTATTGCGGGTGCCGCTGATGATCACCGGCCCGTGGGCAGAACCGCGCTTCCGGCTGGATCTGGAAGCACTGGCGCGCGAGCAGTTGCGCATGGAGCAGGAACGCATTGAAGATATCGCACGTGAGGAGGCGCGACGGCTCGAAGAACGCGCGCGCGCCGAAGCGGAGCGTCGTTTGCAACAGGAACTGGGGGTGGAACGTCAGGAGGGTGAACGGATCGAGGATACGCTACGGCGCGGGCTGGAGGATGAGGTCGGACGACGCTTGCGCGGGTTGTTGGGTGGGAATTGATACTTGCGCTCAGCGAGATTTCCTTGCGCTCAGCGAGATTTCGGCCCGGCCAGAAACCAGATGATCAAACCGATAAGCGGGAAGATCAGGACCAGCAGGATCCATAATACCTTCTGGCCCTGTGTCGCGCCGGAATTCAGGATCGATACCGCCGCCCAGATCACCACCGCCAGATGCAGGATGCCAAGGATACCAGAATAATCCGCGTTCATGGTTGGGCCTTGCCTTTACTGTCTTAAGTTGTCTTGATTGCGCTCACCTCAACAGTTTCACAATTGCTCCCTGAAGGCAAACACCACATCCTCAGAGGCCCCATGTCCCTGCTACATCTTACTCTCACGACTGACCGTGCACCTGACGAGACTGCGTGCCCTGATCCCGCGAAACTCCTCAAAGGTGATCCACTCCATGAGACCTGGCTCCATGAGGATCGTGCGCCGCTTTACGCGGGCGTGTGGCGCTCGAGTCCCGGCAAGTGGCGTGTGAATTATGACGAATGGGAATATTTCCACGTTCTGAGCGGGCGAGGTGTGCTCACCGATGCGCATGGTCAGACATCTGCACTGGAGCCGGGCGGGCGGCATATCATCCGTCCCGGTTTCAGTGGTAGCTTCGAGGTGACGGAGACCTTGACCAAGGACTTCGTGATCCTGACCTGATACCCACTCTCGACAAGCCCCCGGCCTTCGCGCTACTCACGCGCCATGACACCTGATCAGATCCACATACGCGGAACGCTCACAGCGCAGAAACCGCTCGATAGCCTGACATGGTTGCGCGTTGGTGGGCCTGCGGACTGGTTGTTCCAGCCAGCGGATGAGGCCGATCTGAGTGATTTCCTCAAGGCGCTTGATCCCGCTATCCCGGTCTTCCCGATGGGATTAGGGTCCAATCTGATCGTACGCGATGGTGGGATCCGGGCGGTCGTCATTCGCTTGGGGCGGGGTTTCAACGCGATAGAAATCAACGAAACAGTCACTGCAGGTGCTGCTGCCCTTGATGCGCATGTTGCGCGCAAGGCCGCCGATGCCGGACGTGATCTGACCTTCCTGCGCACGATCCCCGGCAGTATCGGCGGGGCTGTGCGGATGAATGCAGGCTGTTACGGCACCTATGTTGCCGATCATCTGATAGAGGTGACAGCGATTGACCGGCAGGGCCAGCGCCATATCCTGCCTGCAGTTGCGCTCAACCTGCGCTACCGCCAATCGGATCTGCCCGAGGGCATGGTCATAACTTCGGCGCGGTTTCAGGCGCCTTTGGGCGATCCTGAAGCGCTTCATGCCCGCATGGAAGAGCAGCTTGCGCGGCGTGATGCGACCCAGCCCACGAAAGCGCGCAGTGCCGGTTCGACCTTTCGCAACCCCGCAGGATTCAGCTCGACGGGACGCGCAGATGACAGCCATGAGTTGAAAGCCTGGAAAGTCATCGAAGATGCGGGCTTGCGTGGTGCAAGGCTCGGTGGGGCGCAGATGTCGTCCAAGCATCCGAATTTCCTCACGAATACCGGTGGTGCAACTGCGCAGGAACTCGAGGCTCTGGGCGAGGAAGTGCGAAAAAGGGTTTTGCAAGCGCGCGGTATTTCGCTACAGTGGGAGATAATGCGGATCGGTGAAGCAACGCCGACCGTAGAATTGCCGGCGATTGAACTCGATACTGGCGAAATAACACAAGAATAACGCCCAAAACGGGCAAAGCGGGCCGAAAAGGCTCAGAGGCAGTGGGAATGGGCATGTCGAGCAGGGCAGCCCCCCGGATATGTGTGCTGAAAGGCGGTCTCTCGGCTGAGCGCGAGGTGTCGCTGTCGTCAGGGCATGAATGCGCGAAAGCGTTGCGGGTGGCGGGCTATGAGGTGATCGAACTGGATGCGCGCGGCGATGTCGTGCAGCGTCTGGTCGAGATCGCTCCTGATATTGTGTTCAACGCGCTGCATGGTCGCTTTGGCGAGGATGGCTGCGTTCAGGGCATACTGGAATGGCTGCGCTTGCCTTACACGCATTCCGGTGTGCTTGCCTCTGCTCTGGCGATGGACAAGGAGCGCACCAAAGATGCATTTCGCGCTGAAGGTCTGCCGGTCGCGCCCTCTGTGATTGCGTCCAAGGCTGATGTGATGGCGAAGCATGTCATGGCGCCACCTTATGTTGTGAAACCCAACAACGAAGGCAGTTCGGTCGGTGTGTATCTGGTGATGGATGGGGCAAATGCGCCCCCACAGCTTGGGCCAGAGATGCCCGAGCTGGTCATGGTTGAGGCTTTCGCGCCGGGGCGTGAATTGACAACAACGGTCATCGGGGGCCGGGCGCTGACGGTCACGGATATCCTGACCGATGGCTGGTATGATTACGATGCAAAATACAAGCCAGGCGGCTCGCGTCATGTCGTACCCGCCGATATCCCGTCGGAGATACATGCAGCCTGCCTCGATTATGCGCTGCGCGCACATCGCTGTCTTGGGTGCCGCGGCGTCAGCCGGACAGATTTCCGTTGGGACGAGGCGCGAGGGCTTGATGGGCTGATCTTGCTTGAGACCAACACGCAACCCGGAATGACACCTACTTCGCTTGTGCCGGAGCAGGCCGCGCAATGCGGCATCAGTTTTTCCGAGTTGTGCCGCTGGATCGTAGAGGATGCCTCATGCGACAGATAGACAGTCATGTGCTCGACAGGACAGGTTTGTCGCATCCCGAACATGAGGAGGCGCGTCCAACCGATGCTGGCGCGCCGCTTTCGGCTTTTTCGGATGCAGGCGCCTTCTGGGATCATCTCGGAGCCACGCGTGCAGAGGAATACGCCCTTGAAGCGATCCTGCCGAACATGACCCTGCCGGAAATCTCTGGGGCCGAACACAAGGGTAAATCTGACTGGCCCGATTTGACAGCACCTGCATTGAATGCTGATGGGCAATTGGGTAGCCTTGAAGACACCCTGCGCAGCATTGATCAGCAGGAGCCTTTTGAGACAGAGCTTCATACCAATTTTTCAGATACGATCCGGCGCGAGCCTGTGACGACAGGGCTTGAGCTGGTCGAGGAGCATTTGCCAAAAACCGCGCCCTATGTGGCGCATTTCGAGACACCGCATGGCTTGAGCACGCGCCCCCCCAGGCAAATCTCGAAGGGCCGTCTGGCGTATAAGCTGCAGCGTATCTGGCTGACCCCAACCTATCGCGTGATGTTTAAGTTCGGGCTGCCATTGATTCTGGTCGCGATTCTTGTCGCAGCGTTTCTGGCTGATGAAACACGCCGCGATGCCTTATACGCGCAGTATATCATGATCTACGATGCGATTGTTGATCGCCCGGAGTTTTTGGTCACTGAGCTGCAATTGCCCGAAATGTCCTCCGAGTTGGCAAAGACCGTGCATCAGAAGCTCGATATTGATTTGCCGAAATCTTCTTTCCGGCTCGATCTCGATGCCCTGCGGCTGGAAGTTGAATCCCTTGACTGGGTGCGCTCTGCTGATTTGCGCCTGCTCTCAGGCGGAGTTCTGGCGCTTTCGGTCACAGAGCGCATTCCGGCTGTCTTGTGGCGCTCTGATATCGGCTTGGAGTTGCTCGATACCGAAGGTGTACGCGTTGCTTATGTGCTGAACCGCGGTTTGCGGCCGGACCTTCCGCTGATCATGGGCAAGGGGGCAGATGCTCATGTGGCTGAAGCGCTGGTGCTGCTTGATGCCGCGCAGCCACTTGGAGATAGCTTGCGTGGGCTGGTGCGGATGGGTGAGAGGCGTTGGGATATCGTGCTGGACCGCGATCAGCGCATCAAGCTGCCCGAGCGCGGCGCGCTGGCTGCGCTTGAGCGTATCCTCGCGCTCGATCAGGCGCAGGATCTTCTCGCAAGGGATTTGCTGGTGGCGGATATGCGCATTCCCGCTCGTCCAGTTCTTCAGGTGAGTGCAGGTGCAATGGAAACCCTGCGCGATATTCGTTCCCAGTCAATGGAGGCCATGCAGTGATCTTAGACCCTTACGCATCGCAGCGCGCAATGCGTCAACTCCGCCGGGCGGCCATGCAGCGCGGTGTGATCGCAGTTCTGGATATTGGCACATACAAGATAGCGGCGCTGGTGCTGAAGCTCGATCCTGATACCACGCCACGCGACCAGCTTGGCATCGGCAAGATGGCCGGACAGGCATCTTTCCGCGTTATCGGTGCGGGTACGACCCGCTCGCGCGGTGTGCAATTCGGTGAAGTATCTGCCATGGCGGAGACCGAAAGTGCTATCCGGACAGCCTTGCAGGCAGCGCAGAAAATGGCTCAGACGCGCGTGGATCATGTCATGGTCTGTCTCTCGGGGGGGAATGTGCGCTCCTACGGCCTTGCAGGCGAGGTAGAGATCGCCCATGGCACTGTCGCAGAGAATGACATCTCGCGGGTTATGGCGGCCTGTGAAACACCGGATTACGGCTCGGGCCGCGATGTATTGCATGCCCAACCCATCAATTTTGCTCTCGATCAGCGGACTGGACTTGCGGACCCACGCGGACAAAGCGGACAGCGGCTGTCTTGCGACATGCATCTGTTGACAGTCGATGCGAACCTTGTTCAGAACATTTGCAACTGCCTTAAGCGCTGCGATGTTGAGCTTGCCGGGATTGTCTCAAGCGCATATGCAACCGGCATGTCAGCGCTTGTCGAAGACGAACAGGAATTGGGCGCTGCCTGTATTGACCTTGGGGCAGGGACAACGAGTCTCTCCATCTTTATCAAGAAGCACATGATCTATGCCGATACTGTTCGCATGGGCGGTGGGCATGTGACGCTGGATATTTCCAAGGGGTTACAGATCGATTTCGGAACAGCCGAGCGGATAAAGACAGTTCATGGCGGCATTCAGGCGACATCTATGGATGATCGTGAGATGATTGAACTGACCGGGCATAGTGGCGACTGGGACAAGGATCGTCGTCGTATCAGCCGAGCCGAGCTTATCGGCATCATGCGCCCCCGGATCGAAGAGATCTTGGAAGAGATCCGGGCCTTGCTGGACGCGGCAGGGTTCAGCCATCTTCCGAGCCAGCAGGTCGTCCTGACAGGCGGCGGAGCGCAGGTTCCGGGTATTGACGGGCTCGCCGCACGCATCTTCGGCCAGCAAGTCCGTTTAGGGCGCCCGATGCGAGTGCGCGGCTTGCCACAGGCGGCGTCCGGGCCGTCATTTGCAAGCGCTGTCGGCCTGAGTTTGCTGGCCACGCATCCGCAGGATGAGTGGTGGGATTTCGAACTTCCGATGGACACATATCCGGCGCGCTCTCTGAAACGCGCTGTCAAATGGTTTCGCGATCATTGGTGATCCCAAAACCTTGCGCCCACTTCGAGACTCAGCGGAAAATCGAAAAAAAATTGCGACATGTGGTAAAGATATGCGAATTTTTTGATGACCTCGCGCAGATAGCCATGTAGGATCGTGGAAAAACATGATGGTACGGCGCATGATCCCAAAAAATGTGTCGGCTGGGCAATAAAGGCGGAGTGAGCAGATGGCATTGAATTTCACGGAAAATGCGCGTCACGATGATCTGTCGCCGAGGATTACTGTCTTCGGTGTCGGTGGTGCTGGCGGGAATGCGGTCAACAACATGATCGAAAAGGCGCTCGAAGGCGTCGAGTTCGTTGTTGCGAATACAGATGCGCAGGCATTGCAGCAAAGCCGTGCTCCGGGGCGCATCCAGATGGGTGTCAAGATTACCGAAGGTTTGGGTGCGGGTGCGCGACCATCGGTTGGATCGGCTGCCGCCGAAGAAACCATCGAAGAGGTCATAGACCATCTTGCAGGCTCGCATATGTGTTTCATTACTGCTGGTATGGGTGGTGGAACCGGAACCGGTGCCGCACCGATCATTGCACAGGCCGCGCGCGAGTTGGGTGTGCTGACGGTCGGTGTCGTGACCAAACCCTTCCAGTTCGAGGGCGCGAAGCGTATGCGGCAGGCCGAAGAGGGCGTTGCAGCGCTCCAGAAGGTCGTCGATACGCTCATCATCATCCCCAACCAGAACCTGTTCCGTCTGGCCAATGAAAAGACCACCTTCACCGAAGCCTTCGCGCTGGCCGATGACGTGCTTTATCAGGGCGTCAAGGGTGTCACCGATCTGATGGTGCGCCCGGGCCTGATCAATCTCGATTTCGCCGATGTCCGCGCCGTGATGGACGAGATGGGCAAGGCGATGATGGGAACAGGCGAGGCCACAGGCGAAGACCGTGCCGTGCAGGCGGCGGAAAAAGCCATCGCCAACCCGCTTCTCGATGAGATCAGCCTGCATGGTGCGCGTGGGGTGTTGATCAATATCACAGGCGGTTATGACCTGACCCTGTTCGAGCTTGATGAAGCTGCCAACCGGATCCGTGAAAAAGTAGATCCGGAGGCCAATATCATTGTTGGTTCGACGCTCGATCCTTCGATGGAAGGCACATTGCGCGTATCGGTTGTGGCGACTGGTATTGATGTCGAACCAAAAGTTGAGGCTGAAACGCCACAGCGGCGCTCGATGCTTAACGCCCCGCGCCCTGTTATGCCAGAGAAGCCGGCGGTTCAGGCGGATCCGCGTCCAGCACCCGCAGCAACTCCTGAGCCTCAGCCTCAAGTCGCTGCGCGCGAGTATCCCGAGCCAGAGGCCCAGCGGACGCTCTTTGAGCGCACACGTCCCGAGCCCGAGCCTGCAGTGGCTTCGCGCCAGAGTTCGCCTGACTTCCCCGATCAGGCACCGCGCCAATACGCTGCACCAAAACCGCAGCAAGCGCCGCAGCCTCAACAAATGCGTGAGCCAAGCGGGTTTGATATCGATTCTGTGATATCGGAGCAAATGCACAGCAAGGCACCTGTTCCCACACCTGCGGCCGAATACACTGGGCCGCGCCGGGCATCGCCGGGCACACCTTCGCCCGAGACGCTTGCCAAGCTGCAACGTGCCGTTCAGAAAGCACCCGAAAATAATTACGCTCCACGGCAGGAGCCGCGCGAGCCAGCGCCCGCTGACAGAGGGTCGCGATTTGGGATTGGCTCGCTCATCAGCCGTATGTCGGGGCATTCTGCCGAACAACCTTCATCGGCTGCGCAGCGGCGCGTCTCTCCGCCTGTCAGCAATTACGAAGAAGACCCCGCTCCAAGACCTTCGGATGAGCGGATCGAGATCCCGGCGTTCTTGCGCAGGCAGGCAAATTAACGCTGATCACATACTCAATGGTTAAAGCCGACCGAATGGTCGGCTTTTTCTATCTGTCGGGCTCCAGAAACCCCAATCCTCTGAGATATATCCCGATCCCTGTTTCCAACAATTCCTCTGGTGAAAACGGACTGCGTTTGCCCGGTGCACCGCGGGCGTATAGCTCCACAATTCCATGACTCATTGCAGTAACATGCGCAGCAAACATCTCCGTAGGGGGCCGTCTGTCAGCAGGTAGATGCTGAGACAGGTCATGCGCTGCGCGCACCAGAACCTGATTGGCGCGGGCGCAGGCAGCAGCCAGATCGCGGCTGGCATCGGGCGAAATACCGGATTCGAACATCGCAACATAGTGCCCCGGATGCTTCCGGGCGAATGCAAGATATGCATGACCCACTGCCTCAAAGGCAGTGAGTGGCGAAGGCTGACCGTCACGATAGGCATATTCCAACAAATCTGCGAACAGGTCGAACCCCTCGCAGGCCATCGCGACGATAAGCTCTTCGCGCCCTGTAAAATGGCGATAGGGTGCAGCCGCCGACACATTAGCCTGCTTGGCCGCCTCTGCCATCGTAAAGCCCCGTGGGCCGTTCTCCGCAATCAGTTTGAGTGCGGCCTCGATCAGGGCCTGACGCAGATTGCCGTGATGATAACCTCTTTTACTCAAGCCCTGTCGCTTTCCCTGCCATAACCTTATCTATCGAAAAACACGACGGATGAAAGAGTGTAAACTCTTGCGTGACTTGCAAAGGCAATGCGAATTGCTTAAGTGCACCTTGAGAGGCTGGCGCGGGCAGATGCCATGCCAACCCGGTCAGGTCCGGAAGGAAGCAGCCGCAGCATTTTCCATCTGGGTCGCTGTCCAGTCTCTCACCTCAACTTCAAGTCAGTTGGAAAGGCTTTGCAGATACGCAAAGAGTTCGCGTGCACCGCTGCGAAGCTCAACATGCATGCCGCTTTGTGCCGACGGGTTTCCAGTCACAGAGCGCAAAAACTGATCGGGTGCGGCAAGATATGCAACGAAATTGTCTTCGGTCCAGCGTGCGCCAGTTGCTGCTGCCGCGCGTAAATCGTCTGAATAGAACCTGAAACCGCTATCATTGGCCAGCGGTGCGTTTGCAATACCAAAAAGATTTGGTCCGCTACGCCCCCCGCGGGCAAGTTCGCTACCATCTGGTGCGCTGACGGTATGACAGGTCCGGCAATCACGCCAGCGTGCTTCACCGGCCATGGCCGGTGCGGTGACGACGAGTGCCAGCGATGCTGCCTGCAATAGGGAAAAGACTCTCATGCCCGGTTGCCTTTTTGGTCTGTGACTGAGTTTATCATGACTCTTGGGACTTACAATTCCCACAAACTCACGAAGTCGGCACAGCGTCAGGGCTTTAACCTGTAGCCGCTGCGAAACCACCGCCAGCAAAGAACTGTAACTCCTGCTGTTGTGGCCGAGACGACGGATAATCCCAGAACGGGAGATGCGTCTGATGCGCCGATCACGCCATACCGCGCTCCGTCTATAAGATAGAATACCGGGTTGAACCGACTCAGTGCCTCAAGAAATGGTGGCAGGGTGGAGATTGAATAGAAGGTTCCAGACAGAAAAGACAGTGGAACCACAATGAAATTCGTGATTGCCGCGATCTGATCGAACTTATTCGAGATGATCCCCGCTGCGATCCCGATTGCCCCGAGCATTGCCGCGCCTAGCGTGAGGAAAGACAAAAGCCAAAACGGGTGTGCAACACCCTGACGGAGGAGAAGCCCGAGAGCCAGCAAGATGACAAGCCCTACCATCAATCCGCGTGCAATCCCGCCTGCGAGATAGCCCAACACCAATTCTCCGGGAGAGAGGGGGGGCATCAGTGTGTCAACAATATTGCCCTGCACTTTTGAAATAACGATAGATGAGGATGTGTTTGCAAAGCTGTTCTGGATGACTGTCATCATCAGAATGCCAGGAGCAAGAAAGCTGGTGAATGGCACGCCGAGCACATCGCCGCGCGACGGCCCTATGGCAAGCGAGAAAACTGCGAGGAACAGGCCTGCTGTCACAAGTGGTGCTGCGAGTGTCTGGGTCCAGACGACAAGGAAGCGGCGTACTTCGCGGTCGGCGAGGGCATGAAGCCCAAGCCAGTTCACCCGACCAAATCGCCGAGTCCCCATCGCGAAATTCTGGCCTTGCTCGTCGCGCATTTCTGCTGCCCTTTTGTTGTTTCGTCCGGCACCGGCTTTTTCCAGTGCCAGAGCAATTGTATTTAGTTCCTCGGCGATGTATTTCATTCACTCGCCCATTTCCATGGGCAATCCTTTTGACCGGGTCGTAGAGCCCGGTTCGCCAGCCGGAGAGATAGACATGTCATGGACAGACGATCGTGTCGAATTGCTCAAGAAGATGTGGAATGAAGGCCATTCAGCCTCGCAGATCGCCAAGGAACTCGGCGGCGTTACCCGTAACGCTGTGATTGGCAAGGTACATCGTCTTGGCCTCTCCAATCGCACGAATAGCGAGCCTGAGACCAAGGTAGAGCCGTCTGTGACCGTGACTGCGGATGCGCGTGAGGTCCCTGAGCATGACGTAAAGGTTGCGGATGTACTTGAGGGACAAGCGTTGGTATCGCCCGTAGTTGATCTGGCGCAGGCAAAGGCAGAGCGTGCTGCGGCTGCGAAATCGCCAGAGGTCACCGTGCCAGAGCCGGAAGAACCTCCGGCCTATCAGCCGCGCGCCATCATCCCTGCAGGACAACCACTGCCGCCGCAACCTTCAGCGAACGAGATTGATCCGGAAGCGTTGGCCACTGTCCGTGAAGTCGAGAAAACCGCACGCAAGCTGTCATTGCTGGAATTGACGGAGCGCACCTGCAAATGGCCTATCGGAGACCCGGCAACTGAAGATTTCTGGTTCTGTGGGCTCCCAGTGAAAGCCGGAAAGCCTTATTGCGAGGCACATGTCTCGGTCGCCTTCCAGCCGATGAGCGCGAGACGTGACCGCAAGCGCTGAGATCAGATCAGCATGATCCGGGCCATCCCGGTCGCCGCAGCATAGTTACACCGGACCTCGATCTCGGTGCTGCCGCGGCGCACGCGCAGCATGACATCGCGCGTCTGATCCCCATTGGTGGCAGTAACATCGCGCGCGCCAACAACACCAAGCACCTCCAGCCCGCGTTCCTGCCCGGCTGCCATACAGGCACGCTCGGCAGCGGTCGCATCAATGCCGCCAAAGGGGTCATCAGGGATTGCAGTCTCGCCTGTTGCAGGCGGGGGCACGGCAGGGCCGGTCGCGGAGCCGCGCGGCATGAGCGCAGCTGGATTAAGGGTGCAGCCCGAAAGCAAAACCACAACGCATCCGGCCAGTGGCCAAAGTGTTTTCCTTGTGTGTGGCTTCATGTCTAACCTTCCCTGCTGAACCCGATCCTCGTGTTCGCTCATCGCATAGACTCCGCTGTCAGAAGGTCTTGTGCGGCTGCGCGTGCAGCATCGGTGATCGTATCACCCGAGAGCATTCTTGCAATCTCTTCAATACGGGCATCGGCGGAAAGCGGCACAACCCGCGAGAGCGTCTGGTCGCGGTGAACCTGTTTTTCAACCCGCCAGTGATGTTGTCCACGCGCGGCCACTTGAGGGGAATGGGTCACCACAAGCACCTGAGCTCCATTTGCCAGATCACGCAAGCGTCGCCCGACAGCATCTGCAGTAGCTCCGCCTACACCACGGTCAATCTCGTCAAAGATCATGGTCAGCCCGCTTGTTCCGCGCGCAAGGCAGACTTTCAGAGCCAACAGGAAGCGCGAAAGTTCACCACCAGAAGCTATGCGCGTGAGCGGGCCGGCTGGTGCGCCGGGATTGGTAGCAACTTCAAACTGCACGAGATCATATCCGTCAGGCCCCGGCTCGCTTTGTGCCAAAGCGGTCTTGAATACTGCTCGCTCAAGCTTGAGAGGTGCCAATTCGCGCGCCATCTCAATGTCCAGTTGTGTCGCGGCTTGCATACGTAAAGCACTCAGCGCCGCTGCCTGCTCTGAATAGGCCGTCTCCGCGATCTTCTCAGCTTTAGCGAGCTCTGCAATCTGGCGGGCACCGTTGTCCAGCCGGTCGAGTTTGTTGCGCAGATCATCGCTGAGTTGGGCCAGATCATCGGGCAGGCAGCCATGTTTGCGCGCAAGCCCCCGTAGCGCGAAAAGGCGCTCCTCCACAGCCTCCAACTCGCCGGGATGGTAATTGAGCGCTTCGACAGCCGCCTCCAAGCCCTGTTGCGCTTCACCCAGCGCATCTATCGCGCGGGTGAGGGCTTCGATTGGCGCATCAAGCTGCTCTTGCAGCCCGTCTGATGCCGTTTCCAGCCAGCGCATCGCATCCATGAGCAAGCGTTCTGCACCTTCCTCGGAGAGAGCGGCATGTGCGCGAGAGACATCTGCACGCAGACGTTCGGCGGCTTGCATTTGACGGCGGCGTGCATCCAGTGCTGCTTCTTCTCCCGGTTCGGGGGCGAGCGTGTCAAGTTCGGAGACTGCATGGCGTAGAAAGTCTTCTTCTTTTGCCATATCCCTGAGCCGTGCAGCCTCGGCCATATGAGCGTCCCGTGCAACGCGTAAACCGCGCCATGCGGCGCGACACGCGCTTAACGCTGAGTCGATTCCGGCATAGGCATCAAGTAACTGGCGATGCGCGCGCGGGTTCAGAAGCCCGCGATCATCTTGCCGGCCATGTAATTCAACCAGCGTATCAGACAGCGCGCGTAGTACCTCTCCCGAGGCGCGCCGGTCGTTTACGAAGGCTGTCTTTCGTCCATCGCGGTTATTAACGCGGCGCAGGAGGAGTGTGTCGGTCTGTCCAAGTCCGGCCTCCTGCAAGATGGCTTGTGCAGGGTGATCTGTGGCAAGTGCGAACTCTGCTATGACCTCGCCCTGTTCTGCGCCTTGGCGCACCAGATCGGCGCGGCCCCTCCACCCCAGAACGAATCCGAGCGCATCAAGCAGGATAGATTTGCCAGCGCCCGTTTCCCCCGTCAGTACATTCAATCCGGGCTGGAAGCGCAATTCCAGCCTGTCGATGATAAGAACATCGCGAATATCAAGCGAAAGAAGCATGGCAAGGATCAGCCTTGGCCCATGAGCACGACCTGATCAGATCCACTCGCCACGCACGGCCTGACGATAGATCGTGCGCAACCAGCCTTCGCCGCTGGCTTCGGGCTCCAATCCCTGACCACTTAGCAGGCGGAAGCTGTCGGCATAGAAGGGGTTAGCCTCAAAGTTATAGCCAAGAATCGCCCCTGCGGTCTGTGCGTCTTCGCGCAGTCCCAACGAAAGGTAAGATTCGACCAGCCTATGCAGGGCTTCAGGCGTATGAGTCGAGGTCTGGAAATCCTCGACCACCACGCGGAAACGGTTGATCGCGGCATTGTAATTGCCGCGACGCAGGTAATAGCGCCCGATCTCCATTTCCTTTGCTGCAAGATGATCGAAAGCCAGTTCGAATTTCAGAATGGCAGAGCGCGCATAATCGGAATCCGGGTATTGTTCGATCAGCCGACGTAGATGTTGCAATGCTTGGAACGTGACGCCCTGATCACGTCCGACTTCATCGACCTGATCGTAGAATGACAAGGCCAGAAGATAGGCTGCGTAAGGTGCGTCTTCATCATTGGGATATGTATCGAGAAAGCGCTGTGCAGCCGCGCGGCTATCTTCGAATTCGCGCGCGCGGTGATGGGCATAGGCTTGCATGATAAGCGCTCGGCGTGACCATTCGGTATATGGATATAGCCGTTCGATTTCCTGGAAATACCGCAGCGAAGCGCTGCTTCTGCGCGATGTCTCCAATTCGTATTCGCCGCGCTGAAAAATCTCTTCCGCAGAAAATCCTGCGAGCGATTCGTCTGGGCCACGATTGCGGTCACAAGCCGCCAGAGCTGCCAAGACCAACGCAAAGATGCCAAGCCGCCTTACTCCAGCCTTCGCGATCATCCCCTGCCACCCCATAGCTCTTTTCGTCTTATTGGTCTGTTAGCATAGAAAAATGGGAGGCGCAAAACGCCTTTTGGTGGTTGCGGAAGCTATGTGGCAGCTATCAATCAAGCCGACATGCGAAGGTCGGCAGCCGAAACACCGTTTCCGGGCAGCTTGCGCTGCACGAAAGGGTCGCTTGCTACAATTTCATAATTGGCAGGATCAGCAAGAAGTGTCTTCAGCAGGCGCCCAGTCAGTGCATGGCCCGCGCGTACGCCCTCATAGCGACCGATCATCGGATAGCCTGCGACATAAAGATCGCCCATCGCATCAAGCATCTTGTGCCGCACTGGCTCATCGGCGCGGCGCAGACCGCCAGGGCTCAGCACTTCGCCGTTATGGAAAACGACCGCATTATCAAGCGATCCGCCCAGCGCAAGGCCATGCGCCTGCATGGTCTCGACATCCTTGCGCAGGCAGAATGTACGACAATCGCTCAACTCTCGCAGGAAGGCTCCGTTCGAGACTGTCAATTGCTTGCGCTGTTGTCCGATTGCGGGCTCGGCGAAATCGATTTCGAACGCGATTTCAAAATTTGCTGCAGGCATCAGTCGCGCCGATGCGCCGTCTTTCTCCACTGTCACAGTTTTGCGTACACGCAGAACCTTTGCAGGCACGCCCTGCGCGCGCAGACCGGCGGCAAAGATATGTCTCACGAACGGATCAGCGCTTCCATCGAGGATCGGCACTTCGGGGCCGTCAATCTCGATAATGGCATTGTGCACACCACAGCCATGCAGCGCCGCCAGCAAATGCTCCACAGTGCTGACCCGCGCGCCATGCTGGTTTTCAAGAACAGTACACAGAGATGCTTCAACCCAGGCGCTCACACCGACTGGAATGATCCTGTGCTCTGCATCCAGATCCATCCGATGAAATTGCAATCCAGTATCTGACGGAGCCGGACGCAACCGCATTCGAACTGGTTTGCCGCTGTGCAGACCGATCCCGACGATTTCCCGATTTTTGAGAAATGTGTGTTGCATACCCAATACCCGCCTGACCGTTTCTGTGCAGTTTTGCTGAATCTTAACTATCGGGGCACTAGGTGCAATTCACAGATTGTGACCTGATGTAACACAGAGGATCTGCCATGCCCGATGGGTGTGCGGGCTTGGCTGCACGAGGCTTTGGCTTAGCGTTTCTTGCTTTTTGCACTATCCTTCAGCTTGCGCGCTGCACTGGCCGCGGCACGCAGTTCTTCTGCAATTTCTTCCGCCTCATCGGGGTCAAAATCAAGCGGCAGATCAATGCCATCTCCTGCAAGATAGATCCGCACCATGCCAAGATTTGTCGGGCCGATCTGAAGGTTGGCAGAGATGTCGCTTTCCGAGTTGATGCCCATTGTGACAATGTCCTTCGCTTATGGGTCGTGCAACGGCGATAAGGCCTGTTGGCGGTTATTTCAAGTTGCCGGCTCTTGCATTTCTCAGAACCTGAGGCTAAATCGCCCGCAGTGCCGCCTTAGCTCAGTTGGTTAGAGCGCTGGATTGTGGATCCAGAGGTCCCCCGTTCAAGCCGGGGAGGCGGTACCACCTCAAAAACAGTAATGTCTTTTTGCGTAGATGGCTTGCCTGTCTTGTGGCACGGGCGTATCTGGCGCAGCAATATTCTTAACGGAAAGCTGTGCAGAAAATGCCCGTTCCGCCCAGACATGCCTTGCCCCATGCGCCCAAAGATGCCGTTATCGGGCTGTTTGGCGGCTCTTTTGATCCCGCGCATGAAGGTCATGTCCAAGTATCGCGTCATGCGCTGAAACGCTTGCAACTTCGTCAACTCTGGTGGCTGGTTTCACCAGGTAATCCGCTAAAGGCACATGGTCCGGCTGCTTTGGAGCGTCGGGTGGCCTATGCGCGTGCTCTGATGCAACATCCGCAGGTGCAGATTACATCTGTGGAGGCTGTACTCGGCACGCGCTTTACTGCCGACACCTTGGTCGCTTTGCAGCGCCTCTATCCCCGGCAGCGATTTGTCTGGATCATGGGGGCGGATAACCTTGCCTCCTTGCATCACTGGGAGAGTTGGCATCGCATCATGCGCAGCGTGCCAGTTGCTGTCATGGCACGGCCCGGGCAATGCCGGCCTGCGCTGTCATCTGTTGCAGCGCGCAGTTACGCTGCGGCGCGCATACCCGCCGAAGCGGCAGCGCATCTGGGGCAGATGCGTGCGCCAGCATGGTGCTTTCTGAACATTCCCATGCTTGACACCTCATCAAGCAAGCTGCGTGAACTTGGGGCTTGGCGCGGCATTGATGCTGCAGTCTGATGGGTTCAGACCTTGATTTGTGACTTGCTGCGGGGAGGTAGAGCTTGCCTGTCGGCCGTAAACTTGCTGATATCGCCTCAGGAACTGAATTTCGGGAAGATCGTGCGCGCAGGGGCAGGGTATTTGTCATGCCAAAACGCGGCGAGCAGCGGGGAAGTAAGATATGCACAGGCCAATTCATCGCCGTGACCTCTTGCAGCTTCTCATGGGTGGAACCGCGCTTCTGGCAATGCCCGCCTGTGCGAATGCGCCTGATCGCTCGCTGCGCCCAACACTCAGACCTGCCGCCCCAGTTGAGGGGATTGTTGCGCGCGCGGGATTGGGCGGGGACCTCGCCTTCGCAGTGGTTGATATGCAATCCGGCAATCTGCTCGAAGGCCAATCCGCCAATATGCCCTTACCACCCGCGAGCGTCGCCAAGGCGGTCACAGCACTCTATGCACTTGATGCCTTGGGCGCGGGTTATCAGTTTCGCACAAGACTGGTTGCGACCGGACCTGTAAGTGAAGGTGTGCTGCAGGGCGATCTGGTTTTGGCAGGCGGTGGCGACCCGACTCTCGAAACCGATCATCTGGCCGCGATGGCGCGGGAACTGAGCGTTGCGGGCGTGCGGCGGGTAACTGGGCGATTTCTGGTTTGGGGAGGCGCCCTGCCTTTCACTCACGAAATCGCAGATGATCAGGCGGTTCAGGCGGGTTACAACCCGGCAATCTCCGGGCTGAATCTCAACTTCAACCGCGTCCACTTCGAATGGCGGCGCGCCGGGAACGACTATTCGATCTCGATGGACGCGCGGTCAAATACACATCAACCGGCGGTTGGTGTCGCTCAGATGCAAGTGGTAGCGCGCTCGAGTCCGCTTTATACCTATCGCAGAACTGCGAACCGCGACGAATGGACCGTTGCGCGCAGCGCATTGGGGAATACCGGCTCGCGCTGGCTTCCGGTGCGTCATCCCGAGCTTTATGCCGGCGAAGTCTTTCGCGTGCTGGCACGCGCGCAGGGGGTTGAATTGCCCGCCCCGAGCGTGAGTGCAGGCATTCCATCAGGGCGCGATCTGGTCACACATCTTTCGCAGCCCTTGCAGATCGTGCTGCGCGATGTCCTGCGCTTTTCGACCAATATCAGCGCTGAAGCTGTGGGGCTGACAGCGTCAGTCGCCCGCGGTGGCAGGCCATCGAGCTTGCGCGCTTCTGCGGCACAGATGTCAGACTGGGCGCGCACGCGTTACGGATTGTCGAGCATGCAGCTTGTGGATCACTCAGGGTTGGGAGCAGCCTCAAGGGTATCGATGATCGATCTGGCCAATATGTTCCGACGTGCCGGGGCCGATGGGATGCTGCGCAGTCTCCTGCGCGCGCATCCGATTCGTGACGGCAATAACACCATCATTGCCAATCCAGGCTTTGACGTGCACGCCAAGACCGGGACACTATATTTCGTCTCGGCCCTTGGCGGGTATCTGCGCGCGCCGGGAGGTCGTGAGTTAGCGTTCTCGATCTGCGCTGCTGATCTCGCGCGGCGTGCCCGTGTTGCGGGTGGTCAGGTAGATCGCCCCGAGGGTACTGCCGTCTGGTCACGTGCAGCGCGCGACATGCAGCAGCAGCTGTTGTATCGCTGGGTCCAGGCGCATTCGTGACCAAGGCAAGGGGGCCGTCTGCCCCCTTGAACCCCCGAGGATATTTTTACAAGGATGAAGGAAGCGGGTAGCCCTCAGCTTTGACCGGGCTTGGCCAGAAATGCCTCCAGCCAATGGATGTCATAATTGCCGCTCTGCACATCCGGTTCTGCAAGAAGAGCACGAAAGAGTGGAACCGAACTGTCCACTCCGTCGATGATCAGTTCGCCAAGCGCCCGATTGAGGCGGGCGAGGGCTTCTGGACGATCGCGGCCATGCACGATCAGTTTCGCGATCAGACTGTCGTAATGCGGTGGGATCGTGTAGCCCGAATAGAGTGCTGAATCCATGCGCACGCCGAGGCCGCCCGGTGCATGGTAGGTCTCGACCCTGCCGGGGCAGGGCGTGAAATTGGGAAGACGTTCGGCATTGATACGCACTTCGATGGCATGGCCATTGAGCACGAGATTGTCTTGTGTGAATGATAGCGGATGGCCGCCTGCGACCCGGATCTGCTCGCGCACAAGATCCACGCCGAATATGGCCTCTGTCACGGGATGCTCGACCTGAAGCCGGGTGTTCATCTCGATGAAGTAGAACTCGCCATTCTCATAGAGAAACTCGATTGTGCCAGCGCCACGATAGCCAATGCGCGCGATGGCTTCGGCGCAGGTCTGCCCGATGCGGGCTCGGGTCTCGGGATCAATGGCGGGGCCGGGGGCTTCCTCAAGCACTTTCTGGTGGCGGCGCTGAAGTGAGCAGTCGCGCTCGCCCAAGTGCACGGCATTGCCCTTGCCATCACCAAAGACCTGAATTTCGATATGGCGTGGCGCGCCGAGATATTTCTCGAGATAGACTTCGTCATTGCCAAAAGCCGCCTTGCCCTCGGCGCGGGCCGTGCGGAAAGCTGTCTCAAGATCAGCCTCGCTGCGCGCCAGTTTCATGCCACGCCCACCGCCACCGGCTGTGGCCTTGATGATGACGGGATAGCCGATCTCTGCGGCGACCGTCTGCGCGGTCTCAAAATCCGGCACGCCACCCTCAGAGCCGGGCACGCAGGGCACGCCAAGAGCCTTCATAGTTTCCTTGGCAGTGATCTTGTCACCCATCATGCGGATATGTTCAGCAGAGGGCCCGATGAACGTGATCCCATGATCCTCGACCACTTGCACGAATGCCGCGTTTTCCGACAGGAAACCATATCCGGGGTGAATTGCCTCGGCCCCGGAAATCTCGCAGGCCGAAATAATCGCCGGGACATGCAGATAGCTTTGTGATGCAGGCGCAGGGCCAATGCAGATGGCTTCATCCGCCATGCGCACATGCATTGCATCGGCATCAGCAGTGGAGTGCACAGCGACCGAGCCTATTCCCATCTCTCGGCAGGCGCGGATAACGCGCAGGGCGATCTCACCGCGATTGGCAATCAGGATCTTGTTGAACATCCCACACCCTGCCTTATTCGATAATCATCAGAGGTGCGCCAAACTCGACAGGGCTGCCATCGCTGACAAGAATACGTTTCACTGTTCCCGCGCGTGGAGCAGGAATATGGTTCATCGTTTTCATGGCCTCGATGATCATGAGTGTATCGCCTTCGGCGACTTGCGAACCGATATTGACAAAGTTTGCAGCACCGGGTTCGGCGGCCAGATAGGCCGTGCCGACCATCGGTGACGTGACTGCACCGGGATGCTGCGCCGGATCTGCGGGCAAGTCAGATTTCGCCGGGCCGGATTGCGCCGGCGCTGTTGCGGATACAACAGGCGCGGGAGCCGGTGCCATCTGCTGCACAGCACTGGCGCTTGAAAACTTGGATACCTTGACGTTCAGACTGTCATTTTCGCCATATTCCCGTTTGACGCTGAGTTCGGAGAGGTTGTTCTCGTCGAGAAGCTCCGCAAGGGCTTTGATAAAGGCAACATCGGCATCATTGCGGCTCTGCGTCATCGGGATCCTCGTTTTTATACATGACACGGCCACCGGGGCAGCCTGCGCTTGTTGGGGCGCCTTATACTTGAGTGATCCAGCGCTGTGAAGCCGGGTTTTCATCTCTTGCGGGCGTGCGCTTGAGCAACAGAAAAACGTTTTGCGGTGACCGGGATTTGGATAGAGATGGAATCGGGAAGGATCACATATGGCTCGGAACGCATTAACCGGAACGCGAATACGCGCTCGACGCAACATGCGTGGATTGCGACAGTCGGAGCTTGCGCGGACCGTTGGGGTGTCTCCATCTTATCTGAATCTTATTGAGCATAACCGGCGCAAGGTCGGACCAGATCTTCTGGATGCTCTGGCGCAGGCGCTGGGTGTGTCTCCTGATACACTTGCGGAGGATGGCGATGCGCGATTGGTCGAAGGCGCGCGCGCTGCTGCGTTGCGCAGTGGCGCAGACCTTGCCGATCTTGAGCGCATAGAGGAGTTTACCGGGCGGTTTCCGGGCTGGGCCAAGGTTCTCGCACAGACCCAGGGGCGCGTTGAAAGGCTGGAGCGCGTTGTTGATCAGCTTAATGACCGCATGACGCATGACCCTTATCTGGGCGAGGCATTGCACGAGATCATCTCAGCAGTGACATCCGTGCAATCCACAGCGACAATTCTCAACGACGCACAAGAGATCGAACCGGATTGGCAACTGCGATTTCATCAAAATATCCTGCAGGATAGTGCGCGCCTCGCGGAAGGGGCTGTCGCACTTGTGAATTATCTCGATGCTGCCAAAGACGATGAGATGGGCCTTGCTGCGCCGCAGGAAGAAGTAGAATCATGGCTTGCAGAGCGGGGGTTTCATCTGAAAGAACTCGAAACGGGGAGTTCGCCTTCAGAGGTTCGGGTCACCGATCAGATCGCGCTTTCCTCGGAAGCCTCGCGCACACTCGCGCGGCGCTGGGTCGCAAGGTTCGGGGCTGATGTGTCGGCCTTGCCGCTGGAGCCATTCGTGAGTGCCATTGACATGTACGGGATGGCGCCGGATGTTCTTGCCGAAACGTTCCAGGTTCCATTTGACCAGATCCTGCGTCGCCTCGCATTTCTGCCGCCTGAGATATATGAGCAGCGTTCAGTGCCTGCTCCAGGTCTGGTCATATGTGACAGTTCAGGGACGCTTGTCTTCCGTCGACCACTGCAAGGTTTCACCTTTCCGCGCTTTGGTGGCGGCTGCCCGCTCTGGCCATTGTATCAGGCACTTCAAACCCCTGATATGCCGCTGCGCGTGCCACTGGTAACAGCTGGCCGGCTGGGGCGGCGGTTCATAGCCTTTGCTTATTGTGCACGACAGGGTCAGATGAGTTTTGATGCGCCAAGATTGCTTCAGGCCACCATGCTTGTCATCCCCGATGACGCGACTCAACATACCGATAAGCCAATGCTTTCGGTGGGGGCGAGCTGCAGGACTTGTGCCCAGCTCGATTGCCCTGCCAGGCGTGAGCCCTCGATACTGATGGGGGCTGTATGAAATGGCGCTTTGACTCGAAGAGATTAACCCGCATAAATGAATTTGCCGGACGGCGGGAGGAAAAGGGCCGTCGGGCAATCTGACCGGGGAGCGCCCCGCCGCGCATGCTCGCTGGCCTGCGCGCCCCGGTCCCCCGCGAGGGAGAGGGAGGGAACCGCTATGGAGAAGCGTATTCTGGTCATTGAGGATGAGCCCAATATCTCAGAAGCATTGCGCTTCATCCTATCTCGAAACGGCTGGCAGGTGGATGTTTCGGCGGATGGTCATGCTGCTATCGAGACCATGCGCAAAGACCCCCCTGATCTGTTAATTCTGGATGTGATGCTCCCCGGTCTGAGCGGTTTTGATGTGCTTCGCTCGGTTCGCGAGGTCGAATGCACGCGTGACCTGCCGGTACTGATGCTGACCGCCAAAGGTCAGGGAGCCGATCGCGCCGAAGCGGAGCGCTTGGGGGTGACGCGCTTCATGACGAAGCCTTTCGCCAATGCAGAGGTGATCGCGGCCGTTCAGGATTTGGCCGGAACATGAAACCACCACGCAGCTCTCAGTTTGTGGCCAGAGAAAGTTACCGTATCCGGCGGTTGATGGATGCTGCACGCTTTTTGCCGGTTTTCGGGCTGATGCTTTTGCTGTTGCCGCTTATGCGTGGCACATCCGGCCCGGAGGCACCTCCTACGGCAGCCGAGTCTGTCTATCTCTTCAGTGTTTGGATAGGTCTTGTGCTCGTCGCCTTTCTGATGTCGCTTGTATTGCGCAGGACGCTTGATCCGCCGAAGTCGGCACAACCGCCTCTGCCCCAAAAGCGTGAAGCCCTTCCTGAAGCAGAGGACTAGCGCGTCGATGTCTTTCAACCTGCTTGTCCTGACCTGCATCGCCTATGTGATCTTGCTTTTCGCCGTTGCTTCTGCCGCCGAGCGCAGTGCCGCCGAGGGAAGAGCAAAATGGCTCCGCTCGCCGCTGATATACACGCTATCGCTGTCAGTCTATTGCACGGCGTGGACTTTCTACGGTGCCGTTGGATATGCAGCGCGTTCCGGGCTCGAGTTCATGACCATTTACCTCGGGCCAACGCTGGTTTTTGTCGGCTGGTGGGTGATTCTGCGCAAGCTGGTGCGGATAGGGCGCGAGAACCGCGTGACCTCCATAGCTGACATGATTTCAGCGCGATATGGCAAGTCGAACCTGCTGGGCGTTATCGTCACGCTGTTATGCATTTCGGCAGGAACTCCTTATATCGCGCTGCAACTGCAATCCATTGCACAATCATTCACGGTCTTTGCCACGGATTCTGTCGGGACTGGCCTCGCCGCCGACCGTAATTTCATTGCCTTCTGGGTCGCAGCGGGGCTTGCACTCTTCACGATCGCATTTGGCACGCGCAATCTTGATGTGAACGAGCAGCATCCGGGTGTCGTAACAGCAATTGCTGTCGAGGCAGTGGTGAAGTTGTTAGCGCTGATTGCAGTTGGCGTATTTGCCGTGTGGTTTGTTGCGTCCGGGCCTGCCGATATTCTGGCCCGTATCGACGCGCAGGCCCTTCCAGAGTGGCATATACAACCTGGGCGCTGGACCGGGTTGATCCTGCTTTCGGCCATTGCCATCATCTGCTTGCCACGCATGTTTCAGGTCACAGTTGTTGAGAATACCGATGACCAGCATCTGGCAACAGCCAGCTGGGCGTTTCCGCTCTATCTCTTTCTGATCAGTCTCTTTGTCTTGCCTATCGCCGTTGTGGGGCTAGAAGTCATGCCCACAGGGACAAATCCCGACATGTTCGTGCTCACGCTGCCGCTGCATCTTGGGCAGGATGGCTTGGCACTCTTGTCTTTTCTTGGGGGATTCTCGGCGGCGACCTCCATGGTTATCGTCGCCTCGCTGGCACTTGCGACGATGGTGTCGAACCACATCGTCGTGCCGCTTTGGCTGAAGGCGCGAGCGGTGCAGAATCTCGATACAGGTGACATGCGGGTTCTGGTGCTAAGCGTCCGTCGGCTATCGATCGTGCTCGTGCTGTGCTTTGGCTACATCTACTATGTCATTTCTGGTGGCTCTGCTGCCTTGGCAGCTATAGGGCTCATTGCTTTTGTCGGCGTCGCGCAGATCATGCCTGCGCTTCTGGGCGCGCTGTTCTGGCGGGGTGCAAGCCGAACCGGTGCAGCCATTGGCCTTACAATTGGTTCGCTGCTGTGGTTCTATACGTTGTTCCTCCCCAGTTTTGGGCCAGATGTCATCCTTTCAGCTCGGGTGATGGAGCAGGGGTTGTTTGGGCTGTCATGGCTCAGGCCCTACAGTCTATTCGGGTTGACTGCGCTTGATCCGTTGCTGCATTCGCTCTTCTGGTCGCTCCTGCTGAATGCGCTGGCCTTTTGCGTAGGCTCATTCGTTAGCTTCCCGAGCCCCATTGAGCGTGTGCAAGGCGCTCTCTTTGTCGATATTTTTGACCGGCCCGGCCCGGCGCGAAGCTGGACCCACCCCGCTGCCGAGGCTGAGGACCTCCTTCCGATGGCGCAGCGAATCCTTGGGCAAAGCGAAGGCCAGAGTTTCTTTCGTGTGCAGGCGGAGCTGCAAGGAAAACAGGGCTATCTACCTGATATTACGCCAGAGTTTCTGGAGGCGCTGGAACTGAAGCTTTCGGGCTCGGTCGGTGCCGCAACGGCCCATGCGATGCTTGCCCAGACAGTGGGTACAGCTGTTGTCTCGGTCGAGGATCTGATGGCAGTTGCCTCCGAGACGGCGCAAATCATGGAGTATTCTGCGCAGCTTGAGGCGAAATCAGAAGAACTGAGTCGCACTGCGCGCAAGCTGCGTGACGCCAATGAAATGCTTCAGAAGCTCTCTGTGCAGAAAGATGCCTTTCTCAGTCAGATCAGCCACGAGTTGCGTACTCCGATGACATCGATTCGTGCTTTCTCCGAGATCCTTATGGATGGCGAGGGCATGTCTGACGAGGAGCAGCATCATTTTGCGCAAATCATTCATGATGAATCAATCCGTTTGACACGGCTGCTGGATGATCTGCTTGACCTGAGTGTTCTTGAACATGGACAGGTTCAGCTCAATATCGGTCCGGCATTGCTGCGCGACCTGATCGACAAATCGATCACCGCCTCCAATTCGGTGCAGGCGGAGCGCAAATTCCGCTTTACGCGGAGCCGCGACCCCGAGACGATTGAGATCGTGACGGATGCGGGACGCTTGACGCAAGTCTTCATCAATATTCTGTCGAATGCGCGAAAATACTGCATCTCGGATGACCCCCAAATGAAGATTTCAGTGCGACGGCGCGATGGTATGATCGAGGTCGATTTCACTGATAACGGAGAGGGCATCCCGCGTGACAAGCAGGCGCTTATCTTCGAGAAATTCTCGCGCCTGACAGATTCCATGCAGGCAGGCGGCGCAGGACTCGGCCTCGCGATTTGCCGTGAGATCATGCATAATCTGGGCGGTGACATAACCTATGTGCCGGGGCAGGGGGGGGCATGCTTCCGGGTGAGTTTCCCGCTGGAACTTTCACCGCGCGAGGCTTCGCAGAAACCACTTGGCAAGGAAACAGAAGCTGTCGAATAGCTTGGTGCCCAGGAAAACGGCAGGAGCAAAATTTTTGCAGGGACAAAAATTTTACTAATTGATAAAAAAACGGAGCCGTGGTTTGCTGCACAAATAAGAGCCAGTCAGAACAGGGCCAGCAAAATGTCCAACAGTCCTACCACTCCCGGCATCGTGCCTGCGCGCCTTCATCCCGAGGATTACCCGCGCCATTTCGATGATCTTTATCCCGATTTTGATCCGCATGAGGCAAGGGTCGCTGCGGATCGGTGCTATTTCTGCCATGATGCTCCCTGCATCACGGCCTGTCCGACAGAGATCGATATTCCTCTCTTCATTCGCCAGATCCAGAACGGCCAACCCGAGGCGGCAGCGAAGACGATCTTTGATCAGAACATTCTTGGCGGTATGTGCGCGCGGGTGTGCCCCACAGAAACCCTTTGCGAAGGTGCTTGTGTGCGGGAGGCCGCTGAAGGCAAGCCTGTCGAGATCGGCCGTCTGCAACGCTATGCAACCGAGACGCTTATCGCCAAGGGCGCGCATCCTTATCAACGCGCAGCGTCAAGCGGCAAGCGCGTGGCCGTGGTAGGGGCAGGGCCTGCAGGGCTTGCTTGTGCGCACAGGCTCGCGATGCATGGCCATGAAGTCACTGTGTTTGATGCGCGCGAGAAACCCGGCGGGCTGAACGAATACGGCATCGCGGCCTACAAGACTGCACATGGATTTGCTGCGGCCGAAGTCGACTGGCTGATGCAGATCGGCGGGATTGAACTGCGGCAAGGCTGGCGGCTTGGCAGCGATGGGACACTTGGCGATCTCAAGGCAGAGTTCGACGCGGTCTTCCTTGGGATTGGTCTTGCCGGGGTCAATGCGCTCGGGATCGCGCAGGAAGATGCACCGGGCGCGCGCGACGCAGTCGATTTCATCGCCGAATTGCGACAGACCCCCGATGTCTCGACTGTGCCTATCGGGCGGCATGTCGTTGTGATCGGGGGCGGCATGACTGCTGTTGACGCTGCTGTGCAGTCGCGGCTTTTAGGGGCGGAGCATGTGACCATGGTCTATCGTCGCGGGCGCGAGGATATGAGCGCCTCCGATTACGAGTTGAGCCATGCCGCTAATGAAGGTGTGAAGATCATTACAAATGCGATGCCTGTGGCGATTCATGCAAATGGTGCGCTGCGCGAGATCGAATTCGCCTATACACATGCAGGAGAGACGGGGCTGGAGCCCACCGGCGAGACGTTCCGGCTCAAGGCAGATCAGGTTTTCAAGGCGATCGGGCAGATGCTGGAGGGCGCGCCCGAGGAGCTTGCGCTCGACGGGCGCAAACTTGCGGTCGATTCCGAGGGGCGTACATCGCTTGAGGGCGTCTGGGCCGGCGGCGATTGCACGGGCGGCGGCGAAGACCTGACAGTGACTGCTGTCGCGCAAGGCCGCGATGCGGCCATGAGCATCCACGCCTATCTGACTGGGACTGGTGGCTGATCGCCCGCCATACGGAGACATATATCATGGCAGACCTGACTACGAATTTCATCGGCATAAAATCCCCCAACCCATATTGGCTCGCCTCAGCGCCGCCGACCGACAAGGAATACAACGTCGTGCGCGCTTTCAAGGCGGGCTGGGGCGGTGTTGTCTGGAAGACGCTCGGCGCCGAAGGCCCGCCGGTGGTCAATGTCAACGGCCCGCGTTACGGGGCAATCTGGGGCGCGGATCGCCGACTTCTGGGGCTGAACAATATCGAACTGATCACCGACCGCCCGCTGGAGGTCAACCTGCGCGAGATCAAGCAGGTCAAGCGCGACTGGCCTGACCGGGCAATGGTGGTCTCGCTCATGGTGCCTTGCGATGAGGAAAGCTGGAAAGCGATCCTTGCGCGTGTGGAAGAGACCGAAGCCGATGGGGTTGAGCTCAACTTCGGCTGCCCGCATGGCATGTCCGAGCGTGGCATGGGTTCTGCCGTGGGGCAGGTGCCGGAGTATATCGAGATGGTGACGCGCTGGGTAAAACAGCACTCGCGCATGCCCTGCATCGTGAAGCTGACGCCGAATATCACTGACATTCGCAAACCGGCCGAGGCTGCGAAACGCGGCGGCGCGGATGCGGTCAGCCTGATCAACACGATCAATTCGATCACATCGGTCAATCTCGACACCTTCAGCCCCGAGCCGATGATCGATGGTAAAGGCGCGCATGGCGGTTATTGCGGGCCCGCCGTGAAACCGATTGCGCTGAACATGGTGGCAGAGATCGCGCGCAGTCCTGAAACTGCGGGCCTGCCAATCTCCGGCATCGGTGGTGTAACAACATGGCGCGACGCAGCGGAATTCTTGAGCCTTGGTGCGGGCACAGTTCAGGTCTGCACTGCTGCCATGACCTATGGCTTTGGGATCATCAAGGAGCTGACTGCGGGTCTTTCGCTCTACATGGATCAGAAGGGCTTTACCTCGGTTGATGATGTTGTTGGCCGTGCCGTGCCGAATGTGACCGATTGGCAGTATCTCAACCTCAATCATGTTACCAAGGCGCGGATCGATCAGGATCTCTGCATACAGTGCGGGCGTTGCTTTGCCGCCTGCGAGGACACCTCCCATCAGGCGATTTCCATGTCATCCGATCGGGTCTTCGAGGTGATTGACGCGGAGTGCGTGGCCTGCAATCTCTGCGTGAATGTTTGCCCTGTGCAGGACTGCATCACGATGGAGACCTTGCCGAAGGGGGCGACTGACCCGCGCACCGGTGAAGTTGTCGGCGATTACGCCAACTGGACGACGCATCCAAACAATCCGATGGCGAAGGCTGCGGAGTGATTAGGGAGCGAGAAGGCGGGAATAGAGATGCTCGAGAAACGCCTCGGCTCCTTCGTGGGGCTCATGCCCCGCACCGCGTATCAGCGCAATCTGGGCGGCAAAATCCGCATAATGCTGCGTGAGCGCCCAGATAGAGAAGATCAGGTGATACGGATCGACCGGCGCGATGCGGCCTTGATCGACCCAGCCGCGCAGGGTAATCGCGGTCTGGTCCACCAGAAGGCGCAAATCATCGCGGATAAAGCCCTCGATTCGGGGAGCGCCCTGCAGGATCTCATTGGCGAAAAGTCTGCTCTCGCGCGGAAAGTCGCGCGACATCTCAAGCTTGCGGCGCATATACTCCATGATTTCCGTGCGCGGATCGCCTTGGGGATTGATCAGACGCAGTGGCGCCAGCCATGTATCGAGAAGCTGCGTCAGCAATTCGCGGTGGATGTCTTCTTTGCCATCGAAATAGTAAAGAAGATTCGGCTTAGACAGTCCGGCTTCGGTTGCGAGCTGGTCGAGGGTGGCGCCGCGAAAACCATGCGTGGAAAACACTTCAAGGGCTGCCTCCAGAATGATCTGGCGATTGCGCTTCTGGATGCGCGAGCGAGTGACTGGCCGCGCGCTGCTGGAATTCCGGGCGGTCGAGGATCGGGGTACGTTCATCTTGGGACAAGCTTCTTGACTGGATGGTCAAAATTGATAGCGTTCAGGCGGATCGAGTGCAAGCAGAGCGCAGCAGGGTGCGAAAGCTCTCGTGCATATTGCCTTGTATGAACATAAAAGAACGGCAGCGCATGCCGTCATGACAGGGAGTTACAGATGTCTGCACTTGGTGCGAACCTCAAGGTGAATGGCGAGCGGCTTTGGGACAGCCTCATGGAGATGGCGCAAATCGGTCCTGGCGTTGCCGGAGGCAATAATCGCCAGACCCTGACCGATGAGGATGGCGAGGGGCGCCACCTGTTCAAGCGCTGGTGCGAAGAGGCAGGCGCGACAGTGGCGGTGGATGAGATGGGCACTATGTTCGCCCGCTTTGAAGGCACCGATCCCGAAGCGTTGCCGGTCTATGTGGGGAGCCATCTGGACACACAACCGACAGGCGGCAAATATGACGGGGTTCTGGGGGTTCTCGCCGGGCTGGAAGTCATCCGCTCGATCCGCGATCTTGGCGTCAAGACGCGGCGATCCATCGTTGTAACCAACTGGACCAATGAAGAGGGCACACGCTTTGCGCCCGCGATGCTGGCCTCGGGTGTGTTCGCGGGTGTGCATGAGCGCGACTGGGCCTATGCGCGGGTCGATGCGCAGGGCAAACGCTTCGGCGATGAGCTTAAGCGCATTGGCTGGAAGGGTGATGAACCCGTGGGCAAGCGCAAGATGCATGCGTTTTTCGAGTTGCATATCGAACAGGGCCCGATCCTCGAGGCCGAGGGCCAGGATATCGGCGTCGTTACCCATGGTCAGGGGTTGCGCTGGATCGAATGCACCGTGAGCGGGAAGGGCCAGCACACCGGCTCGACGCCGATGTATATGCGCCGTAATGCCGGCCGGGGGCTGGCGCGCGTGACCGAACTGGTGCATGAGATCGCGATGAAGCATCAGC
The DNA here is from genome assembly GCA_007125005.1 of Natronohydrobacter sp. GTDB lineage: Bacteria > Pseudomonadota > Alphaproteobacteria > Rhodobacterales > Rhodobacteraceae > Roseinatronobacter. Next base: position 68,088 of record SLDY01000016.1, read on the forward strand.
CCGATGCGGTAGGCGCGATCGGCCATATCGACGTTTATCCCAACAGCCGCAACATCATTCCGGAAAAGGTTGTTTTCACGATAGACTTTCGTAGCCACAAACTTGATGTGCTACAGGCAATGGAGGCTGAATTGCTGGCCCGCGCGCCGGGTATATGCGCCGATATCGGCGTGAAATTCACCGCTCGCAGCAGCGGCCAGTTCGATCCGCCTGCCTTTGACGAAACCCTGCTGGGCCGCATCCGCGACGCAGCCGACAGGCTGGGCTATAGCCATATGGATATCGTCTCGGGCGCGGGTCATGATGCTTGTTGGATCAACCGGATCTATCCGACAGCGATGATCTTCTGCCCTTGTGTCGATGGGTTGAGCCATAATGAAGCTGAGGAAATCTCACCCGCATGGGCTGAAGCTGGGACGAATGTGCTCTTGCACGCCGTGCTGGAGACGGCAGAGGTGGTCGGCTGAATTCGACCAGAAGTTATCAGATTGCCCCTGGCACGATACAAGGACGAAGAGGGAGAAACGAAATGACAACCGTCATCAAGAACGGCACCATCGTCACCCATGACCTGACCTACAAGGCCGATATCCGCGTTGAGGGCGGCCGGATCACCGAGATCGGGCCGAACCTCTCGGGCGATACCACGCTTGACGCGACCGGCTGCTATGTCATGCCCGGCGGGATCGACCCGCACACCCATCTGGAAATGCCCTTCATGGGCACCTATTCCAGCGATGATTTCGAATCCGGCACGCGCGCAGCGCTCTCGGGTGGCACGACGATGGTAATCGATTTCGCACTGCCCTCTCCCGGTCAGGGCCTGCATGACGCGCTCAAGATGTGGGACAACAAATCTGGCCGCGCCCATTGTGACTATTCCTATCATATGGCGGTCACATGGTGGAGCGAGCAGGTCTTCAACGAGATGCCAGAGGTCGTCAAGCGCGGCATCACCAGCTTCAAGCATTTCCTCGCCTATAAGGGCGCGCTGATGGTGAATGATGACGAGCTCTTCGCCAGCTTCCAGCGCTTGCGCGAACTGGGCGCGATTGCGATGGTGCATGCCGAAAACGGTGATGTGGTTGCCGAACTTTCCGCAAAACTTCTGGCCGAGGGCAATACCGGCCCCGAAGCGCATGCCTATTCCCGGCCTTCTCAGGTCGAAGGTGAGGCGACCAATCGTGCCATCATGATCGCTGATATGGCCGGGGTGCCGCTCTACGTCGTCCATACCTCTTGCGAGGAAGCCCATGAAGCGATCCGTCGCGCCAAGGCGCAAGGCAAGCGCGTCTGGGGCGAGCCGCTCATTCAGCACCTGACACTTGATGAGTCAGAATACTTTCATCCGGACTGGGATCATGCTGCCCGCCGGGTCATGTCGCCCCCGTTTCGAAATAAATCGCATCAGGACAGCCTTTGGGCTGGCCTTGCATCGGGCTCTCTCTCGGTTGTGGCAACGGATCATTGCGCCTTCACAACTGAGCAGAAACGCTTTGGTGTAGGCGATTTTTCCAAGATCCCGAATGGCACAGGCGGGCTGGAGGATCGCATGCCGATGCTCTGGACGCAGGGTGTGCGCACTGGTCGAATCACGATGAATGAATTTGTTGCCGTGACCTCGACCAATGTGGCCAAGATTTTCGGCATGTACCCGCGCAAGGGAGCAGTGGCCGTAGGAGCGGATGCTGACCTTGTGGTCTGGGATCCGGCGAAATCCAAAACCATCACAGCAAGTAGCCAGCAATCGGCCATCGATTACAATGTGTTTGAGGGTCATGAAGTTACCGGCCTGCCACGCTATGTGCTCTCGCGTGGGCGGGTCATGGTGAAAGACGGTGACTTCGATGGTCAGGAAGGGCATGGCCAGTTCATTGAGCGCTGCCCCAACGGCCCGGTCAATCAGGCACTCTCGACTTGGAAAGACCTCACTGCACCGCGCCCCGTGCAACGCAGTGGTATTCCGGCTACGGGGGTCTGATGCGCGATACGGCATCCGCGCCCGTCATATCTGCAAAGGGCCTCAACCTTACCTTCCAGACCAATGACGGGCCTGTGCACGCACTCAAGGACGTAACGCTTGATATTGGTCGGGGCGAATTTGTGAGCTTTATCGGCCCCTCCGGCTGTGGCAAGACTACGTTCCTGCGCGTGATCGCCGATCTCGAACACCCGACATCCGGTACGATCAGCGTTAATGGCATGTCACCAGAGGCTGCGCGCCGCGCGCGTGCATATGGCTATGTGTTTCAGGCCGCCGGGCTGTACCCATGGCGCACGATTGCAGGAAACGTGAAGCTTCCGCTCGAGATCATGGGATATTCCAAGGCAGAACAGGATGCCCGTGTTGAAAAAGTGCTAGAACTGGTGGAGCTCTCAGGCTTTGAACGCAAGTTTCCCTGGCAGCTTTCCGGGGGCATGCAGCAGCGCGCCTCGATCGCCCGCGCGCTTGCCTTCGATGCAGATATTTTGCTGATGGATGAACCTTTTGGCGCACTCGACGAGATCGTGCGCGACAGGCTCAACGAGCAACTGCTCGAACTTTGGGCGCGCACGGAAAAGACCATCGGTTTTGTCACCCACTCAATCCCCGAGGCGGTCTATCTCTCGACAAAGATCGTGGTCATGTCGCCGCGTCCGGGACGCATCACCGATATCATAGACAGCCCCCTGCCGCGGGCCCGCCCGCTCGATATCCGCGACAGTCCCGAATTCATCGAGATCGCCCATCGCGTGCGTGAAGGGCTCAGGGCAGGGCATCTAGATGACTGAGCCTCATTCATTCTTGTCCAAATATCCCGGGGGTCCGGGGGCGAAGCCCCCGGCGCTGGCATATGCGTAACCTTCTGCCGGTGCTCAGTGTCGTCGCAGCGCTTCTTGCGTTGTGGTATGCGGCAGTCGTGCCGATGAATGCGCAATGGGCCCAGGATCAGGCACGGCGCGCGGGGCAGGAGCTGAGCTTTGCCGCACTGGTCACAGATACGATGAACCAGCAACGCCCGCGCTTGCCTGCCCCGCATCAGGTGGCGCAGGAACTCTGGAACTCGACTGTGGTTGAGGAAATGACCGGGCGGCGTGGTTTCATGAATACAGGAACGCTCTCCAACCGCTCGTTGATCTATCACGGATGGGTTACGCTTTCAGCGACGCTTCTGGGCTTTGCCATCGGCTCGGGCCTGGGCATCGCTCTGGCCGTGGGGATCGTTCATAACCGTGCCATGGATGCCTCGGTCATGCCCTGGGCGATAGCCAGCCAGACCATTCCCATCCTAGCCATCGCGCCCATGATTATCGTGGTGTTGAACGCCGTGGGCATTACCGGGCTGGTGCCGAAGGCCATTATCTCAACTTATCTCAGCTTCTTCCCGGTTGTGGTCGGCATGGTGAAAGGTTTGCGTGCGCCCGACCAGATGCAGCTGGATCTGATGAAGACCTATAGCGCGAGTGGTAGGCAGGTTTTTGCAAAACTGCGCTGGCCCTCGGCAATGCCTTATCTCTTCGCATCGCTCAAGGTTGCGATTGCCGCAGCGCTGGTAGGCGCGATCGTAGCCGAACTGCCCACCGGGGCGGTCGCTGGGCTGGGTGCGCGCCTGCTCTCGGGCAGTTATTACGGCCAGACAGTGCAGATATGGTCCGCGCTTTTCGCCGCAGCGATCCTCGCTGCGAGCATGGTCGCTCTGATCGGGCTGATCCAGCGGGTCACGCTCAGGCGGATGGGGATGGCGACATGACATTTCTGCGCGCCAGCGGCGGAGTGCAATGGACCGGTATGATTTTGGCCCTGCTGGTGGCTGCCGTTTTCGGTGGAGCCAGTGCTCAGGGGCAACCGGGTTTTCCGGTGCTTGCGAGCCTGGGCGGCGTCGCAATTGCTTCGGGTCTCTTGTGGCAGTTCCGCAGGGGCATGTACGCCGTGTCGCTTTGCGCGGTTGCTCTGGTTCTTGCAATCGCGGCCTATCTGTTGGCCGATGGCGCGACAAGACACCCAGGTTACTGGGCTACTGTCATCGCTGTCTGGCTCGGGGCGTGGATGTTGGTGGCACGCTTCGCGGAACTGCCGCGGCGCAACGGAGCCGTCGGTAACATGCAGGCACTCCTGGCGCCGGTCACTTTCGGGGCAACTTTGCTCTGGTTGTGGGAAGTGATCGTGCGCGCCCTCGAAGTGCCGCGTGTGATCCTGCCTGCGCCAAGTGCGATCTGGGCGCGAATCATCCGCTCAACCGATGTGCTCTGGATCGATTTCGTGCAGACCTTCGTCAAGGGGGCGCTCTCAGGCTTTGCCATTGGGGTTGGGGCGGCGCTTGTTTTTGCTTTGCTGGTTGATCGCAGCGATTTCTTGCGCCGCGGATTGTTACCCGTGGGCAATTTTCTTGCAGCCTTGCCCATCATCGGTACAGCGCCGATCATGGTGATGTGGTTCGGCTTCGACTGGCCGTCCAAGGCAGCGGTCGTTGTGGCGATGGTATTCTTTCCGATGCTGGTAAATACCGTACAGGGGCTCGCCGCGACAGAGGCGATGCAACGCGACCTGATGCGCACATATAATGCAAGTTGGGCACAGGCGCTTTTCAAGCTGCGCTTGCCGGCAGCGATGCCCTTTATATTCAACGGGCTCAAAATTTCATCGACTCTGGCGTTGATCGGGGCAATCGTTGCTGAATTCTTCGGCTCACCTACACGCGGCATGGGCTTTCGTATTTCTACCGAAGTCGGGCGCTTGCAGTTGGATATGGTCTGGGCAGAAATTGCCGTAGCAGCCCTTGCGGGGTCGCTGTTCTACGGCCTTATCGCGCTTGCCGAGCGGTGGGTGACATTCTGGCACCCCTCGCAACGCGGGCGCTAACTTCTGAGCCCGTAACGGGTCAGACAACATGGAGGTGAAAATGAAGAAAACAGTACTGGGATCGGTTGCGGTGCTGGGGCTTGGGTTCGCACCGGCAGCATGGGCGCTGGATGATGTCACGCTGCAACTCAAATGGGTTACACAGGCACAATTTGCTGGCTACTATGTCGCACTCGAGAATGGATTTTTCGAGGAAGAAGGGCTGAATGTGACCATCCGCCCGGGTGGCCCGGATATCGCGCCGCCGCAGGTGATTGCAGGCGGGGGCGCTGATGTGATCGTGGAGTGGATGCCTGCAGCACTCGCCGCTCGTGAGAGTGGTCTGTCGCTGGTCAATATCGCGCAACCCTTCAAACGCTCCGGCATGATGCTGACCTGCCTTGCGGAATCCGGCGTAACTGGCCCAGAGGATTTCCCTGGCCGTACTCTTGGGGTCTGGTTCTTCGGCAATGAATACCCATTCCTGTCATGGATGAGCACGCTCGGTATACCGACCGAGGGCGGCTCGGATGGTGTGGAAGTTCTTCGTCAGGGTTTCAATGTCGATCCGCTCCTGCAGCGTCAGGCTGATTGCATTTCGACCATGACATATAATGAATACTGGCAGGTGATCGATGCCGGTATTTCCGAAGATGAGCTTGTAACTTTCAAATACGAGGACCAGGGCGTGGCGACGCTGGAAGATGGGCTCTGGGTGCTCGAGGACCGGCTGGAAGACCCGGATTTCGTCGATAAGATGGCACGCTTTGTCCGCGCCGCGATGCGTGGTTGGGAATGGGCAGCAGAGAATGTCGAGGAAGCGGCTATGATCGTGCTCGAGTATGACGATACGGGCGCACAGACCGAAGAGCACCAGATCCGCATGATGGGCGAGGTCGCGCTGTTGATCGAGGGCTCTGACGGGACGCTGGCAATCGAGGATGCCGAGCGTACGGTTGCTACCTTGCTGGGCGGCGGTTCCGACCCGGTGATCACCGCTGCGCCTGAGGGTGCCTGGACAAGCGTTGTGACCGACGCAGCCTTCAACTGACGCAACAAAGACCAGCCCTGATAAGAGCGGCAATAATGATGGCGGGCGCAGCAGAATTATCTGCGCCCGCCTTGCTGTCTGGGTTGTTCTGACTGTCATCGCTCCGGCTGTGTTACGGTCTCTGACAGATTGCGGTTCTATTCCAAGACCCGCGCGATCATCTCGCTCATGTCTCGGCTCAGAGACTCCTGAGCCATGATCCTTTCAAGTTCTGCCCGGATAAGTTCCTGACGCGCTTTGTCATAACGCCGCCAAGTCTCGAACAAAGTGGACATTCGTGCCGCAGTTTGCGGGTTCACTGGGTCGAGCCGAATTAGCCAATCGCTGACGAGGCGATAACCCGACCCGTCACGAGTGTGGAAACCGGCAGGATTCAATCCTAGCGCGCCGATGACTGAACGGAAGCGATTGGGGTTTTTCCAATCGAAGTCTGGGTGCTCAGTCAGGTTTCTCGCCAAGTCAGCCACCCGCTCTGGCGCTGAATGCGTAATCTGCGCTGCGAACCATTTATCCAGGACAAGGCGGTCCTGCGCCCATTGGCGGTAGAATTGCGCCGTTTCGTCATGCCCTGCCCCGATGCCAAGCAGCGCGATCCAGGCGCCCAGCTGCTCAGTCATGTTATCAGCACTGGCGAACATCTCGCGCGCTTTGGCACCCCCATCAACTTGCGCCAAAAGCGCGACCGCTTGCACCCTCAAGGCGCGGCGGCCCGCGTCCCGCGCATCAGCGCTGTAGGGACCGGGAGTTTGCATTGACGCAATGACAGTGTTCAGGTCTGCCGCGAGTGCCTCAGAAATCATTCGCAGCGCCTGTCGTCTTGCAGAGTAGATGGCGTCCGGGTCTGGGGTTTCGCCCGCCTCATGTAAAGCCGACGCCAGATTGTCTTGCGAGGGCAACCCGAGCGCCAACGCGCGGAAAGCCGGATCAAGCGTTTCATCGCGCAGCATCAGGCGCAGCGCCTCTAGATAATCCGGCCCCGGCTTTGCGTTGTCGCGGATCATCGCCAGCAAGATCTCACGCGCTAGGGCGCGTCCGGCTTCGAAGCGGTTTACCGGGTCGGTATCATATGCCAGCAGGAGGGCGCGATCCTCGCGACTGAGCGCATGGTTCAGAATTACCGGTGCCGAGACGCCGCGTAAAAGTGAGGGGACAGGCTTCTCGGCCAACCCCTCGAAAATGAAGCTCTGTTGGGGACTGTCAAGCTCAAGCACGCGCGTAGGCAAGACTTCCTGCCCGTTGCGACCAAGCAGACCCATTGCGACGGGGATGACGAGCGGCTCCTTCAGTGGCTGGCCCGGTGTGGCTGGCGTATGCTGGCGCAAGTTCAGACTATAGCATCCATCTTGCCATGTTTCCGATACATCCACCCGCGGGGTGCCGGCCTGTTCATACCAGCGCTTGAATTGCGACAAGTCCCGCCCTGCCGCTTCCTCGAAAACAGCAATCCAGTCTTCGATGGTGCAGGCTTGCCCGTCATGACGGTTGAAATACAGCTCCAATGCTGTTCGATAGCGGTCCTCCCCGACCAGAAGTTGCAACATGCGGATCAGTTCTGCACCTTTTTCATACACTGTTGCTGTGTAGAAATTGTTAATCTCGACATAGCTTTCAGGCCGTACCGGATGCGCCAAAGGCCCGGCATCCTCACGAAACTGCCGCGCGCGCAGTGTCAGTACATCCTCGATCCGCTTTACCGCATGGCTGCGCATGTCGCCCATGAATTGCTGGTCGCGGAAAACAGTCAGTCCTTCTTTCAGCGAAAGCTGAAACCAGTCGCGGCAGGTGATACGGTTGCCTGTCCAATTGTGGAAATACTCATGCGCGATGATCCGCTCGATCGCGGCATAATCGCTGTCGGTTGCTGTCTCGGGCGACGCAAGAACATAGCGAGAGTTGAAAATGTTCAAGCCTTTGTTCTCCATCGCGCCCATATTGAAGTCATCGACAGCGACGATGTTGAAAATGTCTAAGTCATACGCGCGCCCATAGACCTGTTCATCCCAGATCATAGAGCGTTTGAGCGCCTCCATTGCGTACGCTGTCTTGCCTTCGTCGCCCCTGCGCACCCAGATATTGAGCGTCACATCGCGCCCGTCCATTGTGCGAAAACAGTCGGAGGTCGCGTGGAGATCTCCTGCGACGAGCGCGAAGAGATAACTCGGTTTGGGATGGGGGTCGTGCCATTCTGCCCAGCCATCACCTTTGGCGACCAGATTGCCATTCGACAGAAGCACCGGCAGATCTGCTTCGATGCGCACACGAAAAGGGGCCATCACATCAGGACGGTCGAGATAGTAAGTGATCTTGCGAAATCCTTCGGCCTCGCATTGCGTGCAATACATGCCCTTTGACATGTAAAGCCCTTCCAGAGCCATGTTGCCCTCGGGCGCAATCTCGACTTCGGCCTGCCAGTCGAACACACCTTCGGGTAAGTCCTGCGACGGGATTGTGAGACCTGTTGCATCGGGCTGTGCAGCATAGGTTTGGCCATTCAGATGTGCCGAGATCAGTTTCAGCCCTTCGCCATCCAGACGCAGATCATGGCCCGAATGCACATCGGGATTGGGACGGAAGCGAATTTGTGCACGCACTCTTGTCGCCGTTGAGGCGAGACAGAAGGTCAGTTGCACGTCATCGACGAGAAATGGCGGGGGTTGGTAATCGGCCAGATAGATAGGCTGCGGGGCAGTATCGCGCATGTCTTACTCCTGCTGAACCTTGTCTCGCCCAGATGTAGTCCAGAGTGCGGGAAGCGACAATCAGCAAGACCCGGCGAAGACCTGAACCCATATAGGCCCCGGTGCGCGTCCGAAGCCGACCAAAACATAGTCGCGATCCAGAATGTTACGCCGATGACCGGGCGAGCGCATCCAGCCAGCAACAACGTCTGGCACATCGCGCTGACCGCGTCCGATATTTTCGCCCATCGTGCATAGCCCGCTGATCCCGGCACGCCGTGCGCGCTCCATCAAGCCGCGTCCGTCGGGGCTGGTATGGCTGAAATAGCCTTGCTGCGTCATGTCGCAGGCATGGGCCTGCGCCACTGCGCTGAGGTCTGGTGAGAGGCGCAGGGCAGGGTGGCCCGCCCGTGCGCGTTCGGCATTCACGGCTGCGAGGTGGATTTCCTGTTCCGGTATCGGCGGTACAGGGCAAGCCAGCGCGGATCCGGCGCTTAAGGTGAGGGTGAGCAAGGCAGCAAGCCGCAACATCTGAATAATCTCGATTTACCAGCAACGACCCAGCATTACAGGTTCGGCTCAAAGACCGATATGACAGGCGTGTGAACAGCGCCGCGCGCGCGGATTTCTGCGCATGCTTGCACCTTGCGCGTCATGCCGCTAAAGCCCAGAGTCAAACCCCGAAAGACCGGAGTCCGCATGTCCGAGATTGACATTGAGACCGCGCGCAAGGTGGCCCATCTGGCCCGTATCGCGGTGCCGGAAGACAACCTGCCTGCACTGGCACAGGAGCTCAGCCGCATTCTCACCTTCATGGAAGAGCTGAACGAGGTTGATGTGGACGGTGTGGAGCCGATGACCTCGGTGACGCCGATGCGCCTGAAACGCCGCAAGGACGGGGTCACAGATGGCGATATTCAGGCAAAGATCCTCTCCAATGCGCCAGATGCGCGCGAAGGCTTCTTTGCAGTGCCAAAGGTGGTGGAATGAGTGAACTGAACAAACTGACCATCGCAGAGGCGCGTGATCTACTGCGCAAGGGCGAGGTGACTTCTGTTGCTCTGACTGAAGCCTGCCTTTCGGCTATGGATGGCGCGGGCCAACTCAATGCATTTGTGCATCCCACAGCTGATCTCGCGCTGGAGCGTGCACAGGCGGCGGACGCAAGGCTTAAGGCAGGCGATGCCCCTGCGATGTGCGGCATTCCCGTTGGCATCAAGGATTTGTTCTGTACCCAAGGTGTGGCAAGCCAAGCGGCTTCGCGCATCCTTGAGGGCTTTCGGCCGGAATACGAATCTACTGTCAGTGCGCAATTGCGCGATGCGGGAGCAGTCATGCTCGGTAAGCTGAACATGGATGAATTTGCCATGGGATCGAGCAATGAGACTTCGGTTTATGGTAATGTGGTTAATCCGTGGAAGGTGGACGGTCGCGATCTGACACCGGGCGGCTCGTCTGGCGGCTCGGCGGCGGCTGTGGCAGCAGATCTTTGCCTTGCGGCCACAGGCACTGATACTGGCGGCTCGATTCGCCAACCTGCCGCCTTCACAGGCACTGTCGGGATTAAGCCCACCTATGGGCGCTGCTCGCGTTGGGGGATCGTCGCGTTTGCCTCTTCGCTCGATCAGGCCGGGCCGATGACCAAGACTGTGCGCGACGCGGCGATCATGCTGGAGGCCATGTGTGGGCACGACCCCAAGGATTCGACCTCTGCCGATCTGCCCGTGCCGGACTTTGAGTCGATGCTCACGGGCGATATACGCGGTCAAAAAATCGGCATCCCGCGAGAATATCGCATGGAGGGCATGTCTGCCGAGATCGAAAAGCTTTGGGCGCAAGGAGCCGAGATGCTGCGCGATGCGGGTGCCGAGATCATTGATATCTCGCTGCCACATACGAAATACGCGCTGCCAGCTTATTATGTCATCGCGCCCGCAGAAGCGTCCTCGAATCTCGCGCGCTATGACGGGGTGCGCTACGGCCATCGTGCGAAACTCGCGCAAGGCGATGGTATCTCGCAAATGTATGAGAAGACCCGCGCCGAAGGCTTTGGTCATGAAGTCCAGCGCCGCGTGATGATCGGGACTTATGTGCTCTCGGCGGGCTTCTATGACGCTTATTATAACCGCGCCCGCAAAGTGCGCACGCTTATCAAGCGCGATTTCGAGGAGGCCTTCGCATCCGGGATTGATGCGATCCTGACTCCAGCCACGCCCTCGGCCGCTTTCGGGCTGGGCGAGATGGCAGGGGCTGATCCGGTGGAGATGTATCTCAACGACGTTTTCACAGTTACGGTGAATCTTGCGGGGCTGCCGGGGATCGCTGTGCCTGCGGGGCTGGATGCCCAAGGTCTGCCGCTAGGGTTGCAGCTAATCGGGCGGCCATGGGAGGAGGGGGCCTTGCTGAAAACCGCGCATGTTCTCGAGGCTGCGACAGGGTTTGTTTTCAAGCCTGAAAAATGGTGGTAGTCTTGACGAAAATCCAGAGGCCGAGAGTGGTTATGCGAAACCGGATATCCCTGCTAATAATGGGAGCAGCGATGGCTGCTCTTGCGGCCTGCGATGGTTCTGCACCTTATTCCAACATTATCGACACAACGGGACGTGGTGTCGGCTTTAGCGATTATGCGCAATACATGCGCGCGCAGGAGGAGTTGTCACGCATTCGCAGAGCAGAGGCTGAACAGGCACGAGGTATTCGGGCTCCTGCCAACGCGCCGCAATTTGCGCAACAACAGCGCGGCCAATCTGCGGAGCCCGGGAATATCGCGCAGGAGGCGGTAGCGGCAGTGCGTGGTGGTGCGGCGCAACAGCAGACCCAGACTGCCCAAGCACCTGTGCCACAATTCCCAGTCGCGCAGTCTCAGCCGGCTCAACCCGCACAACAGCAAGCTGGCGCACCGCTCTCTGCAATTGCGCCAATTTCCGGCTCCCAGCCTGATCAGCTGGCCGGAACATCGCCGCGTGCCGAAGCGGGTGTCAGCGAGCAGCAATTCACGCCGCAACCATTTGGCACCGCGCAGCCTGATCAGTTGATCGAGCGTGATTTCGTGCCGCAGGTGCGTGTCAGCCAGACCGAGCTTGGGCAGGGTTCCGGCGGGCCCAATCTGTTTGTTTACGCGCTCTCAACCCAGCATAATGTCGGGCAGGTGCGCTATAACCGTAGCCATCCGTTACGCTGGCGACGCTGGGAAGCTGCCTGTGCGCAGTTTCCGACACAAGACCTCGCGCAGGAAGCATTCCTTGCTGCCGGTGGCCCGGAGCGTGATCCTAACCATTTGGACCCGGATGGCGATGGGTTTGCCTGCTGGTGGGATCCCGCGCCGTTCCGTCAGGCCGCACGAACAGTGCGCGCCCGCGAGTAAAGGCCTGCGTTGCAATCCATCTGGTATCCGTCCCCAAATTTCGGAACGCGTCGCAACGGTTTGAAGCCAACACATATTGTGCTCCATTACACTGGAATGCGAGATGCCACAGAGGCGCTTGAGCGCCTATGTGCACGCGAGGCTGAGGTCTCTGCCCATTATGTAATAGGAACGTGCGGAACCCTTTGGCATCTGGTCAAGCAAGAGGATCGCGCATGGCATGCCGGAGCAGGTGCATGGCAGGGCCTGACGGATATCAACTCGCGCTCAATCGGGATCGAGTTGGTCAATTCCGGCGCCCATCCCTTTCCAGAACCGCAGATGCGCGAGCTTGAGATTCTGATGACGGCGATCATGGAGCATTGGCGGATTCCGCCCGAGAATGTCATCGGGCATTCCGATATGGCTCCTGAGCGCAAGGAAGATCCGGGGCCGCATTTCGACTGGCGCAGACTTGCCTTGCAACGTCTTGCGGTCTGGCCAGAGGGATATGGCGAAGACAAGGCGCTGGAAACAAGTCTCGACAGTATTGGGTATCCGAAGGCAACGCCGGGAAAACGCCTGCAGGCGTTCAGGTTTCGGTTCTTGCCTTGGGTCACAGGCCCGGAGACGGCAACAGATAGACGTCGTGCCGACGCTGTGGCGGCCGCATTGTCCAGGATCCTTGAGACGAAGTAACGCGAGGGCCGTCCGGGGCCGTGTGGCACTACCGCAGATGTCGCAGTGCGAGCGAGAGATCGTCATGCAGCTTTGCGCGCTCTTCAGGGCTGAGAAAAGCCCCTAGCTCGACCACACGCCCGCCGCCCTCTAGCGTCAGGTAATTTTCAACCTTGCCGCCCTTCTCTTGCAGGTTAAGCCGCACCCAATATGGATTGGCATGCCAATGCTGCGTGGGTGTTCGTGGGTTGTTGCGGGTAATCTTGATCTCGTTGTGGGTCAAGCGCAATTCTTCATGCAGGCGTTCACGCTCTGCGGCATTTCGTGAGAGTGCGTACCAAAGCCCCCAGAGCGCAAGGCCGGCGAAAGGTAAAAGCCCCCAGAGCACGGGAGTTCCCAAAACGGCGAGTAGGGGGAGCGCGAGAAATCCTGCACTGAGCGCAATCATCCGGGCAAAGCCGCGTGGTCCCATCGAGATATTCGGCGAAAGGCTGAGCCGATACTCTGCCCCTTCGTTTTTCGAGACAGCAAAGGCCCCGGGAGGCACTCCCGGGGCCTTTGGAGATATGGTCCAGTAGACAGGCACGCGCCTTGCCCGGCTGGCTCGCTTAATGCGCGGGCTGCTTGTCCCAGTCCTCACGCTTGGGCAACTGCTCGAATGTGTGTTCGGGCGGAGGCGAGGGCAGGGTCCACTCAAGTGTATCCGCGTGCTCGTTCCAGTAGTTCTTCTCGGTGATCCGTGCACCGCGCGTCAGCGTGTAATACATCACACCGATGAAGAAGAGGAACGAAGCGAAGCTGATGAAAGCGCCAATGGAGCTCACATAGTTCCACAGAGCATAGGCTTCCGGGTAGTCGATATAGCGGCGCGGCATGCCCTGACGGCCCAAGAAGTGCTGCGGGAAAAAGGTCAGGTTGGCACCGATGAACATCGTCCAGAAATGCAGCTTTCCAGCCCATTCCGGATACTGCCGACCCGACATCTTGCCGATCCAGTAGTAGATCCCTGCAAATAGCGCAAAGACAGCACCGAGTGACATCACATAGTGGAAATGCGCGACCACATAGTAGGTGTCATGATAAACCCGGTCGATTGGGGCCTGCGACAAAACGAGCCCGGTTACACCCCCGACTGTGAACAGGAACAGGAAGCCAAAAGCCCAGAGCATCGGGGTCTCGAAGCTGACCGAGCCTTTCCACATCGTTGCGATCCATGAGAAGATCTTGATCCCTGTCGGTACGGCAATGACCATCGTCGCGAGCATGAAATAGGTTTGCTGCGTTAGCGACATCCCAACCGTATACATGTGGTGCGCCCAGACGATGAAGCCCAGAACCGCAATCGCGATCATCGCCCAGACCATCGGGAGATAGCCGAAGACCGGCTTGCGCGAGAATGTCGCAATTACGTGGCTGATGATCCCGAAGCCTGGGAGGATGATGATATAAACTTCCGGATGCCCGAAGAACCAGAGGATGTGCTGATAGAGCACCGGATCACCACCGCCTGCAGGATCAAAGAAGCTTGTCCCGAAATTGCGATCCGTGAGCAGCATGGTAATAGCGCCTGCAAGGACCGGAAGTGCGAGCAGGATCATCCACGCGGTGATGAAGACCGACCATGCAAAGAGCGGCACCTTGAACAGTGTCATGCCCGGTGCACGCATGTTGAGGAAAGTCGTGATGATGTTGATCGCACCGAGGATTGACGAGGCACCAGAGACATGGACCGCGAAAATTGCGAGATCCATTGAGTATCCCGCTTCGGTCGTGGAGAGTGGCGGATAGAGTACCCAGCCAACCCCAGAGCCAAGCTGCCCGTTGCCGCCCGGAGAGAGAACCGATGCAACCGCGAGAGCAGAGCCAGCAACGAACAGCCAGTAGCTCAGATTGTTCAGCCGAGGAAATGCCATATCGGGCGCACCGATCTGCAATGGCATGAAGTAGTTACCGAAACCTCCAAACAGCGCGGGAATCAGCACGAAGAACATCATCAGGATGCCATGCGCTGTTACCAGAACGTTCCAGATATGACCGTTCGGTGTGCACTCTCCTTCTGGCGCGGCCGTCAGGCGCGCGCCTTCCATGCACATATACTGGACGCCCGGATCCATGAGCTCCATGCGCATGTAAATCGAGAAGGCCACCGCAATGAAGCCGACGACCCCGGCGGTGAACAGATAGAGGATACCGATATCCTTGTGGTTCGTGGACATGAACCAACGGGTGAAGAACGAACGATTGTCCTCGTGCCCGTGATCATGGGTGGCTGCATCGGCCATAGGCTACTCCAGTTCCCGGTTCCTGTTGCGTTGTCCGCAACTGTTGTCGTCCCAAAGGGTGCCTTGGTCACCCCTGCTAGTACATCCATACCTTCTGGCAGCCGCTCGCGGCGATGTGTGGCATGGTATACTTTGCTTTTAGAATGTGAGTTTTCTCAGGGCAATGCTCCAAGTGTCGCATTCCGGCTTTTTTTGATCCAGCGCATGGCAATACTTGACGCATGGATCCGCGAATCAGTCAGATTTGCAATTACGCGGCGCGAAACTGTTGGCAAAGTTGCGTGCGAGCGCATTGTCCACGTCTTCCATGGTGACGGGCAATCCAAGATCGACCAATGACGTTACACCATGCTCACGAATCCCACAGGGGATGATCCCCGTAAAATGCTCAAGATCGGGCTCGACATTGATCGAAAGCCCATGAAAGCTGATCCAGCGCCGTAACTTGATGCCGATTGCTGCGATCTTGTCTTCTCGCGCGCTACCATCGGGCAGGGGCGCCTTTTCCGGCCGCGTGACCCAAACCCCGACACGGCCTGCACGGCGCTCTCCGGTCACGCCGAATTCGGCCAGCGTTGTGATCACCCATGCCTCGATGTGATTTACAAAACAGCGCACATCGCGCCCGCGCTTGTTGAGATCGAGCATCACGTAAACAACCCGCTGGCCAGGCCCGTGATATGTGTATTGGCCACCCCTCCCGGCGATATGAACCGGAAAGCGGTTCGGTTCGCTAAGGTCTGCAGGATTGGCGCTGGTGCCGGCCGTATATAGTGGCGGGTGCTCCAGAAGCCAGATCGTCTCGGGCGCGTGACCAAGTGCTATGGCCGCCACGCGTGCCTCCATCTGCGCGAGCGTATCTGCGTAATCCGAGAGACCGGGCAAGACCTGCCAGTCAATATCCGTTGGCAGGAGAGTATCGTTCATCTTTGCGTATCCATTGCAATCGTCCCGAAAGGTGACGCCAGATGATAAGATCACAAGGCCATCTAGGCCAGTGGGGCGATGAATTATATGCGCCGCACACGCACAACGGAAATTTCGTTTTTCCTCTTCACAAGCCCAACCAGAGTCAGTAAAGACGCGGTCATCTGATCACGTGCGGTCGTGGCGGAATTGGTAGACGCGCAGCGTTGAGGTCGCTGTGGGGTAACTCCCGTGGAAGTTCGAGTCTTCTCGACCGCACCATCAAACTCCCCGAGAGACATATATTAGTCGAGCTGGACGCTGGCTGTATAGCAGGCGGCATTCGAATTTTTTTGGTGGGTTGCAGGCCAATTTGCTGAAAAGATCGACTCTTGCGGGCAAATGAACTTAATTCTTATCGGAATATCGATGAAATCAGTTATGACTTGCAATCATGTTCCTGCTTGGCTTTTACTGAAGGCATCAGAAGAGCGGATTACCGCCAAGACACGGGGAGATAGCTGTGGTCGCAGCACAGGGTAGCGATAGCTTTGTCGTATTTGATGGTGTTCAGAAGAGCTATGATGGCGAGACCCTCGTCGTGAAGGATCTGAACTTGTCCGTTGCAAAGGGCGAGTTCCTGACGATGCTGGGGCCTTCCGGGTCAGGGAAAACAACCTGCCTGATGATGCTCGCGGGATTTGAGACAGCCACCAATGGCGAAATCCTGCTGGATGGCCGGCCCATAAACAGTGTGCCGCCACACAAGCGCGGCATTGGGATGGTGTTCCAGAACTACGCTCTTTTTCCGCATATGACAGTGGGAGAGAACCTTTCGTTTCCGCTCGAGGTGCGCGGGCTCGGGAAATCAGAGCGAGAGAAAAAGATAAAGCGGGCTTTGGATATGGTCCAGATGGGGGCGTTTGCGAGCAGGCGTCCGGCCCAACTCTCTGGCGGTCAGCAGCAGCGGATCGCTCTGGCGCGCGCATTGGTATTCGAACCCGAGCTTGTGTTGATGGACGAGCCTCTTGGCGCTCTGGACAAGCAATTGCGTGAACATATGCAATTCGAGATCACCAATCTGGCGCATAGCCTTGGAATCACGACAGTCTATGTGACGCATGACCAGACAGAAGCGCTGACGATGTCCGATAATGTGGCGGTTTTTGAAGATGGTCGCATCCAGCAGCTTGATCCGCCAGATGTGCTCTATGAAGAGCCGCGCAACTCATTCGTCGCGCAGTTTATTGGCGAAAACAACACGCTCGACGGAGTTGTCAAGGAGATCAAAGGCGAATCCTGTCTGGTGCAACTTGATGGTGGCGCGGTGATTGACGCTAAGCCTGTGAATGTTTCTAAAGTAGGTGAGCGGACGCGTGTGTCGATTCGTCCCGAAAGGGTTGAGGCCAACAAAGACCGTCTCGATTCCGACGCGCATCTGATTGACGCCGAAGTGTTGGAATTCATCTACATGGGCGATGTGTTCCGCACCCGCTTGAAAGTGGCCGGAAATGAAAATTTCATCATGAAAACGCGCAATGCACCCGATCAGATGCGGCACTCGAAAGGTGATCGTATCCAGATCGGATGGTTGCCGAAGGATTGCCGCGCTCTTGACTGTCCGGCGTGACACGCGTGGCGTGTTGAAGGAAACGGTCCGGGGGACAGGACTGTAAAAACACGCAAGAGAACTCTCTCTTGTGAGAACCCAACTAAGGAGGAATGCAATGTCATCCAAACTGAAACTGGTCGCCCTGAGTTCGGCTGTCAGTGTCATGGCGCTGAGCGCTGCCGCTGACGATCCGGTCTCGCTGACCATCGTGTCCTGGGGCGGGGCTTACACGGCCAGCCAGCAGCGCGCTTATCACGAGCCCTTCATGGAAGCCAATCCGCATGTCACCATCATCAATGACGATGGTTCGGCCAATGCGCTTGCCGGTCTGCGCGCGCAGGCACAAGCCGGCAATGTGACCTGGGATCTGGTGGATATGCTGCCATCAGATGCACAGCTTGCCTGTGACGAAGGCATCATTCTCGAAATCGACCATGATGCGATGCTGGCCGCTGCCCCCGATGGCACACCGCCGACCGAGGATTTCCTGCCCGGCAGCCTTGGCGAGTGCTTCATCCCGCAGATCGTCTACTCGACCGTTCTGTCCTATCGCCCGGATGCTTTCCCCGAGGATGCACAGCCGACCAGCATCAATGATCTGTTCGATGTCGAGAACTTCCCGGGCCGCCGCGCGCTGCAGGACCGTCCGGGCACCAATCTGGAATGGGCGCTCTATGCCGATGGTGTGGACCCCGACGACATCTATGACGTGCTGAGCACGCCCGAAGGTGTGGACCGCGCCTTTGCCAAGCTCGACACGATCAAGGATCACATCATCTTCTGGACCGAAGGTGCGCAGGCACCGCAGCTTCTGGCGGATGGCGAAGTGGCCTTTGCGACCGGCTATAATGGCCGGATGTTCGATGCGATCCAGGTCGAGGGCATGGAAGCTGACATCATCTGGGATGGTCAGATCGTCGAATGGGATGGCTGGGTTGTGCCTGCCGATGGCCCGAATCTCGATCTGGTGATGGAATACCTGTATTTCGCGACCGACACGCAGCGTCTGGCCGATCAGGCGAAATTCATCAGCTATGGCCCGGCCCGCGCTTCCTCGGCGGCTCTGGTGGGTGAACATGCTGATCTGGGCATCGACATGAACGAGCATATGCCGACCGCGCC
>SLDY01000026.1 GCA_007125005.1 Natronohydrobacter sp.
ACGTGGTTTTCCGTCGTGCCGACGATCATTTCGCATCTGTTGCACGGCAAGGACGATCCCGACGCAGCGACCAGAGCGCGGATACGGTTCGGGCGGTCCGCATCATCGGCCCTGGCGGTCGAGACGCAGACCGCCTTTCAGACGCGCTTTGGCATTCCCATCATCGAGACGATGGGCCTGACGGAAACGGCGGCACAAATCCTGTCAAACCCGTTGCCGCCGGGGACGCGCAAGATCGGCTCTCCCGGTATTGGTTTTGGCAACGAGGTGATCATCCTGTCCAAGGAGCTGAAACCTGTTTCCCCCGGCACAGAGGGCGAAATCGCGGTGCGTGGCCCCAATGTCATGACCTGCTATTTCCGCAATGCGACAGCGACACAAGAGACGTTCACACCCGATGGATGGCTGCGGACAGGCGATCTGGGCCGGATGGACGCGGACGGTTATGTCTTTGTGACTGGCCGCCTGAAGGAGCTGATCATCAAGGGCGGCGAGAATATCGCCCCGCGCGAAGTGGATGAAACCCTGTATGGGCATCCCGACGTGGTCGAGGCCGCCGCCTTCGCCCGCCCCTGCCCGCAATACGGCGAGCGCGTCGAGGCCGCCGTCAAGCTGCGCGATGGCGCGACCGTGCGCAGCGAAGACCTTGTGCTTTTGTGCGAACGCAAACTGGGAAAATTCAAATGCCCGGACGTGATCCATATTCTTGATGAGTTGCCCAAGGGACCATCAGGCAAGATTCAACGACTGAAACTGGCAGAGGAGACCCGAGTGAAGGCCTAAGGGGCCGCGGGAGGAGTTCGCGGCGATATCGGCAGGCCAGCAGGGAGTGATTTCCCTGCCGGACCTGAAACCACAACAGGGAGGAGACCCGAAAATGAACAGGATTGGAAGAATGACACTTGGCAATGTGCTGATTGCAGGCGCATTTGTCATGACCGGGGCCGCGACTGCACAGACCTACCCGGACCGGCCCATCGAACTGATCGTCACCTTCGGCCCGGGTGGCGGGGCAGACGTGATGGGACGCCAGATGGCGCAAATTCTCGAAGGCGAGTTGGGCGTGTCCATTCCGGTCACAAATGTCGGCGGCGCATCGGGCAATGCGGGACTGACGCGGCTGCGCACAAGCCCCGCCGATGGCTATACGATGGGCACGCTGATTTCGCTGACAGTCGCATCCTGGGCTTCGGGGATCGGGGACAATGCGCCCGATGATTTCCGCATTATCGGCATCGTGCAAAGCACCCCGTCCTTCCTGTTCGTCGCCGCCGACAGCCCGTTTGAAACGGCCGAGCAGTTGCTGGACCATGCACGCGCCAACCCCGGAGAGCTGACAGTGGCGACCTCGGGATATGGCACGCAGGACGATGTGGCGCTGATCATCATGGCGGATCAGGGCTTTGACATGGTGAATGTGCCGTTTTCTGCCCCGGGCGAACGCTATGCGGCACCGCTGGGCGGGCATACGGATGTCATTTACGAAGAGCCGGGGGATGTGGGGCAATTCATCGACTCGGGCGAATACCGGTCCCTGATGATCTTCGCGGAGGACCGCCATCCCGAATTCCCGGATGTACCGACCGCAGGTGAGATGGGCCTCGACATGGTCTATCTAAACACGTTCCGCACCTTGGCGGTTCCGGCCGCAACGCCGGAAGATGTGGTCGCGCGGCTGGAAGAGGCGGTGATCGCAGCCGCGGCAAGCGAGCAGTGGCAGGCATTCTGCGCGCAGACCTATACCTGTCTGGAAACGCTGACCGGAGAGGCGGCACAGGCAGAAATCCGCATCTTCTACGAAGCGATTGCGGCGCAACTGGAAGACTGACGCCATGTCACAGGGCCGCAAGGAAACAGGGGCCGCAGATCATCGCGGCTCCGCGTTGTCGCACTATGGTGTGATGATCGTCTCACGGATCGCCATGCCCGGCGGGTTTCTTGCTGCGGCCCTGATACTGCCGCTCTACATGTTCGACCGGCCGCTGCGCATTCGCGCGCGGGGGCCGGGTCCGGATGCCTGGCCGACTGTCTTTCTCAATGCCATCGCGGCCATTGCGCTGTTCTGGATCATCGCAGAGATCTGGGCGCTCTACGCGGCGCACAAGCGCAAGAAACCCGCCCCCGTTGCCACGAAAACCGAAGTCTACAGCTATCCCAAGGCCGCAGCCGCGATTGCCTTGCTGCTTGCGTTCGGATGGCTCTTGCCGAATGTCGGTTTCCCCATCGCGGCGCTGCTGTTCCTGTTCAGCTGGTGTTTTCTGGGCGGTATCCGCAATCCTGTCGCCCTGATCTGTGTCAGCGTCATCGGAATGATCACCTTGCTTTGGGTCTTCATGGGGCTTGCGCTCATGCCGCTCAGCCGCGGGGCCGGGATTTTCGATGATTTCACGGTCTGGTTCCTCAGGCTTGTCCGAATTTACTGAACCAGCCCATCGGGACGCCATCCGCGCAAACTCAATGACAAGAAGGAACTGACGTGAGCACATTCGAGCTGCTGGGTATGGGGTTTCAGAACGCATTCGCGTTATGGGCCTTGTTGACGATCATCACCGGGCTGTTGCTGGGGGTCGTTGCAGGGGCCTTGCCGGGCGTTTCCTTCGTGAACGCAATGGCGATGGCCTTGCCCTTCACCTATTCGATGGCGCCCACGCAGGCGATGCTGTTTCTGGGGGCCATCTATGTCGGGGGTGTCTTTGGCGGATCGATCTCGGCGATCATCATCAACGTGCCCGGCACGCCTGCATCCCTGCCCGCCTGCTGGGATGGCTATCCGATGACGCAGCGCGGCGAAGTCCGGCGCGCGCTGGCCGTTGCCATCGTGGCCTCGGCAATCGGGGGGCTGACAAGCGCGCTGGTCCTGTCATTTGCCGCAGCCCCGTTCGCGACATTTGCCTTGCGATTCTCGCAGCCGGAATTCTTTGCCGCCACGGTTCTG
The DNA here is from genome assembly GCA_007125005.1 of Natronohydrobacter sp. GTDB lineage: Bacteria > Pseudomonadota > Alphaproteobacteria > Rhodobacterales > Rhodobacteraceae > Roseinatronobacter. The sequence continues at coordinate 2,936 of SLDY01000026.1, forward strand.
GGACTGATCAGCGTGATTGCCATCTCCAAGGACCGTCCGATCGTCAGCCTTGTGTCGCTGTTTCTGGGCATCCTTATCGGCACAGTGGGCGTGGACCCGCAATACGGCGTTGCACGGTTCACCTTTGGCGTGCCGGCGATGCAAAGCGGGATCAACTTCGTCGTGGTGATGATCGGGCTTTTCGCGGTGAGCGAGGTGATCGACCTGATTGCCACGAACCGCGACCTGCGCCCGTCCGAGGCTGCAAATGCGCGTGGAAAAGTAAGCTTCCGGGATTTCTGGGACGTGCGCGGCGCGATTGCGCGCGGGTCGGGGATCGGCAGCATCCTTGGCGTCATTCCCGGCGCGGGGGCCACGCCCGGCGCGGTTATCGCCTATGGCGTTGAAAAACAGGTCTCACGCGAGGGCGACAAGTTCGGGACCGGGATCATGGCCGGGCTGGCCGCGCCCGAAGCCGCAAAGAACGCAACCACCGGCTCTGCCATGGTGCCGCTTCTGACGCTTGGCATTCCCGGAAGTGCGGCAACGGCGATCATGCTGGCCGCGATGATGCTGCATGGGGTCAACCCCGGGCCGCTGCTGTTTCTGAATGACCCGACAATGGTCTACACCATCTTCGCGGCCATGATCATTGCCAATATCCTGATGATCTTCGCAGGGATAGGCGTCGCGCAGTTCTTCTCGACCCTGATGAAGACACCCCCGGCCGTGCTGGGCGCGTTCATCATCCTGCTGAGCATTATCGGCGCCTACGGGGTGCGCAACAACATCTTCGATGTCTATGTGTGTCTCTTTTTCGGGCTTGTGGGCTGGGTGATGAAACGGGTTGGCTTTCCGACCGCCCCGCTTGTGCTTGGTGTGATTCTGGGGCCATTGGCCGAGCGCTATTTCATGACCTCGCTTGCCAACTATAATCAGGACTGGACCGTGTTCTTTACCCGGCCTATCAGCGGGACAATCCTCGCGCTCGCGGCTGTCTTCGCGATCTGGTCGCTCTGGCCGATCCTGCGCGCCCGGTATCGGTCTGTCGTGCTGCTTCTGGCAGGCAGGCCCGGATCCTGAACCGACCTGTGGCTTGCGTGAGACTGTTGCACCTCCAAGAACGGGTAGGCCGCGCGCGGCTTCGGGCTGTAACGATAACAGGTCTCGCTGACCCCGAAGGCCCGACACGCCAGTGCGATGCTGACGCCCCGTCGTTCCACCGCCGTTTCGGCCATCTCGCGGCGCTGAATTGGCCGATATACTCTTTCCAGGGGCCTGCTCAGGTTCATTCAAACCGGTTTCGTTCACCTTCGCAGTTCAGCAAATCGTTTTGCATGCCCAGGTCCGCATACATGCGCTTGAGGCGGCGATTCTTGTCCTCGATCGCCATCATCTGTCTGACCGTGCGCTGCTCTTGCGGGTGCGGGGGCCCGCAGACAATGTCGTTGCCGTTACGCATATTCCTTGATGATA
>SLDY01000035.1 GCA_007125005.1 Natronohydrobacter sp.
TGGCCGCGCAGGCGATGATCGATGCGACTGTGCGGCTTCTGCCCGAGGTTCTGGGCAATGCGGCTTCGGTTGAGGAGGAAAGCTTTTCTTCCGGGCTTCTGGAGCATCCGCAATACACCCGCCCAGCCGAATGGGAAGGACGCGAGATCCCGCCAGTGCTGATGTCGGGCAATCATGGCGAGATATCGCGGTGGCGGCAGGCGCAGGCCGAAGAACTGACACGCGCGCGCAGGCCCGATCTCTGGGCCGCGTATCAGGCGCGCAAGGGCTGATCTTTCAGCCGCTGATCTGCGCGCCGAGCCCGGTCATCAGCGCCTTGAAGATCGGGAATGAAGTGATGATGGGGCTCGCATCATCGACTGTGATTGGTGCTTGGGTGGCCATGCCAAGGCAGAGGAAACTCATCGCGATCCGGTGGTCGAGATGGGTCTGAACTGTTGCCCCGCCCGGCACAACCTCCATACCGTAGACTGTCAGGCTGTCTTCCGTCTCTTCGATTCTCACACCGCAGGCCTCCAGCCCACGCGCCATGGCGTCGATCCGATCGGATTCCTTCACGCGCAACTCCTTGATGCCACGCATCACGGTTTTGCCCTGAGCGGTTGCGGCCAGTGCCGAGAGGATCGGGTATTCGTCGATCATGCTCGCCGCGCGCTCGGGCGGCACCTCGATACCCTGTAGCGCTGAGAAGCGCACGCGCAGATCGGCAACAGGTTCGCCGCCCTCCTCGCGCGGGTTTTCCAGCACCAGATCGGCACCCATTTCTTGCAAGGTCAGGAAAACGCCATTTCGAGTAGGGTTCTGGCTCACGCCAGGCACCAGAATCTCGGACCCCTGCACCATAAGGGCCGCACAGACCGGAAAAGCTGCGGAACTCGGATCGCGCGGGACAGCAACGCGCTGGGCGCTCAACTCAGGCTGGCCCGTCAGGGTGATGAGACGTCCTTCTGGACTGTCCTCGACCCGGATCTTGGCACCAAAGCCGCGCAGCATCCGCTCGGTATGATCGCGCGTCGCCTCTGTTTCGATCACCACAGTTTCACCCGGTGCGTTCAACCCGGCCAGAAGCACTGCCGATTTCACCTGCGCCGAGGGCATAGGTAGGTTGTAGCGCACCGGCACAGGCTCTGCCGCGCCGATCAGCGTGAGTGGCAACCGCCCGCCACTGCGGCCATAAGCCTTTGCGCCGAAAAGCGCGAGCGGATCGGTCACGCGGCCCATCGGCCGCTTGTTGAGGCTGGCATCGCCGGTGAAGGTTGCCGCGATCGGGGTTGTGGCCATTGCGCCCATGATCAGGCGCACGCCGGTGCCGGAATTGCCGCAATCGATGACCTGAGCGGGCTCAGCAAACCCACCAACGCCCACGCCATGCACCGACCAGTCGCCGGGGCCATGCTGCGTGACCTCGGCCCCGAAGGCGCGCATCGCCTTGGCAGTGTCGAGCACATCCTGCCCTTCCAGAAGCCCGGTGATCCGCGTTTCGCCCACTGCGAGCGCTCCCAGAATGAGTGCACGGTGGGAGATGGATTTGTCCCCCGGCACATGGGCGACACCCGAGAGCGGGTTGGATTTATGGGCAGTCATCGGAGTTGCGGGGCCATGGCCGGACATGCGGGAGCCTCTTGCAGAAGGGATATGCCGCCGCTGATAGCGCAACCCGCAAGGCGCGTCCATGGGGTGCAGGGCGGGGCGTTTCAGGCTTCTTCGAGACGTGTGCGCACTTCGGCAAGAAGCGCATCCAGCTCACTGCGAATTGCGGGGCTGCGCGCACCCTCGATCCCGCCAAAGCCTTGCCCCAACGTCTCGGCATAGGCAACGCGATTGGCGATCTGGGTATCGGCAAGATGTGCCTTGAGTTCTTTGGCAGCCTCAAGAATTTCGGCGCCGAGCCGTGTGCCTGCGCGCGCGCGGTTGAGCACCACCAGCACCTCGCGCCCTTCGCGCCGCGCCAAATCAAGAACCCCGTCGGTGGCCCAGAGATCAACATGGCTGGAGGCGACTGGCACGATTACCAGATCGGCGGCACGCAGGGCAGGGCGCAGGTCGGAATCGGCCTTGGGGGGTGTGTCGATGATAACGAAATCGGCCATGTCGCGGAGCTTGCCAACCTCATAGCCTACACCCCAGGCCGAGGCCGTCGAGAATTCCATGCCGTCATGGCGCCCCTCTTCAACCCGGGTCATGAACCAGCGCCCGAGCGAGCCTTGCGGGTCAGTGTCCAGAAAGGCAACCCGCGCGCCCGCGCGCACCAACATCACTCCGAGATTGACCGCAAGCGTTGTCTTGCCAGAGCCGCCCTTCTGCTGTGCGACTGTTATGACCTTGCCCTTCGCCATTGCCTTCCCCTTTTTCTGCATCGCAGCATAGCCAAGTTTTTCAGTTTATGCACGCGCAAACTTCAAGCGCGCTCATCTTTGGGCGAGCCCATAACCACCATTGTGGTCAGCCGGTCGAGATAAGGGAAGGCTCCGAGGTATTCAGTGTGAAACTGCTTGTAGACAGCAAGGTCGCGCGCCTCCACCCGAAGCAGATATTCAACTGTGCCGGTGATGTTGTGACATTCGCGCACTTGCGGCGCAGCTTCCATCAGCCTTTCAAACTCGGCCTGAGCAGCCTTGGTGTGGCGCGATAGACCTACGGTGACATACGCGATGAATCCAACGCCAAGGCGCGCAGGGTCAGTGACAGCGCGGTAGCCGGTGATGATCCCGCGCCGCTCGAGATCCTGCACACGGCGCAGACAGGCCGATGCGGAAAGGCCCACGCGCTCGGCAAGCTCCAGATTTGAAATACGGCCATCATGCGCGAGTATGCGCAATATATGTTCTGATATCGTGTCAATATCGCTCATTGATTGCAAGGATGAGCAAAAAAACACAGCATTTGCAACCCTGTTGCGCAGTAATGCGGCTAATGTGTTGATCTGCTGGTTTGGGTAAGACATATGACAGCTGATCTATTCTTGGCGCTGGTCGCCTATGCCTTCGTCACGTCGGTCACGCCGGGGCCGAACAATATCATGCTGTTGGCCTCCGGGGTGAATTTCGGCTTCCGCCGCACATTGCCGCATATGTTCGGTATCGCACTGGGCCATGCTTTCATGGTGTTTGTGGTAGGTATTGGGCTGGTGGGCATGTTCATCAGCTATCCGCCCGCCCGCAGCGCGCTGATGGTGGTTTCGGTCGTGTATATGCTCTGGCTCGCTTGGAAAATCGCCCACGCCGCACCGCCTGAAGGCAGCACAACGCAGGGAAGCCCGCTGACCTTCCTGCAGGCTGCAGCGTTTCAATGGGTCAATCCGAAAGCCTGGATCATGGCGCTGGGCGCAGTAACGCTCTATGCGCCGGGGCAGGAATGGCTCGCGGTTGCTTGGGTCGCAGGTGGGTTCGTACTGGTCAATTTCCCATCCGTGGCGCTCTGGGCGCTGGCGGGCACAGGGCTACGCCGCCTGCTTGATGATCCTCGCTGGCTGCGAGGGTTCAATTACACAATGGCGATCCTGCTCGTGGCATCGCTCTGGCCGGTCCTTGCCAGCGGATACTAGAGAGGCCCCAACGCAGGAACTGCCTATATTTCGGGCATCATCAACCAGAGATCTTTACATTGTAGTCGCTTCTGCCTTTGATGTGATCAAGGCAGGGAGAAGCACCGAACATGGCAGATCCATTCTTCAACGAAATGTATGGCGAAGGTGGGTTGCGGCCCCCCTATCAGCGGCTCGAAGGCTGGTATCAGAACATGCCGTCAGAGTTCCGCGCGCTCAAGCAGGCCGAGGCAGAGGATCTGTTCAGACGATACGGAATTACCTTTGCGGTATATGGCGAAGGTGGCGATCCTGATCGTTTGATCCCATTCGATATGTTCCCGCGCGTCTTCTCTGCCGAGGAATGGCGCAGGCTCGAGCGCGGTATCAAGCAGCGGGCACGCGCACTCAACGCGTTTTTGTCGGATGTCTATGACCGGGGTGAAATCATCCGCGCGGGTCGTATCCCGGCCGATCTTGTCTACCGCAACGAGGCCTACGAGATCGCCGTTGCCGGGTTTCGCCCGCCGCTGGGTGTTTTCAGCCATATCGTGGGGATTGATCTGGTACGCACCGGAGCTGATCAGTTTTATGTGCTCGAAGATAATTGCCGCACACCCTCGGGTGTTTCCTACATGCTGGAGAATCGCGAGGTCATGATGCGGATGTTCCCGCATCTGTTTCAGGAAAACCGCGTCGCCCCGGTGGATAATTACGCGCGTCTGCTCAAGCGCACGCTGGCCTCCGTCGCGCCGGCCAAATGCGACCGCGACCCCAATATCGTGATCCTGACACCGGGCCATTTCAATTCAGCCTATTACGAGCACAGTTTTCTCGCTGATCTGATGGGTGTCGAACTGGTCGAGGGGCAGGATCTCTTTGTTGAAGGCGATTTCTGCTGGATGCGCACCACGGAAGGCCCGCGCAAGGTTGATGTGATCTATCGCCGGATCGATGACGCCTTCCTTGACCCGCTCTGCTTCCGACCGGATTCAACCCTTGGCGTGCCGGGTCTGATGAATGTTTACCGCTCTGGTGGCGTCACGATCTGTTCGGCGCCGGGTGCAGGTGTCGCCGATGACAAGGCGATCTATACCTATGTGCCGGAAATGGTGCGCTTCTACCTTGGAGAAGCCCCGATCCTAGAGAATGTGCCAACATGGCACTGCGCCAAGGCAGATGACTACAAATATGTGCAGGAGCATCTCGCTGAGTTGGTGGTCAAGGAGGTGCATGGCTCGGGCGGTTACGGGATGCTGGTCGGGCCAAAAGCGGACAAGGCCACGATCGAGGCTTTCGCAGCCAAACTGGCCGAGAACCCCAGTAACTATATCGCCCAGCCCACGCTTGCGCTCTCGACCTGTCCGACATTCGTCGAGGAAGGCATCGCGCCGCGCCATGTCGATTTGCGCCCCTATTGCCTTGTCGGGCGCGATATCGAGCTTGTGCCCGGCGGTCTGACGCGGGTTGCGCTCACTGAGGGGTCGCTGGTCGTCAATTCCAGTCAAGGCGGGGGCGTCAAGGATACATGGGTTATCGCGGAGGAATGACATGCTAAGCCGCACAGCCGCCAATCTCTTCTGGATGGCCCGTTATCTCGAGCGTTCTGAAACCACGGCGCGCCTGCTGGATCTGGGCTTTCGCAATGCGCTTTTGCCGAATACGGGTGGCGGGTTTCGGAATGAATGGAGCGCCATCCTTCAAAGCAAGGGCACCTTCCAGCAATTCACCGACAAATATGGGGAATTGAAACAGCGCAATGTCGAAAGCTTCCTGTTCTTCGATCTGGAAAACCCGTCATCTGTCGCTGCCTGTATTCGCGCCGCGCGCGAGAATGCGCGGATCGTGCGCACGGCGCTGACCAGCCAGGTCTGGGACGCGATCAATGTGAGCTTTCAGGAGCTCAAGGCGCTGCAGCGGCGCGAACGCTCCTCGCTGGAAGTGCCGGAACTGACGGACTGGAGCCTGCGCACCGCCGCCCTGATCCGGGGCGCGATCGAAACCACGCAATTGCGCAATGACGGCTATCGGTTCATGAATCTCGGCTATGCGGTCGAGCGGTCTGATAACACGGCGCGGCTCCTGGACGTGAAATATTACGTCCTGCTGCCCTCGGTGGCCTATGTCGGCTCGGGGCTCGATAATTACCAGTGGACAACGCTGCTGCGCGCGCTCTCGGCGCATCGGGCCTATAACTGGGCCTATGGGGGCGAACTCAGCGCCAAGCAGATCGCGCACTTCCTGATCCTGAACCCCAAATTTCCGCGCTCGCTCCTGTCGTGCTGCATCGAGGTGAATGCACATCTAGACCATCTTGCCCGGATCTACGATCGCTCCACCCCGGCGCAGGAAACGGCGCGCAAGCTGTTGGGGGAACTTGCCGAGGCGAAGATGGATGATATTTTCGACGAGGGGCTACACGAGTTTCTCAGCCGGATGATCTTCGATAATGCCGCGCTCGGGCAGGCGATCCATGACCAGTATCTGACCGGAGAAGCGCGATGATCCTCACTGTCCTGCACCAGACGCGCTATGAATTCGAAGCACCGGTCGGCGGCATTATCCAGAGCCTGCGCCTGACACCTGCGAAATGCGAAGGTCAGAAGGTCATCGACTGGAAGATCGAGGTGCCGGGCGCCGTGATGGGGACGCTGTTTCGCGATGGGGCGGGGGATTACATCCAGACTGCCTCGCTGCGCGCTTCCAGCGATCATATCGAGGTGACGGTCCGGGGAACGGTCGAGACTGACGATACAGCAGGCGTGTTGCGTGGGCATCGCGAGCGCGTGCCACCGGCTGCCTATATGCGCAACACGCCGCGCACGGAGCCAAATCGTGCAATCAGCGATCTGGTCGAGGCCGCGCTCACAGGCCATGATGCCGCGCCCGCGCTGGAACGCGCGCATCTGCTTTGCGCGGCCGTGTCCGAGGCGCTGCCCTACCGCCCCGGCGCTACCCATGCCCATACAACGGCCGCCGAGGCGATGAACGAGGGCGCAGGGGTCTGTCAGGATCACACGCAGGTGCTGATCGCCTGTGCTCATCTTGCTGGTCTGCCAGCGCGCTATGTGTCGGGATATCTCAATGCCACCGAAGACGGCACTCCGCATGAGGCAAGCCATGCCTGGGCCGAGATCTTCATCGAAGGGCTTGGCTGGGTGGGCTTCGACGCCTCGAACAAAAGCTGCCCGAACGAGCATTACATCCGCCTGGGCTCAGGGCTCGATGCGCAGGACGCCGCGCCCATTCGTGGCCTCGTTATGGGTGGAGCGGAGGAGCGGCTTGACGTGACAGTCGTGATCAAGGCGCAACAGCAGTGAGCAGGCTTGCGCGCCGCGCCGCGGGGCGCTACGGATTTGCACCTGACTGCGGCGGAGAGATGAGTAGATGACCTATTGTGTGGGCTTGCTGCTGGATGCGGGGCTGGTGCTGCTGTCGGATACGCGCACCAATGCGGGGCTAGACAATATCTCGACCTATCGCAAGATGTTCACCCTCGAGGAACCGGGCGAGCGTGTCATCGCGATGATGACGGCGGGCAACCTCTCGGTTACGCAGACCACACTCGCGCGGATCTCGGAGGCGATCCATGACCCGGATGCCACGCATGAGACCTCGATCATGAAGGCCGATAGCATGCTCGATGTCGCGACTATCGTCGGCGACATGCTCTCGCGCGTCACGGCAGAGACCAAGGCGCGCATGGATCGCATGAGTCAGGCCGCCACTGCCTCCATGATCGTGGCAGGCCAGCGCCGAGGTGGGCGGATGCGGCTCTTCCTGATCTATCCCGAAGGCAATTTCATCGAGGCGACCGAGGACACGCCCTATCTTCAGGTTGGCGAACACAAATACGGCAAGCCGATCCTCGACCGGGTGATCACTGCCGATACGCCCCTTGAAGAAGCGCGTAAGGCCGTCCTGCTGTCGATGGATTCGACCCTACGCTCAAATCTCAGCGTGGGGATGCCGCTCGATATGGTCGTGATTGAACGCGATGCGCTGCGCATATCCGAGCAACGCCGGATCGAGGCCAATGATGAAGAATTTGCCCGCATGTCGGCGGCGTGGTCACAGGCGCTGCGCGATGCTTTCGTCCAGATTGGCTGATCAATCGGTCACAGTTCTGGAGGCGGTATGTCGAGCTCCTGCGCCAGAAAGCGCTCGAAAGCGTCAAGATTGACAGGTTCGAACTGACCGAATGCCTGCATCCAGATGCTGGCCTCGCGCAGGCTATCGGGCTCAAGTTTGCACCATTTGACCCGCCCGCGTTTCTCCTGGCTGATCAATCCGGCAGCAGCCAGAATGCCCAGATGCTTGGATATCGCGGGCAAGGAAATCTCGAAGGGCTCCGCGACATCTGTCACCGCCATGTCATCTTCGAGCAGCATCGCCAGGATTGCCCGCCGGGTAGGGTCGGCAAGGGCCATGAAAACCTGATCCAGAGAAGGGTGCGGAAAGCTATCCATGGCGCTCTTCTGCGCCTGCCTGAAAAAAAGGTCAACTCTTTGGTTGAATATGCTGCAGCCGCAGGGGTCGGGCATCGGCTTGCAGGTCGCGTGCGGCCTGTTAACGCAAAATCAAGTATTATCAGATAGTTATGCTGGTCGCGTTGGGCGTTTATCTGTATTGACTCTGAGGGCCTGCCTGCATAGCTTGCGCGCAACTTGCAGCCGGGGGTGGTCAGCATGCCCGAGCGGGACGATCTGGAGAAGCTCAAAGCGCTCGAAGACCGTATCGCGAAGGTAAAAGCGACGCTTGATCCGCCACGCGCTGCGCAAGATCATCATTCGATGGCCCAGATTGGCTGGCGCATGGTGATCGAACTGGTGTCCGGTCTGGGCATCGGGGCGGCCATGGGATACGGACTAGACGTGCTTTTTGGCACTTTGCCGATTTTCCTTGTGGTGCTGACATTGCTGGGTTTCGCGGCCGGCGTGCAAACGATGATGCGGTCGGCCCGCGAGATACAGGGCGAAGAGACGGAAGCAGCCCGGAAAAGTGCCGGTGCGGAACAAGGGGACAGAGACAGTGGCCAGTGAGAGCAGCGGTTTCGAAATCAAGCCGATGGACCAGTTCGAGGTCAAGGCGCTGTTTGGCGGCGATGTAAGTTGGTATACGCCGACCAATGTTACCCTCTGGATGGCGCTGACAGTGCTCGCGGCCTCTGCGCTGATGATATTCGGTGCGCGCGGTCGGGCCTTGGTGCCAAGCCGTGCGCAATCGGCCGCGGAACTGGCATATGGCTTCGTGCATAACATGGTCAGGGATGTTGCCGGGCATGATGCAGTGCGCTTCTTCCCCCATATCTTCACGCTGTTCATGTTCGTGCTGTTTGCAAATCTACTGGGCCTGATCCCGTTTGCCTTCACCACCACTTCGCATATCGCTGTTACCGCCGTGCTTGCCTTTACCGTGTTCTTATCGGTGACAGCGCTGGGTTTTATCCTCAACGGCGCAAAGTTTCTGGGCCTGTTCTGGGTCAGTTCCGCTCCTCTTGCCCTGCGTCCGGTGCTTGCGCTTATCGAGTTGATCTCATATTTCGCACGCCCCATCAGCCACTCCATTCGTCTTGCGGGCGCGATGATGGCCGGGCATGCTGTGGCCAAGGTGTTTGCGGGCTTTGCTGGCGCGCTCGGTGCAGCCTTCTTCGTGCCGGTTCTGGCCGTTACCGCGCTCTACGCACTGGAGCTTCTGGTGGCCGTGATTCAGGCTTACGTTTTCACAATTCTGACCTGCGTGTATCTGCGTGATGCACTGCACCCCTCGCACTAAGCGCGGACGGTCGAATACCTCATCCTGCCAATTCCAACCTCAAGGAGACATGACATGGAAGGCGATATCGCAGAAATGGGCAAATTCATCGGTGTTGGTCTGACCGCCATCGGTATGGGCGGCGCTGCCATCGGTGTGGGCAACATCGCCGGTAACTTCCTGTCGGGTGCATTGCGCAACCCGTCGGCAGCAGCTGGCCAGACCGCTATGCTCTTCATCGGCATCGCATTCGCAGAAGCTCTGGGTATCTTCTCGTTCCTGGTTGCTCTGCTGCTGATGTTTGCTGTCTGAGCCTTTCCCGACAGTATCCTCACGCCGAAGGGGCCGGAAGGCCCTTTCGGAGCACAAGGGGCTTAGGGGGACGACATGGCTGAGACTACAGCTACCGGGGCCGGAATGCCCCAACTTGATGTATCTACCTTCTCGAACCAGATTTTCTGGCTCATCGTAACGCTGGTAGCACTCTATTTCATTATGTCGCGCGTGGCCCTGCCGCGGATCGCCGCTGTTCTGGCGGATCGTAGGGGTACCATCACGAGCGATATAGCCGCAGCTGAAGAATACAAGCTCAAGGCGCGTGAGGCGGAAGAGGCCTATACCAAGGCGCTCGCTGAAGCGCGCGCCGAGGCGAACCGCATTGTGGAGGCAGCGCGTGCAGAAATGCAGGCCGAGCTAGATGTGCAGCTTCAGAAAGCTGATGCTGAAATCTCTGCCAAGGCAGCTGAATCCGAGCGTCGTATTCGCGAGATTCGCGACAGCGCGCTGGAGATGGTAAGCGACGTTTCGAATGATATCACCGCCGATATTCTGGGCGTCTTCGATGCGAAGGCAGACAAGGCCAGCGTGGTTGCGGCTGTCTCGGAACGAATGAAAGGGGGTGCATGATGCTGCGCTTGACAGCTATCGCGCTGGTTTTTGCAAGCCCTGCTTTTGCAGCGGCGGAAGGCAAGCCGTTCTTCTCCCTCTACAACACCGATCTCATCGTGTTGATGGCCTTCATCATCTTTGTCGGCATCCTGATTTACTTCAAGGTGCACGAAAAGGTTGCTGGGCTGCTCGATAACCGCGCCGTTTCGATTGAGGCGGAGCTTGATGAAGCGCGCCGACTACGCGAAGAGGCGTTGGCGCTGCACGCGTCTTTCGAGCGCAAGCAAGCTGAGGTCAAGGATGATGCTGCACGGATCGTTGAGAAGGCCAGGATGGACGCTCAACTTGTTGCAGAGCAGACCAAGGCGGAGATCGAAGCATCGATCATCCGCCGCCTGAAAGCTGCCGAGGATCAGATTGCATCGGCCGAAGCGAATGCGCTGCGTGAAGTGCGTGACCGCGCTGTGTCGGTTGCGATTGCGGCAGCGGGGGATGTGCTGGCCAAACAGATGACTGCTTCACGGCGCGACGAGCTTGTGCAGGTGGGTATCAAGGCGGCTCAGGACCGTCTGCATTAAACACAGATGCATAAGAGACAATTTAGCCCTGGCGCAAGCTGGGGCTTTTTGGTTTCAAACTGCAGAGACGTGCTCGAAGCGCAGACGCGCAATGGCTTCGTTCTTCTCGCTTCGCTTGAGGTCGCTCATCAACTCCTCGACATAATCCAGATGCGCGCGCGCCGCAGCACCGGCGCCTGCCGGATCCCGCTTTTGGAGCGCATCATTGATAGCTTTATGCTGTGCAAGCAACTCGTCGCGTGTCCCGCGCTGGCGGAAGATCATCTGTCGATTGTAGAACACGCCTTGATGAAGCAAGTTGAACATAGCGCGCATCATATGCAGCATGACGATATTGTGCGATGCTTCCACGATCGAGAGATGAAATTCGGCATCTAGGCGCGCTTCTTCAGTCGGGTCACGCAGCAGATGCGCCGCTTCCATCTTTTGATAGATTGCATCAATGATTTTGAGGTCCATCTCCGACCCATATCGCGCCGCCCGTTCTGCAGACATGCCCTCCAGGTCGCGCCTGAAGCTGATATAGTCGAACAAAGCTTCGTCATGGCTTGCGAAGAGACGCACCAGCGAATCCGAGAAAGCCGAGTCCAACAAGTCTGCGACGTAAATTCCTGCGCCCGCTTTGCTGGTCAGCAACCCGCGTGTCTGCAGTTCTGCAATCGCCTCGCGGAGTGACGGGCGCGAAACTCCGAGCTTGTCAGAAAGCTCACGTTCAGAGGGCAGACGCTCGCCGGGGCGTAGAATGCCGCGCAGTAATAACAACTCTATCTGACGCACAACGCTGTGCGACAGCTTCTCAGGCTGTATCCGCTGAAAAGGCATCGTTAATAGCCCCCGAACTACATAGCTTTCAAAACTGCACAAGAAATGCGCGCATATTGGTAAAAAGATATGACCAGAATTGCGTATTCGCAACAAGAAAGGCCAGCCCAAGGGCTGGCCTTCTTCAAAAATCACGCAGAACTCAGGTAGGTTGATGTGGCCGAATGAAGATTTCAACCCGTCTGTTTTGCCGGCGTCCTTCAGGCGTGGCATTGCTCGCAACAGGTTGGGTAAGCCCGCGCCCGATGGTCTGGATGCGGCTCGCCGAAACGCCCTGAGATAACAACACCTGCGCAACCGACGAGGCGCGCCGCTCTGACAGACCCTGATTATAGGCTGCAGAACCTGTGTTGTCGGTATGACCGATGACAATCACATCGCTGCGCGGGAAATCTACCAGATTTCTGGAAATCACGCGCAAATCCTGCTGCAGATCAGGGCGCAGAGTTGCGCTATCCACTGCAAAAAGCAGATCCTGCGGTAATGTCAGGATAAGCTCCTGACCAGTATTGCGGACATTGACATTGTCGCCCAACTGCCGACGCAGTTCAGCCGCCTGACGATCAAGCTGCTGACCGATCAGAGCGCCCGCAGTGCCCCCGATGATAGCACCGCCAACAGCACGGCGAGCATCTCCATCACTTGTTGCCGCTCCTATCACACCGCCAACTGCGGCGCCGGTCAAAGCGCCGGTCAGGGTTCGGTTTTGAGGGTTGTTCGGGTCTGGGGCGCAGGCCACGAGTAGAAATGCGGCGCTGCTTATTCCGATCACGGGCAGAGAAAGTTTCATGCGATGCTCTCCAGATGCATTGACATCATATACCTGACGAAACGCATCATGGTCATATCACGTTCCATTTACAATCCAGTCATTCTCTGTGCCCGGCATCAAGCCGCGCAGCCTCCCAGCCTAGCATCGCGCGTTTGCGCGAAAGGCCCCAGTGATACCCGCCCAATTCACCCGAGCCGCGAAGGCAGCGATGGCAGGGAATGAGAAAACTGATCGGGTTGCGCCCGACGGCTGTTCCGACGGCCCGTGCGGCCCGTTCAGAGCAGACCCGCTTACCGATTTCGCCATAGCTGGTGACATGGCCCAGAGGCACATGCAAAAGCGCTTCCCAGACCTTGATCTGAAAGGGGGTGCCCATGAGATGCAGCTTGGCTTTGCCCGATTGCATCATGGCTGCTGCAAGATGCGGTGCGGCCGGGGCAGGGTCGAGAAGATAATCTGCTTCAGGCCAGCGCCCCTTCATGTCGGCAAGGGTCGCCTCTTCCTGATTGTCATCGCAAAACGCAAGTCCACATAGCCCCCTTTCGGTTGCCATGGCCAACGCCTTGCCGAAAGCGGTGTCATGCCAGCCATAGAACACCTTGATCCCGGCACCTTGGCGCGCATACGCCCCCGGTGTCATCGCCTCCCAACGCAGAAACAGATCATGCAGGCGTGCTTGCCCTGAAAGACCGAGTTCTTGTGCGGCTTCGAGCGTTGTGAAACGGTGTTGAAGCAGAGTGCGGGCATGCGCAAGCGTCAGATATTGCTGATAGCGCTTCGGTGAGAGGCCAACCCACTGGCTGAACACGCGTTGAAAATGCGCAGCGCTCATTCCCATTCGTTGAGCAAGCTCGTCAAGGCTTTGCTGTGTTCCGCCGGGCGCATCAATGAGCGCGATCGCACGTTCCATGACGCGGTAATGATAATCGCTCCTTGTCATTATAAGCTCGTCCATCTGTGCCTCTGCTGTTGTTCATCAATACTACTCTGCCAGACTGCGCGCGCGACACGAAACCTGTGCAAAAGCGCGGTTGCAAGTGCTTCACGCGTGAAATAAGTGTTCAAAATCCGCGTACCTTTTGGGCAAACGCCATGAAAATCGGTCTCTTTTTTCTTGTCATCGGCTATCTTCTGAGCCAGTTTTATCGCTCTTTTCTTGCGGTGCTGGCAGGGCTTCTGCGAACCGATATCGGGGTAAGCGCCGATGATCTGGCATTTTCCTCCGGGCTTTGGTTCCTCGTCTTTGCGCTGATGCAGTTGCCCGTGGGTTGGGCGCTGGATCGCTTCGGACCAAGGCGCACGACGGCACTCATGTTGGGGATCGGTGGTACTGGTGGTGCAATGCTCTTTGCCGCCGCGCAATCGGCATTGCATGTGCATCTTGCAATGGCACTTCTGGGGATTGGCTGCGCACCTGTGTTGATGGCCTCCTACTACATTTTTGCGCGCAGCTTCCCGCCTGTGGTTTTCGCCACGCTCGCCGGGGCAGTAATTGGCTTTGGTTCGTTGGGCAATATCCTTGGCGCATTGCCGATGGCATGGGCGGCCGAGGTCATTGGGTGGCGCGAATCGCTGCTGTTGGTGGCAGGTATCAATGCCTTAGTGGCCGTCGTGCTGTGGCGCGTTATCCCCGACCCACCGCCAGCCACTGCGCCGGATGGTGCGCCGGGCAGCTTGCTTGATCTGCTGCGCATCCCGGCGCTGTGGTTGCTCATACCGCTGCTGATCGTGAATTACGCCCCAGCCGCCGGGTTGCGCGGGCTTTGGGCAGGGCCGTTCTATGCTGATCTATATGGAGCCAGCGCCTCTGGCATCGGGCAGGTCACTCTTCTTATGGCGCTTGCAATGATCGCGGGAAATTTCGCCTATGGTCCGCTGGACAGGCTCTTTGGCACGCGCAAGGGTGTAATCCTCGTTGGCAATCTCTGCGGCACAGTTTGTCTGGGCGCGCTCTGGCTGTTTCCGCTCTCAGGCTTCTGGCAGACTGGATTCCTTCTCGCCGGAGTTGGATTTTTCGGTGCTTCTTTCCCGATGATGATGGCGCATGGTCGCAGTTTTTTTCCGCCGCATCTTACAGGGCGCGGGGTAACGCTACTGAATCTGTTCTCCATTGGCGGAGTCGGGGTGTTACAGACGCTCAGCGGGCGGATCCATGCAATTGCACCCGCAGCGCCCCCCGAAGCCGCCTATCAGGCATTATTTGCGTTTTTCGGGTTGCTGCTGCTGATTGGATGCGTGATTTACGCCTTCTCAGAGGACCGGACAGACTAGCGCCCCTTCACCTTTGCATGGATATGCGTTAGGTGCAGCGCCGACGTGTGAAAAGGAGGCCAAGATGGGCTACAAGGTCGTCATCGCAGGCGCCACAGGCAATGTGGGCCGCGAAATGCTGAATATTCTGGCCGAGCGGGAATTCCCGGTCGATGAAATCGCCGCACTGGCCTCGCGCCGCAGTCTGGGCACGGAAGTCAGCTTTGGCGACAAGACCCTGAAATGCCAGGATCTGGAACAGTTCGATTTCACGGGCTGGGACATTGCCTTTTTTGCCATCGGGTCGGATGCGACCAAAATCTATGCCCCGAAAGCCGCATCGCAGGGCTGTGTAGTTATCGATAATTCCTCTCTCTATCGCTATGACCCGGATGTGCCGCTGGTCGTGCCGGAAGTGAACGCGGCCGCTGTCGATGGCTACACGAAAAAGAATATCATCGCCAATCCCAACTGCTCGACCGCGCAGATGGTTGTAGCGCTCAAGCCGCTGCATGACCGGGCGCGGATCAAACGCGTGGTGGTGAGCACCTATCAATCGGTCTCGGGCACCGGCAAAGAGGCGATTGACGAGCTGTGGAACCAGACCAAGGGGCTCTATGTGCCCGGTCAGGAAGTTGCGCCATCGGTCTATCCCAAGCAGATCGCCTTCAATGTGATCCCGCATATCGATGTGTTCCTTGATGATGGCTCCACCAAGGAAGAATGGAAGATGGTCGCCGAAACCAAAAAGATCATGGACCCGAAGATCAAGCTGACCGCGACATGTGTGCGCGTGCCAGTTTTCGTAGGCCACTCGGAAGCGATCAATATCGAATTCGAGGATTTCCTCGATGAGGAAGAAGCCCGCGAGATCTTGCGCGAGGCGCCGGGTATTCTGGTGGTCGATAAGCGCGAAGCAGGCGGCTATATCACGCCGGTCGAATGTGTAGGCGAATACGCGACCTATGTCAGCCGGATACGGCAGGACTCGACTGTGGAGAATGGCCTGAATCTCTGGTGTGTCTCGGACAACCTGCGCAAGGGCGCGGCATTGAATGCTGTGCAGATTGCAGAAGTCCTCGGCAATCGTTGCTTGAAAAAAGGCTGACGGCCCGGACAGTGTGATGTAAAGGCACGCGCCGAGAGGTTGCGTGCCTTTTTTTCTGAACGGGTATCTTATGGCCGATTTCGGAAACTGCGTTTCGTATCGAAACCGGTTGCGGCGCATCTGGCGGTGAAAATGTCGCAATCACATCTCCCCGTCGCGATCCGGCCCGGTATAGCGGGGCAAACCGCACAACCTGCGAGGGGAACAGGACATGGCCTTCAAGACCGATATAGAAATTGCGCGTGAAGCAAAGAAACGACCGATCCAGGAGATTGGTGCGAAACTTGGCATCCCAAGTGAACATTTGCTGCCTTTCGGGCATGACAAGGCAAAGGTCGGCCAGGAGTTTGTTGCGGATGCGCGTGCGCGCAAACGCGGCAAACTGATCCTTGTAACCGCCATTAACCCAACACCTGCGGGCGAGGGCAAGACCACAACAACAGTGGGCCTTGGTGACGGTTTGAACGCTATCGGTAAGAAAACTGCGATCTGCATCCGCGAAGCCTCACTCGGTCCGAATTTCGGGATGAAGGGCGGGGCTGCCGGTGGCGGATATGCCCAAGTTGTGCCGATGGAAGATATGAACCTTCATTTCACCGGTGATTTTCACGCGATCACATCGGCGCATAACCTGCTCTCTGCGATGATCGACAACCATATCTATTGGGGCAATGAGCTGGAGATTGATGAGCGCCGCATCACCTGGCGCCGTGTCATGGACATGAACGACCGCGCGCTGCGAGATATGGTGATCTCGCTGGGTGGTATCTCGAACGGATTTGCGCGCCAGACCGGGTTCGATATCACTGTGGCCTCGGAAGTGATGGCGATCCTTTGCCTTGCTGCCGATCTGGAGGATTTACAGCGGCGTCTTGGTGATATCGTTGTGGCGTATCGACGCGACAAGACTCCCATCTATTGCCGTGACATCGGGGCCGAGGGCGCAATGACTGTGCTGCTGAAGGATGCGATGCAGCCTAATCTTGTGCAGACGCTCGAGAACAATCCGGCCTTCGTGCATGGAGGACCATTCGCCAATATCGCGCATGGCTGCAACTCCGTCGTTGCGACACAGACGGCGCTTGGATTGGCGGATTATGTCGTGACCGAAGCCGGGTTCGGGGCCGATCTCGGGGCAGAGAAGTTCTTCAACATCAAATGCCGCAAGGCCGGGTTGAAACCTGCTGTCGCAGTGATCGTGGCGACCGTGCGCGCGATGAAGATGAATGGCGGTGTGGCGAAAGCTGATCTCGGATCTGAAAATGTGGAGGCCGTGAAGAAAGGTTGCCCAAATCTTGGACGCCACATCGAGAATGTGAAATCCTTTGGGGTTCCGGTTGTGGTGGCGATTAACCATTTTCATTCCGATACCGAAGTAGAGATCGAAGCAGTGAAGGAATATGTCGCTTCTCTGGGTTCAGAAGCCATCCTGTGCCGACATTGGGCTGAGGGATCGCAAGGGATAAAGGCGCTTGCAACACGGGTTGCAGAGCTTGCAGATGGCGATTGGACGCAGTTCTCACCTCTCTATGGCGATGACATGCCGCTGTTCGAGAAGATCGAGACAATCGCGCGGCGGATTTATCGAGCTGATAATGTGTTGGCAGATGCAAAGATACGCAATCAATTGAAGGAATGGGAAGCAGCGGGATATGGCGCGCTCCCGATCTGCATGGCCAAGACACAATACTCGTTCTCGACAGATCCGGATTTGCGTGGTGCGCCACTCAACCATTCGGTGCCTGTGCGTGAGGTCAGGCTTGCGGCTGGAGCGGGGTTCATTGTCGTGATTTGCGGTGAGATCATGACGATGCCGGGGCTGCCCAGGAAACCAGCGGCGCAGACGATCCGGTTCAACGATCTCGGAGTGATCGAAGGCCTGTTCTGAAGAATCGGGACGCGGGACGGCGCTTGTGCGGCTTTGCCGCACGTCGCCCCGCCCACCGTCCCGTATTCCCTAAATTGAAACTCGCCGACCTAGCGGTTACGAGAGCCTGATGAAGCAAGTGAGGATGGTTCATGATCGCCCCGGAAGACTGTCATTCGATGCGTGACCTGCGCAAGGAAATCGACACGATAGATGCAGAACTGGTCAGCTTGTTGGCAATGCGTGCGCGCTATATTGACCGCGCGATCGAATTGAAACCCGTTGAAGGCGTTCCTGCCCGCATACCGGAGCGTGTGGCCGAAGTGCTTGAGCATGTGGCAGATCTTTCGATCCGGACGGGAGTTGATCCGAAACTGACTGTCCCTGTGTGGACGTTGATCATCGAGTGGTCCATTGCGCGCGAAGAAGAGATTCTGGGACCGTTGGAGACGCATGATGATCTTGGTTGATCAAGGCAATTCAAGGAGTAGCATATGATCGGGCATCTTCTGGACGGGAAGCAATTTGCATCCAATCTGCGCGGCAAGGTGGCGGGCCATGTTGCAGAGCTTACAAGAACGCATGGCATTACGCCCGGGCTGGCAGTGGTTCTGGTCGGTGAGGATCCGGCCAGTCAGGTTTATGTGCGCTCCAAGGGTAAGCAGACGCTTGAAGTCGGTATGGCGTCTTTCGAGCATAAGCTGGATGCAGGGACTTCCGAAGCAGCTTTGCTTGCGCTGATTGACCGGCTGAACGCGGACCCGGCGGTTCATGGCATTCTCGTGCAACTGCCGTTGCCATCTCATCTCGATTCCGATCTTGTTATCAATCGGATTAGTCCTGCGAAGGATGTCGATGGGTTTCATATTTCAAATGTGGGGTTACTCGGCACCGGGCAGAAGGCGATGGTGCCCTGCACCCCATTGGGCTGCCTCATGCTGCTGCGTGATCACCATGGCAGCCTCTCCGGTCTTCATGCGGTTGTTGTCGGGCGTTCAAATATTGTCGGTAAGCCAATGGCGCAACTTCTGCTCGGCGATAGCTGCACAATTACCATCGCCCATTCCCGCACGAACAACCTGCCTGAGATTTGTCGTCAGGCCGATATTCTTGTGGCCGCAGTCGGGCGGCCAGAGATGATACCGGGTGACTGGATCAAGCCCGGTGCGACCGTGATTGATGTGGGGATCAACCGGGTCGAGCGCGACGGCAAGACGAAACTCGTAGGCGACGTGGAATTCGGGAGCGCGGCTGCCGTGGCCGGAGCGATCACGCCGGTTCCTGGCGGTGTCGGCCCGATGACAATCGCTTGCCTGCTTGCTAATACGCTCACGGCAACTTGCCGCGCGCATGGACTGCCTGAGCCGGAGGGGCTGACGGCCTAACCGCTGAGCAGCACAGCATGCATGATCCGTCCGGGCAGTAGAGTGAAGGCGCCGGCGACAATCAGGGCACCCCATACCATCCCAATCATCCATCCGCGATGACCCTCGATGTTACCTTTGCGGATGTTGCGCAGTGCCAGCATGATGCCCGCCACCACGAATAGTGAAAGCAGGTGTATCCAGCTATAACCCATGACAGGCCCACCGGTCGTGATCCAAAAACTTGATATGGCCACCACGAGCATGGATCCGACCCATACCCACCCGAGGGTCTTGTGAGTTACCGTCCCGCGCGCGCGCGAAAAAATCAGAACGGTTATTAGGATCGTGATCATCGCGGCTGCGGTGTGAAGCTGAATGGCGACGGGTGCTCCCGTCAGGGGTGCCAAATTCATACCTGTTCCTTTTCTTAAACTGTCTCCTGATTTGCAAAGCGGCGCATGTGCGGGCAATAAGTCTTACGCAGAAAGCGTCGGGAGTTCGCGAATGAGCCGCCTCAGAGAGCACATGCAATTCACGCTGCGTGAATGGCGCGTGCCTCTTACGCTCTGGGCCGTGCTCAGCACCATCGCGGCGCTTGCGGGCCCTTTTGGCACCATGAACGCGCTGTCGTTTGGTCCGCGCGCATTCTACTGGGCGGCAATCATCGCATTAGCGATTCTTCTGGATCGTTGGTTCAGCGCTTTGGAAACGCGTTTGCCCAAGGGATTAAAAGTGAATCTTGGCGTTGTGCTTGCTTATGCATTGGTGCTTGCAAGCCTGATCTGGGGGCTCAATCACATCCTGTTCCCCGATTGGGGCAGTTGGCGCGAGTGGCTCTGGTTGTTACTCATCATTCTGGTGATTTCTGGCTCTGTCCATCTGGTTCTGCGTCTCCAAACTACACCCGCGTCACCATTGACAGAGTTCCAGCGGCGCCTGCAGATCAAGAACCGTGGCAAGCTCATCAGACTGGAAGCGCAGGATCATTATGTTTTGGTAGTGACAAGCGCGGGTCAGGAGCTTGTTCTGATGCGTTTGTCTGACGCTGCGCAAGAGCTTGGGCCATTGGGCTTGCGGGTGCACCGCTCGCATTGGATCTCACCCGAGGCGGTGGTGCAGACACGCCGCAAACACGGCCGCACAGTTTTGGTCATGGTGGATGGGGCAGAGGTGCCAGTGAGCCGCAGTTATCTCAAGGCGCTGGCACAGGCAGGCATTGCGCCCGCCTGAACACAGTTTTCAGACCGAGCCGCTAAGGTCATGTCTGCACGATTGCGAGGCGTATCTGCCGCTCTGTTTCTATCAGGACGAAGAACACAAGGCCCAACCCAAGGATTACGCTCATATCCAGCGCATAAAGCGGGCGGGTGCCGAAGGCGATTTGCATGACGGGCGTGTAGGTCATGAAAATCTGCGCCCCGAGCGCCACCGTCAGCGTTATCCAGACCGCACGGGTTGCGCGTAGCGTCTGGAGTGTCAGCGAGGAGCCGTGCAGGTTGCGGATATAGAAGAGGTAAAAGATTTTCAGCACGACCAGCGTGTTCATCGCGAGCGTCTGCGCATGTTCAATGCTGTAATCGCGCCCGATGCCCCATGTAAAAATTCCGAACATCGCAGAGGCATAAAGCGCCCCCACCAGCACAACATGCCAAAGCAGCGCGCCCGAAAGTAGTGGCGCTTTACGCGCGCGGGGCGGGCGCTCCATCGTGGCCTTCTCGGTTGGCTCGAAAGCCAGCGCGATGCCAAGCGTGACCGATGTGATCATATTGACCCAGAGCACCTGCAACGCAGTAATAGGCAGTGCAACGCCAATGAGCAGGGCAATGATGATCGCCGAGGATTCACCTGCATTGGTGGGCAGAGTCCAGCTGATCACCTTGCGAATATTATCATAAACCGTCCGCCCCTCACGCACGGCCGCGGCGATAGAGGCGAAATTGTCATCCGCGAGCACCAGATCAGAGGCTTCCTTTGCCGCCTCAGAGCCCTTTTGGCCCATCGCTATGCCAACATCGGCGCGTTTGAGTGCAGGTGCGTCATTCACCCCATCCCCTGTCATTGCAACAACGAGTCCGTGGCTTTGCAGTGCCGTGACAAGGCGCAGCTTGTGCTCGGGCGTGGTGCGCGCAAAAACATCAACCTCACGAACGATTTGCGCGAGGCGCGCATCGTCCATCTCTTCCAGATCAGCGCCGGTCAGCACCTCGGTTGTATGCTCCAGCCCGACCTGCTTGGCGATGGCGCGTGCAGTGCCGGCATGATCGCCAGTGATCATCTTCACGCCGATCCCGGCGGCGCGGCATTCGGCTACGGCATCGATGGCTTCGGGGCGGGGCGGATCGATCAGGCCAGTAAGCCCCAGAAAGGTAAGCCCGCCATCGATCGCCTTCTCATCAAGATGATCGGCTTCCATCACGGCAAGCGCCAGAACGCGCGTGCCTTCTGCGGCCATCTTGTCGGCGCGTTCGAGCCAGTCCTTCACCCGGAAGCGCGCACCATCGGGCAGCGTCGCGCACATCATGAGCACACGCTCTGGGGCGCCTTTGACATGCACAAGATGCTTGTCGGGGGATGAACTGAGTGTGGCCATATAGCGATGGCGGCTGTCGAACGGGATCACATCCTCGCGCGTCCATGTCTTGCGCGGGTCATCCTTCAGTGCCTTACCGGTGAAGGCCAGAAGCGCACCCTCCATCGGGTCACCCTCGACATGCCAGTCGCCATTGCGTGGCACCAGATCGGCATCGTTGCACAGTGACGCAGCCAGGGCGAGCGCGCTCGCATCGGCATCTCCCGTGATCTTGCCTTCTGGCGCATAACCCTCACCGGCGATCTCGAGCCGCCCTTCGGGCGTTTCCGCCATTGCCACGATCATCTCGTTGCGGGTCAATGTGCCAGTCTTGTCTGTGCAGATGACAGAGACCGCGCCAACTGTCTCAATGGCAGGAAGTCTGCGCACAATTGCATTGCGCCGCGCCATCGCCTGCACACCGATGGCGAGAGTGATCGTGAGAACAGCAGGCAGACCTTCGGGGATCGATGAAACCGCCACTGCGACCACTGCCATGAACAGCTCATCCACCTCATATCCGACTATGGCGAGGCCGAACACGAAGAGAAGGGCAGCGATTGTCAGGATGAAAACGCTCAGCCAGCGCGCGAACCGGTCCATTTGGGCGACAAGCGGCGTGGTCAGTTGCTCGACCCCGGCTAGCATGCCGCCGATGCGCCCTATCTCGGTGTCAGCACCTGTCGCAACGACCAGCCCACGCCCTGCGCCCTGTGTTACCAATGTGCCCGACCACATCATCGAGCCACGATCCCCAAGAGCAGCATCCTGCTCGACGGGATTGATGTCTTTCTCAACAGGGACGGATTCGCCTGTCAGGATTGCTTCCTGCGCTGCCAGACCCCGCGCGGTGAGCAACCTTAGATCGGCTGGAACCTTGTCGCCAGCTTCAAGAAGCACCACATCGCCCGGAACAAGATCGCCGCCATCGACCGTCTCGCGCCGACCGTCACGCACTATGTTCGCGCGCGGGGCGAGCATGTTGCGGATTGCATCCATAGCAGCTTCTGCACGGCCTTCCTGCACGAAACCGATGACCGCATTCAGCACGACCACTGCAAGAATGACGATCGTGTCAATCCAGTGGCCCATCAATGCAGTCACCAGCGCGGCTACAAGAAGCACATAGATCAGGACATTATGAAACTGCACCAGAAAACGCACCAGCGGGCCGCGACGTGCGGCCTCGGGCAAGCGATTTGGGCCGTGTGCTTTCAGCCGTCGCGCGGCCTCTTCGGTCGAGAGGCCATCCTTGCTGCTCTCGCAATGCTCCAGAACCTGCGCCGTTTCCTCGGCCCAGGGGTAGAATCTCTTGTTCATCGCTTCAGTTCCGTCTGTTCAACTCATTGCGCGGTATAGGCCCCATCGACCAGATGATAACTGCCCGTGATGAAACTTGCGCGATCCGAGAGCAGGAAACAGGTCAGCGCCGAGACCTCCTCGGACGTTCCAATCCGGCCCATCGGATGCAACCCTGCCAGACCGTCGAGCATTTCCTGACTGAGATTATTGGTCAGAAGCGGGGTCTGGATGAAAGCCGGACCCACGGAATTGATGCGAATGCCCTTTTGCGCATATTCCATTGCGGCGCTCTTGGTCAGGCCAATCAGAGCGTGTTTGCTTGCGACATAGGCCGCCGAATTGGCAAAACCTACAGAACCAAGGATCGAGGCCATATTGACAATCGCACCGCCACCTGCGCGCTCCATGGCCGGGATCTGATAGCGCAGCCCGTAGAATACCCCATTCAGGTTTACATTTATCACCTGCTGCCAGGCCTCCAGCGGATACTCGCCCGTCGGGGCTTGTGCGCCCCCGATGCCGGCGTTGTTCACCGCCAGATGGAGTGCGCCTGTCTCTGCCTCTGCAAAGGCCACAAGGGCTTCCATATCCTCGGGCTGGGCAACATCCCCGGCGAAGGCCGCAGCCTTGCCGCCGCGGTCAAGAATTGTCGCGACCGGCCCTGCACAGGCTGCTGCATCAAGATCCGATACCACGACAAAGGCCCCGCTTGCGGCAAGTTCCAGCGCAATTGCCTCGCCGATCCCGGATGCAGCCCCGGTCACGATGGCAGTTTTCCCAGTGAAGTCGAACATGTTTCGTCCCCTTTGGTCAGAATTCAACAGCGCACGGCCAATCGGCCACGCGTCGGGGGTACTATGTCAGGCAGGGAATGCGATGTCTTTGCGCTCGCGCAAATGTGTCGCGGAAGCGTAAGGTCTGCGCCCGCTGGAATGCGGGCGCAGACAAGAGGGTCAAGGGATCAGCTTTTCGATGATCAGATCAGCGGCCTCTTCTGCGCTCATCTTGGTCGTGTCGATGCGGATATGTGGCGCTTCGGGGGGCTCATAGGGTGAATCAATCCCGGTGAAGTTCTTAAGTTGTCCGGCGCGGGCTTTCGCATAAAGCCCCTTAACGTCGCGCTTTTCGGCCTCTTCCAGGGGCGTATCGATAAAGATTTCGATAAATTCGCCCGGCGGCAGCATAGAGCGCACCATCTCGCGTTCCGAACGGAAGGGCGAGATGAAGGCCGTGATCACGATCAATCCGGCTTCGGTCATCAGCTTTGCCACTTCGCCTACGCGGCGGATGTTTTCCACCCGGTCGGAATCGGTGAAGCCCAGATCCTTGTTCAGCCCATGGCGCACATTGTCACCATCGAGCAGGAAGGTGTGCCGGTTCATCCGCGCAAGTTTCTTCTCGACGATATTGGCGATGGTGGATTTGCCCGAGCCTGAAAGCCCAGTCATCCACAGCACCATCGGCTTCTGATTCTTCATCGCCGCGTGATGCTCGCGCGAGATGTCGGTCGCCTGCCAATGGATGTTTTGCGCGCGCCGCAGCGCGAAATGGATAAGCCCTGCGCCAACTGTGCGATTGGTCATCTTGTCGATCAGGATGAACCCGCCCAGATCGCGGCTTTCGTCATAACCTCCGAAGGGAATGTCGCGATCCGTGGTGATGTTGGCAACACCTATGGCATTGAGGTCTAGGGTCTTGGCGGCCAGATGCTCCATCGTGTTGACATTGACCTGATATTTCGGATGCGCAACGCTGGCAGTGACGGTTTGCGGCCCGATCTTCAGCCAATAGGCGCGGCCCGGAACCAGTTCGTCCTCATCCATCCAGATTACGGTTGCCTCGAACTGATCCGCGACTTCCACAGGGCTTTTCGAAGCAGTGATGATCTGTCCGCGCGAGCAGTCAATCTCATCTGCGAAACAGAGCGTCACGGCCTGCCCCGCGACCGCGACCTCAAGATCGCCATCCAGCGTCACGATCCGCGAAATGGTCGAGGTCTTGCCCGAAGGCAGCACGCGGATTTCATCGCCCATGCGGATCTGACCCGAAGCAATCGTGCCTGCAAAGCCCCGGAAATCGAGATTGGGCCGATTGACCCACTGCACCTGCATACGGAAAGGCTTGAGTTGATCGGCGGTCTGGTCAAGCTCCACGGTTTCCAGATGATCAAGCAGCACTGGCCCGTCATACCATGGTGTGGCCTGGCTGCGGCTGGTGATGTTGTCGCCTGCAAGGCCGGAAATCGGGATGGGCGTGAAATCAAGGATTCCGATGCTCTCCGCGAAAGAGCGGTAATCCGCCACGATCTTTTTGAAAACGGCCTCGTCGTAATCGACCAGATCCATCTTGTTCACGGCGAGAACCAGATGGCGGATACCGATCAGATGCGCCAGATAGCTGTGCCTCCGGGTCTGCGTCAGCACGCCTTTGCGCGCATCGATCAGGATCACGGCCAGATCGGCAGTCGAAGCACCCGTGACCATGTTGCGGGTGTATTGTTCATGGCCCGGTGTATCGGCGACGATGAATTTGCGTTTCTCGGTAGCGAAGAAGCGATAGGCCACATCGATGGTGATGCCCTGCTCGCGTTCGGCCGCCAGCCCATCGACCAGCAGCGCGAAATCGATAGCTTCGCCCTGCGTGCCCACACGCTTGCTGTCGGCCTCGAGCGTAGCGAGTTGATCCTCGAAAATCATCTTGCTGTCATAGAGCAGCCGCCCGATCAATGTGGATTTGCCATCATCAACCGAGCCGCAAGTGATGAAACGCAGCATGGTCTTGTGCTGATGGGTCTCGAGATAAGTGTCGATATCTTCGGCGATCAGCGCGTCGGTCTTGTAAATCTCGTTCATCAGAAATAGCCCTCTTGCTTCTTTTTCTCCATCGACGCTGCCTGATCATGGTCAATCGCCCGGCCCTGGCGCTCGGATGTAGTGGTCAGCAGCATCTCCTGAATGATCTCGGGCAGGGTCTGCGCGCGGCTCTCCACGGCGCCTGTGAGCGGGTAACAGCCCAGCGTGCGGAACCGGACCGAGCGCATGACGGGTTTTTCGCCATTGAGCGGGAAGCGGTCGTCATCGACCATCAAGAGCAGCCCGTCACGCTTTACCGTCGGGCGCTCAGCGGCATAGTAAAGCGGGACGATCTCGATATTTTCGAGATGGATGTATTGCCAGATATCCAGTTCCGTCCAGTTCGACAGCGGAAAGACGCGCATCGACTCGCCCTTGTTCTTGCGCGCATTGTAGGTCCGCCAGAGTTCCGGGCGCTGGTTTTTGGGATCCCAGCGATGGCTGGCCGTGCGGAAGCTGAAGATGCGTTCTTTGGCACGACTTTTCTCTTCATCGCGCCGTGCGCCGCCAAAGGCTGCATCAAACCCATGCAGGTCGAGCGCCTGCTTTAGCCCTTCGGTCTTCCACATATCTGTATGCAGGCTGCCATGATCGAAGGGATTGATACCCGCCCGCAACGCCTCGGGGTTCTGGTGAACGATTAGTTGCATACCAGCTTTCCGCGCAGCGCGGTCACGCAGAGCATACATGTCGCGGAATTTCCATGTTGTATCAACATGCAGGAGCGGGAAGGGGGGCGGTGATGGATAGAAAGCTTTTTTGGCCAGATGCAGCATCACCGCGCTGTCTTTGCCCACTGAATAGAGCATGACTGGTTTCTCGGCCTCGGAAACGACCTCGCGCATGATGTGGATCGCCTCGGCCTCAAGCCGCTGCAAATGGGTCAGAGTCATGATGGACATTATCGCGCACCTCGGAATGAAAACATTTGGCTCTGCGATAAAGCTGATATAAGTTAGCCGCACCTCCCATTTGGGGGGGTAGGTTCAAAGAATGATTACACCACAGGATTCGACCATTCTTTTGGCAATTGCGGAGGCCAGTGCCAGAGGCGGCAGCTGGTCAATGATGTTGCAGTCCCTGTGTGAATATCTGCGGGCGGATCATGCGACACTGTATTTCGCGGATCAGGGATGGACCCCGGAAGGCGCTGCCGAACATCCCTTACCGCCAGCGCTTGCAGGTTTGCGCTTGGGGAGGGTCTATACCGGAGAGGAGTTGGCGGAGCGCCTCTTCGCACTTGATGATCTGCCGCAGGCCAAAGATCAGCGCGCGATTGGTATACGCTCGGCCCATGGCGCGGGCTGGCTTATCCTTGCACGCGCGCGCGAGTTATTTCGCGCCTCAGACAGCGCCGCGCTGGCTGCCCTTGTGCCGCATCTGGCGCATGCCTTTGCAATGGCAGCGCAGGTACGTGCCCAAACGGAATGTGCTGCTCAGGCAGAGGCCGTGATGCGCAGGCTTGGTATCGGAGCTTTGCGCTGGGACAAAACCGACAGGATTGTAAGTAGTGATCCGGTCTCGCAAGACATTCTCGCAGCATTACCGGCCCATGCCAAACTTCCTTCCCCGGAAGCTGGCAGGCCATTTCACCAGATTACCCAGGGCGTTGAGCTCTTGGTGCAGACCGAGATGGATGGTGCATCCAAAGGTTTGTTGCGGATGAACAGGCAGACCCTTCCGAGTGCAGAGCTTATCGCTCAGGCGCTTGAGTTAACCCTCGCGGAAGCACGTCTCGCACGTGCTTTGGGGCAGGGTGACAATCTGCGCGAGGCTGCGATGCGCCTCAATCTGACAATCGAGACTGCGCGCTACTACTCCAAACAGATCTTTGCCAAGACCGGTTTGCGTGGTCAGCCTGATCTGATCCGCAGGCTTTGGTCAGGGGTTCTTGTCTTGGCTTGAGCAGGGTTACTTATCACGCCCGAAACGTGCCTCAGTTCCTGATATCAGCCTGCTTATATTGTCACGATGTTTGTAGAACACCATCGCTGCCATGGCCAGAAACAGAGCGATCATGCTGTTATATCCAAGCAAGAATGCCAGCACAGGGGTGAGCGCCATTGCAACAAGGGCCGAGAGTGAGGAATAGCGCGTCAGTTTGAAAATAGTCAGCCACACTGCGCAAACAACAAGACCTACCGGCCACGCCAATACAAGCGTCGTTCCGATAAAGGTCGCAACCCCCTTGCCCCCGCGAAATTTCAGGTAGATGGGGTAAAGATGCCCGATGAAAGCCATCAATGCGGCAATCTGAGCCGCGCCCTCGCCGATGGCTGCCCAGGCAACTAGCGCCGCAATCGCGCCTTTGCCTGCATCGAGCAAGAATGTCAGAACTCCCGCAAGTTTGTTGCCGGTGCGCATTACATTGGTCGCGCCGATATTACCCGAACCCATCTTGCGCAGATCGCCCAACCCCATGAGCCGCGCCATGACCATACCGAAAGGGATTGCGCCGATAAGATACGATACCAAGCCCACCAGCGCGAGAAGCCAGAGCGGAGTGATCAGTTCAGGCATCTGCCTGCTCCCGCGCATGCACGCACTGGCCTGCCACATATGTTGCCAGAACCCGCCCCTGCATTCGCGCCTCATCGAAGGGCGTATTCTTGGATTTCGATTGCAGCTTGAAGCGATCAAGGATGAAGGGCGCATCGGGATCAAAGAGCACCAGATCTGCGGGTGCGCCGACCGCCAGTCTCCCGGCTGTCAGCCCAAGGCGCCGGGCCGGATTGAGCGAGAGCGCGCGCCATACCAAGGGCAGGCTGAGGCCTTCTGAGTGATGAAGGCGCATCGCGGCGGGCAGGAGCGTTTCGAGCCCCACAGCACCCGCCGCGGCTTCCTCGAAGGGCAGACGTTTTGATTCTTCGTCCTGCGGCGTGTGCATCGAGCAGATCACGTCTATGATCCCCTCGGCCACAGCTTGCACCAGAGCACGCCGGTCATCCTCGCTGCGCAGGGGCGGCGTGAACTTGAAGAAGGTGCGGTAATCCCCAACATCAAACTCATTGAGTGTGAGATGATGGATCGAGATCCCGGCACTGACATCGAGCCCATTGTTCTTGGCGCGCATCAGTGCTGGCAGGCTACGCGCTGTCGTGATCTGGTCAGCGTGGTAGCGCACTCCTGTCATCTCGACGAGGCCCATGTCACGGTCCAGCCCCATCCGCTCGGCCATGGGAGAGACTGCCGGAAGGCCCTTGAGCGATGCGAATTTGCCGCTGCTGGCGCAGGCCCCGGCAGACAGCCCGGCATCCTGCGGATGCCCGATGATGAGCGCACCCATACCGCGCGCATAGCTCATGCAACGGCCCAGCAGTTTGGTGTCGCTCACGACCCGGTCACCATCCGTAAAGGCCACAGCACCCGCATCGAGCAGAAACCCGATCTCCGCCATCTCGCGCCCCGCGCGCCCGCGCGTTAGCGCGGCCATGGCGCGGATATGGACCGGGGTGCGCGCCTGAGCGCGGCGCGTGACATATTCCAGCACTTCTGGCGTGTCTATGGCAGGATCAGTGTCTGGGCGCATCACGATGGTGGAAACACCACCGCGTGCCGCCGCGAGCCCTGCAGTTCGCAGGCTTTCCTTGTGTTGTGCACCCGGCTCACCCACCTGCACGCCCATATCGACAATGCCCGGTGCGAGGCATTTGCCGTGGCAGTCCACTGCCTCGGCATCCTCGGGGCAGGGGCCATCGCGTTCCACGATCTGCCCATCTCTGATCAGAAGCGTGCCGATCTCGTCGGTTCCGGTTTCCGGGTCAATCAGGCGAGCATTATGGAACCAGAGCATCAGATCCTCCGAGGGCTTGCGATGGTATCGCGGATCAGTCGGGCCACGCCCGCTGGGTCGATCAGATGTTGCAGATAGACCCGCTGGCCCACTCCCTGCACCAGAACCCCCGTCAGCCAGACCTGCAGACGGGTGATCCCTTCAATCGCGATGGCATTTTCATTGTCCCCGATGAGCCGGCGAGAGGTCAGCACATAGATCGGCCCTGGCGACAGGATGCGCTGAGCCAGAAGCGGGCCGACCATCAGCGCGAAGGTCACGAGCATTCCTGTTCCGATGCCCTGCAAGGGACGCCCGAGCGCCATGTCGAGCCCGATAAGAAAAACCAGAACCACGATCAGCGATGCGACACCGATCAGTGCCGCGCCCAGTAGCTTCACCTCGAAATCGGGGCGGATCACGGCGACGATCTCTTCGCCGCGTTCGAGCTTAACATGGGCAGGCAGATGCTCCATGCTCAGCCACCCTTGCGCTTGGCGCGTTTTTCGCGCGCGGCGTCTATCTCGGCCACGATGGCCTCGGCATCCGCTACATGCTTGATCAGATGCTTGTCACCACCCTTTGTCACGAGCTGGATATCGCCAAAGAGGCGGCGGACCGTCTCAAGCTCCAGAAGGTAAGCCTGCCGGCCTCCGGGGCCAACAAGCCGCGTGTTGCTCAGCACCCAATAAAACTTCATCTGCTCCGAATAAAGCCACAGCCCCCGCACGATCAGCGCCAGCACCGCGCCCAAAGAGCCGATCAGCACATGATCAGATCCGATCAGCGCCAGCACCATGCCAACCACACCCATGCCCAGCAGGGCCATCGCGGTATGATCGCGGATATAGGTCGCGCGGTCGGAGCGGATCTCGCGCAGCCGCTTTTCACCCGGTTCGGGTTCGAAAACGGTATCGCCAAGGCTGCTCTCGCGGATCTCTTCACCCATTGGCGGCCTCGCGCAATCGGGCACGTTCGCGCGCGCGGCGCAGATTGCGCGCCAGCAGATCCATAGCGGCCATGCGCACGGCCACCCCCATCTCCACCTGTTCCTGAATGACCGAGCGGTTGATGTCATCGGCAATCGCACTGTCAATCTCGACCCCGCGATTCATCGGCCCCGGATGCATCACGATGGCGTCTTCCTTCGCATGGGCGAGCTTTTCGGCATCAAGTCCGTAGCGGTGGAAATATTCGCGCTCCGAAGGCACGAACCCGCCATCCATCCGCTCACGCTGCAACCTCAGCATCATTACTACATCCGCGCCTTCGAGCCCGGCGCGCATGTCATCAAAAACCTCAACGCCGAATTCTTCCACACCTTTCGGCATCAGCGTGGGCGGGGCGATCAGGCGGATGCGGTTCTCCATCTTGCCCAGCAGGATGAGATTCGATCGCGCGACGCGACTATGCGCAATGTCACCACAGATCGCCACCACCAGCCGGTGCAGACGCCCTTTCTTGCGGCGGATTGTCAGCGCATCGAGCAATGCCTGCGTGGGATGCTCGTGCTTGCCGTCTCCAGCATTCAGCACCGCGCAATTCACCTTCTCGGCCAGCAGATTGACCGCGCCCGAACTGCCATGGCGCACTACCAGAAGATCGGGGTGCATCGCATTCAGCGTCAGCGCCGTGTCGATCAGCGTCTCGCCCTTCTTGAGGCTTGAATGCGCCATCGACATATTCATCACATCCGCACCCAACCTTTTGCCGGCCAACTCGAAACTTGCCTGCGTTCGGGTCGAGGATTCGAAGAACATATTGATCTGCGTCATGCCTTCCAGCACGGTCGCGTGTTTCTCGCTGGAGCGATTCAGCGCGACGTATTCTTCCGCCAGATCGAGAACAGTTGTGATCTCGGCGGGTTTGAGGGGCTCTATCCCCAAGAGATGATTTTGAGAAAACTCCATTCGCCCCCGCAATCTGGCCCCGCTCCTTATAGAAACCGCACTCCGCGACGACAAGGCCGCTTTACCCGGCATCGCACGGCGTTTACGCTTTGCTGCATGAGTGGAGCCGCGCATTGGGAAACAGATTGGTACATGGCCCGCGCCTGCCTTGAATGGCAGGTCGAAATGGGAGTGGATGAGGCCATCTGCGATGTGCCTGTCAATCGCTATGCGCTGCAACCTGCACCGCCGAAACCTGTGCCCATCCCCGCTGCGCCATCTGCGCCAGCTATCGTTGGCGCGCCGGATCCCGTCTCGGAGGCTCATGTCGCGGCAGCATCGGCCACGGATCTCGCGGCGCTTGAGGCCGCGCTTGCCGCCTATCCACATTGCGACTTGCGCCTTGGTGCGCGTAATCTTGTCTTCTCCGATGGGCGCCCGGAAGCGCGCGTCATGATCATCGGCGAAGCTCCCGGCCGCGAGGAGGATTTGCAGGGCAAGCCCTTCGTCGGTGAGGCGGGCCAGCTTTTGGATCGGATGTTCGCCGCCATCACCATGCAGCGCGACCATCCGAATCCGGGCCGCGCGCTTTACATCACCAATATCCTGCCCTGGCGCCCACCGCAAAACCGTGACCCAAGCGCAGAAGAGCGCGCAATGTTCCGCCCCTTCGTGCTGCGCCATATCGAACTGGCCGATCCTGATCTTGTGGTGCTGATGGGCCGTATCTCCTCTGCGACCCTGCTTGAGACAAGCGAAGGCATCACCCGTATTCGTGGTAAATGGCACGAACTTGCCGGGCGGCCTGCGCTGCCGATGCTGCACCCTGCCTATCTGTTGCGCAACCCTGCCGCCAAGCGCGAGGCATGGGCCGACCTTCTGGAACTGCAAGCAAAGCTGAGAACCCTGCCATGACCCGCCTTGACGAGACCAAACCATTCATGCCCGTGCGCTTTGGCGTCCTCACTGTATCGGATACCCGTGATCTGAGTGCGGATAAATCCGGCGACACGCTGGTCGGGCGGATAGAGGCGGCTGGCCATGTGCTTGCCGCGCGTGACATCCTGCGCGACGAACGCGCCGAGATCACCGCCCGCTTGCGCCAGTGGTGCGCAGATCCGGGCATAGACGCAATTCTTACCACGGGCGGCACTGGGCTCACCGGGCGCGATGTGACGGTCGAGGCGCATCGGGATGTCTATGAGAAGGAGATCGAAGCCTTCGGCACAATCTTCACGATTGTTTCAATGCAGAAGATCGGCACATCGGCGATCCAGTCGCGTGCCTGTGCAGGGGTGGCGCAAGGCACCTATCTCTTTGCACTGCCTGGCTCTCCGGGTGCCTGCAAGGACGCATGGGACGAGATCCTCGCGCTACAATTCGATTTTCGCCACCGCCCATGCAATTTCGTCGAGATTTTTCCGCGATTGGACGAGCATTTGCGACGGAAGTAACGCTCTGTTGCGTTTTAATTCATTGAACTGAAGCTGCATTTGCGGCGTAAATGCCCTTGCGCCCTTTCTCATGGACCGGAGATGCGATGCGTTTTCTTACTCGCAGCCTGATCGCGCTCGCCTTCGCGGCGCTGTCGCTCGCGGCGCTTGGCTATTCTGGCTACACGCTGATGAACGCGATCCAGACCCGTTCCGAAGCCCCCGTTGGTGGGCCCGGCGCTGGGGCGCGCGAGCGGGTCTTCACCGTGCGTGCACTGACTGTGACATCGGGTGACGTCACTCCAGAGCTTTCGGCTTTCGGTGAGGTCCGCACGCGTCGTGCGCTTGAGCTGCGCGCGCCTTTAGGTGGCACAGTGCTGGAGCTGGCGCCGGGTTTCGAAGATGGCGCGGAGGTGACGGAAGGCCAGCTTCTCTTCCGCATCGACCCATCTGATGCCGAAGCAGCCCTTGCGCTTTCTCGATCCGACTTGGCGCGCGCCGAGGCTGAATTGCGCGATGCAATCCGCGCGCTTGATCTCGCGGCCGAAGATGTCGAGGCGACGCAGGCGCAATTCGACCTGCGCGCCCGCGCGCTCGAGCGCAGGCAGGGGTTGGCGGAGCGCGGGGTTGCAACCGAGGCCGCGCTGGAAGAGGCCGAGCTTGCGCTTGCCACTGCGCGGCAGGCGCTGGTCAGTCGCAGGCAGGCCGAGGCACAGGCCGAAGCCCGCCGCGATCAGGCGCAGACGGCGCTGGAGCGGCAGCGAATTTCATTGGCTGATGCCGAGCGGCGGTTGGCGGATACACGCGTCTATGCGGGTTTCAGCGGCACACTGGCCGATGTGGCGATTGTCGAGGGCGGGATCGTGACCTCGCAGGAGAAGCTTGCGCGCATCATCGACCCCGAAGCGCTGGAGGTTTCGGTCAGTGTCTCGACTGCGCAATATCTGCGGCTGATCGATGAGAGCGGGCGACTGATCAACTCGGAGGCAGAAGTTGCGCTGGAAGTGGCGGGTTTCGAGATCACCTCGCCGGGCCGTGTGTTGCGTGCCTCCGCCACGGTCGCGGAGGGTCAGACCGGGCGACGCATCTTCGTGGAACTGCTCGCCCCGCGTGGCTTTCGGCCCGGCGATTTTGTGACGGTGCGGCTTATGGAGCCTGCGCTGCAGGGCGTCGCACTTCTGCCCGCCACTGCCGTAAATCCGGCGGGAAATGCGCTGCTCATCAATGCTGAGAACCGGCTCGAGGCGGTGCCGGTCACGGTGCTGCGCCGTCAGGGCGATTCGGTCATTGTCGAGGCGCCCTCGCTTGCAGGGCGAGAGATCGTGCGCGAGATCGGCCCAAATCTTGGCGCTGGCATTCTCGTGCGTCCACAGCGCGAAACAGCAAGCGGTGAAATCGTGCCGGAAGCGCCGGAGATGGTGACACTTGATCCCGAACGTCGCGCTAAGCTGATCGCGCAGGTCGAAAGTAACACCCGCATGCCCGAACAGGTCCGCGCGCGCATGATCGCGCAGCTTTCCGAAGATGCAGTTCCGGCCACAATGCTGGAGCGACTTGAGAGTGGTGGCGGTGGCGGTGGCGGCGGTCGTGCGCAGAGCGGGGGCTGACCTATGGCCGTGATGCGCAGCACTCGCGAGCGTCTGGCCGTGCAGGCGCTGGGCCTGTTTCGCTATTTCACGCGCCACAAGACCGCCGCCAATCTGCTTCTGGTGGTGATGCTGGTGGCAGGTTTTGCCGCAATTCCACAGATGCGCGCGCAATTCTTCCCCGATGTGGTGGTCGATAATGTCAGTGTTGATATTCGCTGGTCGGGTGCCGGGGCGGAAGATGTGGATCGCGGCATTGTCCAGCTTGTCGGGCCCGTTCTTCAGGCCGTGGAGGGTGTGAGTCAGGTCACAGCGATTTCGCGCGAGGGGAGGGCAAGTTTCACGCTGGAGTTCGAGACTGGTTGGGACATGGCGCGCGCCAATGCGGATGTGCAATCTGCGCTAGATGCCGTCTCGACCTTGCCCGAGGATGCCGAGGATCCTGTCACGCGGCGCTCGAACTGGGGCGACCGTGTCACCAATGTGGTTGTAACCGGGCCTGTCGCAGTCGAACAACTTGCGCGATTTGCTGATGAATTTGCCGCGCGGCTTTATGATGCCGGGATAACGCGCACTACCATTCGCGGTGTTGCGAGCGCCGAGGTGCTGGTGGAGGTGCCAACGCGCAGCCTGATCGAGCATGACGTGACCATGGCTGAGATCGCGCAGGCCATCCGTGCCACTGTCAGCACTGATCCGGCGGGAGAGATTTCTTCCGGGGTGTCGCGTGTGCGCACAGGGACAGAACGGCGCAGCGCTGAAGAGATTGCCGGGATTGCGCTGCGCAGCCGCGCAGACGGCTCGACGCTGCGCATTGGCGATCTGGCCCTTGTGACAGAGGGCGGGATCGATCGCGAACGGGCCTTCTGGGTCGGCGAGAATCCGGCGATTTCGCTGCGCGTGGACCGCTCCGAGCGGGGCGATGCAATCGAAATTCAGGCCCGCGTGCAGGCGCTGGCCGATGAAATGAACCTCTCGTTACCCGAGGGCACAAAGATCGAGCTGGTCTCGACCCGCGCAGAGTTCATTTCGGGCCGGATCATGATCCTTGTGAAAAACGGGATGTTGGGGCTCGGGCTCGTCGTGGTGCTGCTGTTCCTGTTCCTCAATGCGCGCACGGCGTTTTGGGTGGCTGCAGGGATACCGGCGGCGATGCTGGCGGCGATTGCGGTCATGTATCTGATGGGACTCAGCTTTAACATGATCTCGCTTTTCGCACTGATCATCACGCTGGGCATTGTCGTTGATGATGCGATTGTCGTGGGTGAACATGCCGATTACCGCGCGCGTGAACTGGGCGAAAGCCCGGCCGAAGCCGCCGAAAATGCCGCCACGCGGATGGCGCAACCTGTCTTTGCCGCCACGATCACCACCATCCTCGCCTTCGGCGCGCTGATCCTTGTGGGTGGGCGGTTCGGTTCGCTTATCGCAGATATTCCGCTTACGGTGATCGCGGTGCTGGTGGCCTCGCTGATCGAGTGCTTCCTGATCCTGCCCAACCATATGTATCACGCCATTGCCAGCGGCCTGAAGGAGCGCTGGTATGACTGGCCCTCACGGCAGGTCAATCGCGGCTTCCGCTGGTTGCGCGAGCGTGTCTTCCGCCCGCTGATGGGCTTTGTCGTCGCTGCGCGCTACCCGGTTGTAGCGGTGCTGATTGCGCTTCTGACCGTGCAAACGGCGAATCTGGTGCGCGGTGATCTGCCGTTTCGTTTTTTCAACGCACCCGAGCAGGGTTCGATCACCGGCAATATCGTGATGACAGATGGCGCGACCCGCGAGGATACGCGCGAGATGCTGCGTGAGCTGACCCGCGCGACCGAGGCGCTGGCTGCACGCTTCGAGGTTGAGGATGGCACCAACCCGGTCCTCTTCGCGATGACTGAGCTTGGCGGCCATGCAGGCCGTGCCCTGGCCTCCGCAGAAAACAAGGAAGGCGATCTTCTGGGTGCGATCTCGATTGATCTGGTAGATGCTGATTTCCGCAGCATGTCTTCCTTCGCTTTCGCCTCTGCGTTGCAGGATGAAGTCCGCCCGCATCCACGGCTTGAAGAATTCAGCTTCCGCTCATGGGGCAGTGGGCCGGGGGGTGATACGCTCTCTGTTGATCTCAGCGGCGGCGATGCAGAGACCCTGAAAGCCGCCTCGGATGCCCTGCGCGCGGCCCTTTTGCCCTTCCCGGAGATCACCGGGCTGGAGGACAACCTGCCCTATGACAAGCAGGAATTGCTGCTGCAGCTCACCCCGCAGGGTCAGGCGCTGGGCTTCACCATCGAGGGGTTGTCGCGCGATCTGCGCAACAGGCTTTCGGGGATTGAGGCTGCGACTTTCCCTGACGGATTGCGCACAGGGCGCATTCGGGTGGAAGTGCCGCAATCCGAGCGCACTGCGGATTTCCTCGACAGCATGATGATGCGCACCGGCACGGGCAGCTATGTGGCCTTGGGCGACATAGTCTCGGTTTCCGATAGGCAGGGATTCTCAACCATCCGGCGCGAGAACGGCGTGCGGGTGGTGACTGTCTCGGGCGATCTCTCCGAGGATGACCCGGGCCGCGCGCGCGAGATCACGCGGCTGCTGAGCGAGCGTATCCTGCCGGATCTGGAAGCCGGTTTCGGCATCACCACAAGGCTTTCGGGGCAGGCCGAGCAGGAGCGCGAATTCCTGACAGATGCCGTGATCGGCGTCGGGCTTTGTCTGATCCTGATCTATCTCACGCTTGCCTGGGTTTTCTCAAGCTGGTCGCGCCCGATGGTCGTGATGGCTGTCATTCCGTTTGGTCTGATCGGGGTGATCTACGGGCATATGAGTTGGGGCATGGCGATGTCGATGTTCTCGATTGTGGGCATCATGGGGATGATCGGGATCATCATCAACGACTCTATCGTGCTGGTAACGACAGTGGATCAATACGCGCGCGATCGTGGGCTGATACCCTCGATCATTGATGCCACCTGTGACCGCCTGCGCCCGGTTTTGTTAACCACGCTGACCACTGTTTTGGGGCTGACACCGCTGATGTTCGAGAACTCCACCCAAGCGGCGTTCCTAAAGCCTACTGTGATCACGCTGGTCTATGGGTTGGGCTTTGGCATGTTCATCGTCCTTCTGCTTGTGCCATCTGTGCTGGCCATCGGTCATGATATGAACCGCCAGATTATCTCGCTTCGCCGGGCGCTTTCGAAACCAGCCGGTGGCGTGGCGCTGGTGCCGTGGATTGCGGCGCTTGCCTTGCTAGGATGGTTCGCTCTCACGATGGGGATGGTGTTTGTTGCGGGCGAACTACCGGGCTGGCTTGTGCTGCCGAACTCCCTGCGCGCCGCGCCAATGCAGGCCGCGCTTGCCGTGTTTCTTGTCGGATCGATCCTCGGGCTGATTGCCGCATGGATATCGGGCCTGATCGGCATCTGGCTGGCGGGGCGCCGGTCTCAGTTGGGAAAGGCGCAGCCTTGATGCTGTAGCGCGCCATTCTCGCTGACAATGCTGATACGCACGTCAGAGCGGTCAATCATCTCGCCTGCCTGTGGGCGCAACAGGACGTGGCCGACAAGTAAATCTCCTGTCCGCTCCGAGGGCAGCACCCTCGCGCGGATCGGACTGCCTGCGATCTCCACGAGCGCAAATTCCCGCGCGCCTTGCACTGGCAATGACAGATGCACGCTCAGGCGCAGGCCGCGTTTTTCTGGTTTCAACTCGCAGGAGACCTCGCGTAAACCGGCTGAGTGAGCTGCGCGTGGCCGCTGTGTGAGTGCCGTGGCGATCAGCCCGTCCGGGATGCCTGTATCCTGGATGCCAAGCTGCAAGGGCAGTTCAACCGGAATGCAGATATCATCACAGATACCGACCGAAAGCGTGGCGTCAAGCTGTATAGGCAGGCCGGGTTCGGCCGGGATCAGCTCTATAGGCAAGACCACTTCGCCCCCATAACCGATACTGGCAAAGCCGGATTTGATATGAAGCCGGGGCTCGGGCCAGTGAATGCGCGCTGCTGCAAGATTGTGCGAGCCTGACCAGTCCAGCTTTGGAACGATGCCACTTTCGCCGGGATGACGCCAATAGGTCATCCAATTACCAGCAAGCCGAAGGTGCAGTGCCGCCATATGGCTGCCGGTCTCGGTCTGCCAGCCATGGCGCATCCGTGCGTCCACGATATCAGACAGGCGCTGCGACTGGGCAGCGACAGCGTGCGGAAGCAACGCGATGCAGAGCGCAAGGGTATGGATCAGGTATTGCATAGGCTCCCTAGATTGCGTGGCGCGGGGTGATTGGGAAGTCACAAGGCTGCGACTTGTCACGCCTGTGACTGGATTGCGTCACTCCCCAAGAAGACAGATACTTGGCAACGTCGCACAAGACAGGCATGGTTGGCTCATCACTACGCCCAGAGATATGATGACCGCACTGACCGGAAAACTTCTTATCGCAATGCCGTCGATGCCCGATCCTCGCTTCGCGCATTCAGTGGTTTTGCTCTGCGCCCATTCTGCAGAAGGCGCGATGGGGCTTATCATCAACAAGAGACTTCCAGATCTGAGCCTTTTCAAGTTGCTGGAGCATCTGGACTTGGCTCCGGAGCATGACGCAGCGGGGCTTGGCGCAACTGCAAACGATATGCCCGTTCACTTTGGCGGCCCGGTCGAAACATCACGCGGCTTCGTGGTGCACACGCCCGATTTCTTTGGTTCGGAAGGTAGCGCTCAGGTTACTGACGACCTTGTTCTCAGCACCTCGGTCGAGGTGCTTTCAGAGATGGCACGCGGACAAGGACCAGGGCACGCTCTTATTGCACTCGGCTATTCAGGTTGGGGCCCGCAACAGCTTGAAAGCGAGATCCAGGCGGGCGGCTGGCTCACAGCCGATTCGGGCAGGGCCTTGCTTTTTGACACTGAGGATAATCTGAGATGGTCAGCAGCGCTGGGCCAGATCGGGGTCGATCCGCGGCTCCTTTCGGGGGCAACAGGTCACGCCTGAAGCTCGGTGCCCACCAGCGCAGCGGCAAACTCCTCTGGGTCGAAGGCTTGCAGATCGTCGATCTGCTCGCCCACGCCGATAGCGTGAATCGGCAAGCCGAATCGATCTGCC
Organism: Natronohydrobacter sp.; assembly: GCA_007125005.1. Taxonomy (GTDB): domain Bacteria; phylum Pseudomonadota; class Alphaproteobacteria; order Rhodobacterales; family Rhodobacteraceae; genus Roseinatronobacter. The sequence continues at coordinate 39,415 of SLDY01000035.1, forward strand.
AGCGCCACCAGCACGCCCCCGCGCGCTGTACCATCAAGCTTGGTCATCACCAGCCCGGAGACATCGGCGAGTTTGCGGAAGATCTCCACCTGCGAGAGCGCGTTCTGGCCGGTCGTAGCATCGAGCACCAGAAGGGTGTTATGCGGTGCCTCCGGATCGAGTTTGCGAAGCACGCGCAGGATCTTGGCCAACTCCTCCATCAGATCGGCACGATTCTGAAGCCTTCCGGCCGTATCGATCATCAGCAGATCCACGCCCTCCGCCTTGGCGCGTGAAAGCGCTTCATAGGCGAGGCTCGCGGGATCAGACCCTTCGGGTGCGGTCATCACCGGCACCCCTGCGCGCTCGCCCCAGATCTGCAATTGCTCCACCGCCGCAGCTCTGAACGTATCGCCTGCAGCAATCATCACTGATTTGCCTGCGGCGCGGAACTGGCTGGCAAGCTTGCCGATAGTTGTAGTTTTGCCCGCGCCATTTACACCCACGACCAGCACCACCTGCGGGCGGGCAGGGTAAAGCGGCAGTGGTGTTGCGACAGGCTCCATGATGCGGGCGATTTCCTGCACCAGCGCGGCCTTGATTTCATTGACCGAGAGCTTCCGGCCAAACCGACCCTCGGCCAGATTGGCGCTCACGCGCATCGCAGTTTCCACGCCCATATCGGCCTGGATCAGCAATTCCTCTAGGCTTTCGAGCATCTCGTCATCAAGCACCCGGCGCGGGCTGTCATCGCGTCCAAGCATGCGCCCCAGAAGGCCGGGTTTCGCAGGCGCGGGTGCAGCCTCGGGCTTTGGGGCGGGTTGCGGCGCAGCGGCGCTTTCCTCTTGCGCGCTCCCTTCGACCAACGCTTCAAGCCCCTCATCGAGTTTCGAGGAGGCGCGGAACATGCGCTCTTTCATCTTTCGGAAAAACGACATTCCCACGCCCTTCATGACCCGCGTTGTGCCCAAGAGCTAACGCAACTGCGCGGGCTTGAAAAGCGGGCTGAGGCAATCTGCAGGGCTGTGCGCCTGAGAATGGCGTGTTATATCCACTTCATCTTTCGAGGATAGCCCTGCAATGCCACTTCTTCCCTTCACACTCGCTGCACTGGCACCAGTTCTGCTATTGGGGCTGGCAGCAGTTGTTGGCGGGCTCTGGGCTTGGGGAGCGCTAGCCTATGTCTCGATCATCGCAGCGCTCGCTGATGAGCTCGTCGCATGGCGCACGCCCCCCGCCGACCCTGAAGAGGTCGAACGTGGCGCCAATGCGCTTTCGGTCGCGCTGGCACTGGCGCATTTCGGGTTGATGGTACTGGGTGTCCTGGCCGTTGCCGGAGCCACAGGGCTCGGCACAGGCGAGCGCATCGCGGCCTTCCTCGCATTCGGGCTCTATTTCGGTCAAGTCAGCATCGCGAATGCCCATGAATTGATCCATCGCACCCATCGCGGATTTTTCGCGCTTGGCAAATGGGTGTTCATCTCGATGCTCTATGGCCATGTCACCACCACGCACAGGCTCTTGCATCATCCCCATGTCGCCACGCCGCGCGACCCCAATTTCCCGCCTCTTGGTATCAGCTTCTACCGATATCTGCCACGCAGTTTCTGGGGTAATCTGCGCGGCGGCTACCGGATCGAGCAGGCCCGCGCCGCGCGCTCGGGGCGGATGAACCCTTACGTGACATATGCGGGTGGCGCGCTTGGTATGCTTGCTCTGGCATGGTTTGCCGCAGGCTGGGCCGGAGTTGCCGCGTTCACGGGCTTTGCTGCCTATGCCCAGTTTCAACATGCGATGGTCGATTATCTTCAGCATTACGGGCTTGCGCGGCGTCCCATGCCCGATGGCAGCTATGAACCGCAGGGCCCTGAGCATAGCTGGAACAGCCCGCATTGGTTCACCTCGCTGATGACCGTCAATGTCACGCGCCATTCCGATCATCACGCTCATCCCACGCGCATTTTTCCGGCGCTCAGGCTCGAGGCGGGCATGCCAATGCTGCCTTACAGCCTGCCTCTCATGGGTGTGATTGCGCTGTTCCCTCCACTGTGGTTCAAGATAATGGACAAGCGGGCAGTTCAGGTGATGGCCATGGCGCAAGGAGACAGCTGATGAAATTTCTTTCTAATGCCCTGCTCATGGCTTGGCTCGCCACCCCGGTTTTCGCGCAAGACCTCATGACAGCTGAGGAATTCGAGAGTTATGTAACTGGCCAGACACTGACTTTCGGCTTCGAGGGCCAGCCCTACGGGATCGAGGAATTCCGCCCCGGACGGCGGACAACATGGGCCTTCATGGGCGACCAATGCCGCGAGGGCCGCTGGTTCGACCGGGACGAGCAGATCTGCTTTATCTATGACGATGCTCCGGATGAAGAGCATTGCTGGGTCTTCTGGCGCGGCGAGCGGGGACTCAATGCCCGGTTTACGGGCGAAGGGAGCAGCACAGAGCTCTATGAGGTTCAGCGCAGTTCGCGCCCGCTGATCTGTCCGGGTCCAGAAGTCGGCGTCTAACCGTGCTGCTGGCGTCAGAGCGCCCGCCAGCCGATATCACGCCTGCAAAACCCTTCCGGCCAGTCGATCCGATCAACCATATCGTAAGCCCGCGCGCGCGCCTCCAAAAGCGTGGCCCCGCGCGCCGTGACATTCAGCACGCGCCCGCCATTGGCGAGCACGCGCCCGCGCTCGTCCTTAGTGCCCGCATGAAAGACCATATGCGCGCTGTCCTGCGGGCAAGTCTCCAGCCCCCGGATTTCGCTGCCTTTCGCATAATCGCCCGGATAACCCTGCGCTGCCATCACCACGGTCATCGCATGGTCATCGGCCCAATTGACGGTCATCTCATCGAGCCGCCCTTCGGCGCAGGCCATCATCAGATCGAGCGCCTGCGCGCCCAGCCGCATCATCAGCACCTGACATTCGGGATCGCCAAAGCGCACATTGTATTCCACCAGACGCGGCTGGCCGTCCTTGATCATCAGCCCGGCATAGAGCACCCCTTGATAGGCCATGCCGCGCCGCGTCATCTCGGCCATGGTTGGCCGGATGATCTGTTCCATGGCCAGATCAGCGATCGCATCAGTCAACACGGGAGCAGGGGAATAAGCCCCCATGCCCCCAGTATTCGGCCCTGTGTCCCCCTCGCCCACGCGCTTGTGGTCCTGCGCGGTGCCGATTGGCAAACAGGTTTCACCATCCACCAAAACGAAGAAAGAGGCTTCCTCACCCTCCATGAACTCTTCGACCACCACTTCCGCCCCGGCAGTGCCAAACTCACCTGCGAACATGGTATCAATCGCCTCCAGCGCCTCGGCCTCTGTCATGGCCACGATTACGCCCTTGCCAGCCGCAAGCCCATCGGCTTTGACCACAATCGGCGCGCCCTGCGCGGCAATATAGTCGCGCGCGGCCTGAGCGTCGGTGAAATGCGCATAGGCTGCGGTCGGCGCGCCCACAGCGGCGCAGATCTCCTTGGTAAAGGCTTTCGAGGCTTCTAGCCGCGCCGCCGCCGCCGAGGGGCCAAAGCAGCTTAGCCCGACCGCACGCAAACGGTCCGCAACCCCTGCCGCGAGCGGTGCTTCGGGCCCGATCACCACGAAATCAATCGCATTTTCCTCGCAGAAATTGGCCACTGCCCCGCCATTGCAGATATCGAGATCAGCGCATTCGGCCATCGCTTCCATGCCTGCATTGCCGGGCGCGCAGATCAGCCGGTCGCATTTCGGGTTCTGCAAGATCGCCCAGGCCAGCGCATGTTCGCGCCCGCCGCTGCCCAGCACCAGAATATTCATCGCCCGCCCTCTCTTGGCCTTCACTGTCGCGCGTTCTAGGGTGGTCTCGCCTGCAAGACAAGCGAGAGCCGCATGGACCTGATCGACGAGCCCGCCAGCAACACACCAGAACTCTCGGTCTCCGAGATCTCGGGTGCCATAAAGCGCGTGCTCGAGGGCGAATTCGGCCGCGTGCGCGTGCGCGGCGAAGTGGGCCGTGTGGTGGTGGCGCGCACGGGGCATATGTATTTTGACCTCAAGGATGACCGCGCGGTCATCGCGGGCGTGAGCTGGAAGGGTCAGGTCGCGCGCATGGCGGTGAAACCCGAGGAAGGGATGGAGGTCATCGCGACAGGGCGGCTCACGACCTTCGCGCCGCAGTCGAAATACCAGTTGCAGGTTGAGAGTATCGAGCCCGCAGGCGCAGGCGCGCTCATGGCGATGCTGGAAAAACGCAAGGCGGCGCTTGCGGCCGAAGGCCTATTCGCAGCCGAGCGCAAGCGCGCCCTCCCCTCTCTGCCGCGCGTGATCGGTGTAATTTCCTCGCCGCAAGGGGCCGTGATCCGCGATATCCTGCACCGCCTGCAGGACCGTTTCGGAACTCATGTTCTGCTTTGGCCCGTTGCAGTGCAGGGCCAGAGCTGCGCGCCCGAAGTGGCCCGCGCGATTGCAGGCTTCAACGCGCTCCCTGCAAATGGTGCGATCCCGCGCCCGAACCTTCTTATCGTCGCGCGTGGCGGAGGCTCCATCGAAGATCTCTGGGGTTTCAACGAGGAAATTGTGGTACGCGCTGCCGCCGCGAGCGTGATTCCGCTCATCTCTGCCGTGGGTCATGAGACCGATACAACGTTGATCGATTTCGCCGCCGATCAACGCGCCCCCACACCAACAGCTGCGGCCGAGATTGCCGTGCCAGTTCATTCCGATCTGATGGCGCATCTAACAGGGTTGGAGGCACGGCTCATCCGCGCAGGCGGCCAGATGATCAGCACCCGCCGCCAACGCCTCGCCGATCTCTCCCGTGCGCTGCCGCGTGCGGAAACATTGCTCGCCCCCGCGCTCCAGCGCTTTGATCAATGGGCTGAGCGGTTTCCGGGCTCATTGCGTGCACTGATCGCGACCAAGGGGCAGGAGTTGCGCAGCACCGCCGCAGGGCTGCGTGCCGCCACCATCCGCTTCCAGATCGACAAATCGCGCGAACGCCTGGAAGAACGCACTGCCCGGGCAACCCGCGCCATCACCGCGCGGCTCGACACCCACACCACGCGGCTAGAAGCGCTCGAACGATTGCGCCAGTCGCTGGGGTATCCGGCCACGCTCCGGCGCGGCTATGCAGTCGTGCGGGATGAGGAAGGCCGAGTCCTGACCGACGCGCGCGCTGCCGCGAAGGCCCGGATGCTGGAGATCGAATTTGCCGATAGTCGCCTTCTGGCTCAGCCGCAGAAACCGGCCAAATCCGGCAAGCCACCTGCGAAGCCGCCCGAGCAGGGCAGTCTCTTCTGATTTCATCTTGCCAAAAATACTCATTAAGCCGGTCGCGCAATGGCGCAGCCTTGAAAGCGGGCGCGATGTCTACCGTGCTCGCAAGACATCGGCGATGGCCCGCGCCGTGCGCTCGATTGCTGCCGCATTCAGCCCCGCCATGTTCACCCGCCCATCGCCAAGCATATAGATCGCATGGTTTTTGCGCAGCGTTTCCACTTCCGCAGGCTCCAGTGGCAAAAGCGAGAACATACCATGTTGCGCGGCGATAAAGCCGAAGCGATCAGAGCCCGTCTCATTCTGGATCGCTGCTGAGAGCGCGCGCCTGTTCTCGACCACACGCATACGCATCTCATCCAACTCGCTTTGCCAGCCATTCCTTAGCTTGGTGTCGCGCAGGATTGTGCTGACTACACGCCCGCCATGATCGGGCGGGAAGGCAAAGCTCTGTCGGCTCAGCCCCGCAAGCGTGCCAGCAAGCGTGTCGCGCAAGGCAGGCTCGACAACGGCCATGGCTATGCCCACACGTTCGCGATAGAGGCCGAAATTCTTTGAGCAACTCGCAGCCACCAGAATTTCGGGCAGGCGTGCGCTCAGGTGGCGCAGCCCCCCGGCATCTGCGTCAAGGCTCTCGCCAAACCCCTGATACGCCATATCCACAAATGGCACGACGCCCCGGCGCTCCAGCAGCGCTGCAGTTTCAGCCCAGTCTTGCAGGCCGAGATCAACCCCGGTCGGGTTGTGGCAGCAGCCATGCAGCAACACTACATCGCCCGTTGCCATCTGTCCAAGATCGGCGAAGAACCCTTCGCGATCCAGCGCGCCGCTCTCGCGATCGAGATAGCGATACGGCTGCGAATGCAACCCCGCCGCAGCGATCAGGGGCAGATGATTGGGCCATGTCTGCGCGCTGACCCAGATCGTGGCTTCGGGTCGCGCGCGCTTGATCAACTCGCAGATCTGGCGTACGGCCGCTGTACCACCCGGTGTGCCCACTGCCGCGACCCGTGCGCTTGGCACTGCTCCGCCCAGAAGCAGGCTTTCCATCACCTCCAGAAAAGCGCGGTCGCCAGCGAGCGAAAGATAGCTCTTGGTCTCCTGCTCTTCAATGATCCGCGCTTCGGCGGCTTTTACCGCGCGCATGACAGGCGTGCGGCCGGCGGCATCGCGGTAAACCCCCACGCCAAGATCGACCTTGTTTTCGCGGGGGTCATCGGCAAAGGCTTGCATCAGGGCGATGATCCCGTCGAGTTTCGGAGCGGACAGGGTTTCAAACATGATAACTCTTCTCAGTTGGAGGCTGGGGTCCAGTCGCTGTTCAGGACGCGGCTGCGCTCTTCCTGCCGGACCGGAGTGAAGCCGTGTTTCTGGTATTGGATCAGCGCGCGCGGGTGATCCAGCGTGCAGGTATTTACGCGCAGAACCTGAAGGCCGGGGCGCTGCCACGCCATAAGGATGGATGTGCGCAGCATCCAGCTGCCCAGCCCACGCCCGACCGCCTCTGGTACAAGGCCAAAATAACTGAGATCGCAAACCGTATCTTCGCGTGCATCGAGCACGAAGAACCCTTGCGGCCAGCCATTATCGATCAGTGAGTAAAGAGCCACATCGGAATGGCTTAGCCAGTCGGCGATGTCGCGGTCCTCATTCTCATGCAGATCGGTCCAGGCATAATCGCGCCCCACCGCGTCATAGAGCGCGCGGAAATACCACACTGGCGGGCTTTCGGCCCGCAGAAGCGCGCCGGTCATTCCGACAGGCGTGTGGGGCCAGTCAAAGCCGGGCCGTGCGGTCATCTCGAGGAACGTGACCGTATAGGTAACTGTCTCGCCCGCTCGATAGGTGGTCATCCGGTTTCAACCTTCAGATCTGGAAATTGTCCCCATTCCGTCCAGGAACCATCATAGAGCGCATGTGCGCGATGCCCAAGGATCTCCAGCCCGAGGCTGAGCACCGCTGCTGTTATGCCCGAGCCGCAGGTGGTGATGACCTGCCGGTCAAGATCGACGCCTGCGTCCACGAAAGCCGCGCGCAGCGCATCGCCTTGTTTCATCGTGCCATCGGCGTTGAGAAGATCGGTAAAGGGCAGGTTCAGCGCGCCCGGCATATGACCCGCGCGCAAGCCTTCGCGCGGCTCTGGACTGTCACCGCGGAAGCGCTCGGCAGAGCGAGCATCAAGGATCTGCCAGTCGCGCAGCTTCACCGCTGCGGCGACTTGGCTCACATCCTTCACGAGATGGGCCTGACGCTGGACCGTTATATGGCGCTCGCGCAGCACCGGGGCCAGATCCTCGACCTCGCGCCCCTCGGCTTGCCATTTCGGAAATCCGCCATCGAGTACGGCCACATCGCTCTTGCCCATCAGCCGGAAAAGCCACCAGACCCGTGCAGCCGAAAACAACCCCATCCCATCATAGACGACGATCTGATGCCCGTCACCCACACCCATCGCGCGCAAGCGCGACATGAATTTCTCGACCGGTGGAGCCATATGCGGCAAGCTCGAACGGTGATCGCTGATTTCGTCAATATCGAAGAAGCGCGCTCCCGGGATATGTCCCGCTTCATACTCGGCGCGCGCATCGCGGCCCATCTGCGGCATATACCAGCTTGCATCGAGAATGCGCAGATCAGGATCATTCAGATGCTGGGCCAGCCAGTCGGTGGATACCAGTGTTTTCGGATCATCCATGTTTCACCCCCATCTGAACCCTGCTTATCTACGGCCTTCTCTACCCCTAACGGCGCAAACTGAGGCTGGCAAGATGGCAGCAGACCCTTTCGCAGCGCCCCGCTTTGGCGTATCGGTGCGAGCCATGAAAGACATGCTCACACGGACATATGACCAACTGGTCGAGGAGGGCGCGATCCGCCCGGATGCAGCGCAGCGCGGGGCCTTACCGCTTTTCGCGCCGATCCTCGATTATCTGGCCAAACCTGCGCCGAAAAAGGCTGGGCTGCGCGGGCTTCTGGGCCGACAGAAGCCCGAGCCTGCGCCGGGGCTCTATCTGTGGGGCGGTGTCGGGCGTGGAAAATCGATGCTGATGGATCTGTTTGTGGCACAACTGGGGGATCTGGCGCGAAGGCGCGTACATTTTCATGCTTTCATGCAGGAAATTCATGCAGGCATGCACGAGGCGCGCAAGCGTGGGGTGGAAGATGCGCTGGCACCTGTGGCCGACAAGGTGGCCGCAGAGGTGCGGCTGCTGGCATTTGACGAGATGCAGATCACCGATATCACCGATGCAATGATCGTTGGGCGGCTCTTCGAGCGGTTGATGGGGGCGGGGGTGGCTATTGTGACGACCTCGAACCGTGTGCCGGATGATCTCTACAAGGACGGGCTGAACCGGGCGCTTTTTCTACCCTTTATCGAGATGATCAAAACCCGGATGGTGGTGCATGAGCTGGAATCCGAGACAGATTATCGCCAGCACAGGCTGGCAGGGGAGCAGGTGTGGTTCAGCCCTGCAGATGGCGCATCGCGCGCCGAGATGATGCGGATCTGGGATGAACTGACCGGGCATGATCCGGGCGCGCCCTTGACGCTGAAAGTGAAAGGGCGGGAGGTCGTGCTGCCACGTGCGCATAATGGCGTGGGTTGGGCGCGGTTCTGGGATCTTTGCGGCCAGCCGCTGGGGCCTGCGGATTATCTGGCGCTGGCAGAGGCGTTGCGGGTGCTGATGCTCGAGGATATCCCCTATCTGACGGTCTCTAATTACAATGAGGCGAAGCGGTTCGTGACCTTGGTCGATGCGCTTTATGAGGCGAAGGTCCGGTTGATCGCCTCTGCGGCTTCCGAGCCAGAGCGGCTTTATACGGAAGGGGCCGGGGCGTTCGAGTTCGAGCGCACGGCCTCGCGACTGCGCGAGATGCAGGGGGCTGATTGGGGGGTGTGATTCTGGAAGGGGCACGATCCTTCCCCCCATTGAGGGGGTCAGGATCGTGAGCGCGTGGCCGCGCCCGGCGCTGCCGCCGAGGACGCGCGTAGCCGCTTGACAGCCCAACATGCGGCATCTGCGACAGTCGGGTCCGGGTCGCGGCAGAGTGCTTCGGCGTGGGGGATCAATTGCCTGCTGCCAGAATTGCCAATGGCGTAGAGTACATTGCGGATGAAACGATTGCGCCCGATACGTTTGATCGGTAAGCCCGAAAAACGTGCGCGAAAAGACGCATCATCAAGCGTAACCAGATCTGCGAGATCTGGTGCAATCATCCCTTCGCGCGCTGCATATTTCGCCTCTGATGCGGTTTGCGCAAACTTGTTCCAGGGGCAGATAGCAAGGCAATCATCGCAGCCATAGATGCGATTGCCCATCCTTGCGCGCAAATCTTCCGGCACGGGCCCGTGGTGCTCGATTGTCAGGTATGAAATGCAGCGCCGTGCATCGAGCTGGAAGGGGGCCGGAAATGCATCTGTCGGACAGATATCGAGGCAAGCGCGGCAAGTGCCGCAATTTTCGCGCGCAGGCGGATCAGGTGGCAGCTCCAGCGTGGTGAAAATCGCTCCGAGAAAGAACCAGTTGCCAAGTTCGCGCGAAAGGAGGTTGGTGTGCTTGCCCTGCCAGCCCAGCCCCGCCGCCGCCGCGAGCGGCTTTTCCATGACCGGGGCTGTATCAACAAAGACCTTGATCTCGCCCCCTGCCTTCGCAATCAGCCAGCGGCCAAGATGCTTGAGGCGTTTCTTGATCACATCATGGTAGTCACGCCCCATTGCATAGGCAGAAATCACGGCTTTCTCGCGCTGCGTCAGCAGACCCAGGGGATCATGCTCTGGCGTGTAGCTCTCGGCCAGCATGATGATGCTGCGCGCCTCGGGCCAGAGTGCGGCCGGATTGCCGCGCCATGTCATGCGCTCTTCCATCCAGCTCATCTGCCCATGCCGCCCCTCTGCCACAAACTGCGCAAGGCGTTCAGGGGCTTGTGGGATCGAGTCGGGCCGTGTGACTGCGCAAGCGTCAAACCCAAGGCGGATTGCCTCGGCGCATAGTTCAGATTTCAGAATGGCGTTCATGCGTCAAGGATGCCCTTGCACGGCTCAGAAATCCAGATCGGCATAATGCGCAGGGGGCGGGAAGCCCGGAATCTGGTCGGCAAGAAGTGTGCGAAAGGCCGGGCGCGACTTGATCTTGGCATACCATTCATGCACGAGGCTCGATCTCTGCCAATCCACATCATTGATGTAGTCAAGGCAGGAGAGATGCGCGGCTGCCGTGAAATCGGCTAGTGTCATGTCATTTCCTGCAAGCCAGCGACGTTGTCCCAAAAGCCAGTCCAGATAATCAATATGAAACTTGATCCGCGTCGATCCCAGCTTGATGCGCTGCGAATCCGGGTAGCCTTGCCCGGTGAGCTTCTTGTTCACACGCTCATAGAGCAGGTTTGATGTCACCTCGACATGGAACTTGTCATCGAACCAAGTGCAGAGCCTGCGCATTTCATAGCGTTCATCCGGCCCGCGCGGTACCAAGGGCGGTGTCGGGATCGTCTCGTCGAGATACTCGCAGATCGCATGGCTCTCGCTCAGCATCCGCCCGTCATGGCGCAGCACCGGGACTTTGCCTGCTGGGTTGCGGCGCATGAAATCCTGGCTTGGCTCCCAGTAACGCTCCTCGATCAGTTCAACCTCGATGCGTTTTTCTGCGAGGGTCAGGCGCACCTTGCGGCAAAAAGGCGAGAGGGGAACGTGATAAAGGCGGGCCATGAAAAAAACCGGTGCTCCTTACTGCTACTGGAGCCCTCTTGCCGTGCGCAGGCGGAAAGTTCAACCGCCGATACAGGCATCACGCCCGTCGCGCGCAATCGTTGCCGCACCATCCATGATGGATGCTGTGCGGTTGCGGAGAAATTGTGTGGGGTTGGCCGCATCGCGGATCTTGGGAGCAGGCAAAACAGCGGCGAGACGCGCGGCTTGTGTGGGTGACAGCTCCGCAGCAGTGGTCCGAAAATACCTTTGCGCGGCAGCCTCCACGCCAAAGACACCCTCATCGAATTCCACAATATTGAGATAAACCTCAAGGATGCGGCGCTTGGGCCAAAATGCCTCTATCAGCAGGGTGAAAACAGATTCCAGCGCCTTGCGTGTCCAGTCGCGCCCATGCCAGAGAAAGACGTTTTTCGCAGTCTGCTGTGTGATGGTGGACGCACCTCGTGAACTGCCCTGTTCGATGACACGGCGTATCTCGCTCATGTCAAAGCCCCAATGCAGGCAGAAATTCGCATCCTCCGCCGCAATCACCGAGCGCGCCATTACTGGCGCGATTTGTTCCATCGGTACCCATTGGCGCTGGATTTCTCCCAACCGCCTGTGCTCCTGCATGATAAAGATGCCGCCCGGTGGTGCAACGAAACGGTAGAGCAAAACCCATGCGACGGCGAGCAGGAAAATGATCGCAACCACGCGCAAGAACTTACGCCAGATCCAGTTCACCGCATCTGTGCAGCGCGCTAACGGACTGCGCTTGGAGGCGCTTTTCCGCGCCTTGCTGGATTTTGACTTCGCCATTCCCTGCTTTACTCACGTTCCGGCAAGCTGGGTCAAGAGGTGAAAGCTCTAGCGTGTCGGAACCGGGGTCTCGCCGCGATAATCATAGAACCCACGCTGAGTCTTGCGGCCCAACCATCCGGCCTCGACATATTTTGTCAGCAATGGGCAGGGGCGGTATTTGGTATCCGCAAGCCCGTCATGGAGCACATTCATGATGGCAAGGCAGGTATCGAGGCCGATGAAATCGGCAAGTTCAAGAGGGCCCATGGGGTGATTGGCCCCAAGCTTGAGTGATTCGTCGATGGATTTGACTGAGCCCACCCCCTCGTAAAGCGTATAGACGGCCTCGTTTATCATCGGCATCAGGATGCGGTTCACGATAAAGGCCGGGAAATCCTCGGCGCTGGCGGAGGTCTTGCCGAGTTTCTCGACCACACCGAGCAAGGTCTTGTAGGTAGGCTCGTCGGTGGCGATGCCGCGGATCAGTTCCACCAGTTGCATCACTGGCACGGGGTTCATGAAGTGAAAGCCCATGAAGCGCTCGGGCCGGTCAGTGCGCGAGGCGAGCCGGGTGATCGAGATCGAAGACGTGTTAGAGGTCAGGATCGTATGCGGCTGGATATGGGGCAACAGATCCTCGAAGATCGCCTGCTTGACCGTCTCGCGCTCGGTCGCTGCCTCGATGATCAGATCCGATGGACCGAGATCGGCCAGCCGCGTGGTGGTGCTGATGCGCGACATGGCGGCAGCCTTTTCCTCAGCGGTAGTCTTGCCGCGGGAGACTTGCCGCTCGATATTGCGGTTGATCAGTGCGACAGCCTTGTCGAGCGCCTCTTGGCTGATATCGTTGAGAAGCACATCGTAGCCTGCCAGTGCAAAGACATGGGCAATTCCGCTACCCATTTGGCCTGCGCCCACCACTCCCACGGTCTTGATGTCCATCACTGGGCTCTCCTGTCAACTTCCGGCCAGACCATAAGTCCGGGGATCACCCTAGTGCAAGCGCGAAAGACCACTGCGTCGTTCAGGCAGGACTTGTTGAATGATGCCGACGCTTGCCAGATACAGGCTTGTCGCGATCAGACCCCAGGTTACAAGCTGCGGTTGTGAAAAGTCTGTCCATGCCGCCCATCCCGCAAGACCTGTCCAGATCAGTGCCACAGGCAAAGACAGGGAACGCCAGCGTTTTGTACGAACGGGATGGATAAATTTCAGTGGCGTGAACATGGCGATTGCAAGGAAGGCAACAATGGCAAGGATAACCCAGAAGCCAGGCTGTGTTGCAAATATGACCACAGCAGCCATGTTCCAGCAAGCAGGGAAGCCCTGAAAGGAATTATCTGCAGTTTTCATGCGGGAATCTGCGAAATAGAGCACGCTGGTGAACGTGATCACGATGATCGCGATCCAGCCGGTCCAACCGGGCAAAAGCCCGGATTGAAAGAGGGCAAAGGCTGGAATGAAGACATAGGTCAGATAGTCGATGATGAGATCGAGCAAAACGCCGTCGATGGTGCGCGCATGTTCCTTCACTTCGTAGCGCCGTGCGAGCGGACCATCGATGCCGTCCACAATAAAGGCAACGACCAGCCATAAGAACATCATCGCCCATTCACCTTTTACGGCTTCCAGTAATGCAAGCATCGCGAACACTGCACCTGTCGCCGTGAAAAGGTGCACCGAATAGGCTTTTAGGCTTGGTTTCATGGGCTTCACTCTTGCTTGGCATCGTGGTTCTCACTGTCAACTCGGTGCCAGTGATGCAACCCGTCTTTCAGGCTGTTTGATAATTGTTCCGATATACTTTTGTAGAGGAGTTTGTCCCGGCTTGCGGGATCATTTTTCTGCCCGTGGATGCGCGGAACGATAGATTTCCATGAGCTGAGCGTTTTCTACGCCGGTATAAACTTGCGTCGATTGCAGCGAGGCATGGCCGAGCAATTCCTGTATCGCGCGCAGATCACCCCCCGCCGCGAGCAGATGCGTTGCAAAGGAATGGCGCAATGCATGTGGGGTCGCCGTTGCCGGCAGGCCGAGTTGAAGCCGTGTGGCCTCCATGACCTTGGCAACATGACGCCGCCCCAAGGCACCGCCGCGGCTGCCCCGAAACAAAGGCGCATCAGCTTGCATAGGGTGGGGGCAGGCCCTCAGATAGACAATGACTGCTGCGCGCGCGGCAGGCAGAAGCGGCACCAGACGCTCACGTCCACCCTTACCGAGAATCCGCAGGCTATCGCCAAGAGGCAAATCGCTCCCGGTCAGTCCCAGTGCTTCAGACACGCGCAAGCCGCATCCATAGAGCAGGGTTATAACCGCTGCATCGCGCCGCCCTGTCCAGTCATCACGTGTCTGCATCGGAACGAGATCGATAACCTCGCGCGCAGCGGTTTCGCTGAGTGGGCGTGGCAGGTTGCGTGTGTATTTTGGAGCGCGCGCTGCAAGAATGGCTGATATTTCAAGCGATTCACGTTCAGCCAGCCAGCGAGCGAAACTCTTTACGGCGGATAGCTTGCGCGCAAGGCTTCGGCCGCTGAGCCCGGAGCCACGCTCATGTGCCATCCACGCCCGCATATCACTTTGTGTGACACTGCCGAGTTGGCGTATCCCCGCGCTTCCACCCAGATGGGTGGCAATAAAGGCCAGAAATTGCCCGACATCGTGACTGTATGCCGCGATTGTATGTTCGGAAGATGCATCCAACGCGGAAAGTCCCGCCAGCCAGGTCTGGAGGGCATCTCGTTGTGCAGCGCTCAGCAAAACCATCTTACGCCAGCCAGCGACGCATAGACCTTTCAAAGATACCTGCAAAAAAAGATAACAGGTCAGTGCCTTGACCGGGCTTGAACATATGCGGATTTTCCGAGGCCATCACCAGCATCCCTGCCATCCGGTGAGCGCCGAGATCGAGACGCATGCAAGCTTCCGAGCGCAAGTCAGCGGTCTTCGCGCCATAGAGCATGTCGGTTGGCGGTATTGCCTGACGAAGCACGACTTGCCGGGTCGTTGGCCCGCGCTCCGAGCTCATGTAGCTTTCGATAAAGCCCGGTGGCACCACGCAAAGCACATCGGAAATCCGCTCAAGCGCCGGGTCGGGCCCAGCCTCTGGGCTTTCGAGCACCAGCTTGATCGCGTCAACAGAGAGGATCTGCGCAACATCGCCGCCGAGATTGCGCAGGAATTCTTCAAACTGATCGGGATCAAGCATACGCAGGATCGCGCGGTGGATCTGGTTTGTGCCAGAAAGGTTTTCATAGGCTGCTGCAATCACCGCGCGATGCGTTTCCTCCAGCCTGTCGAGACGCGCTTCGAGGCGTTCCATGGCCAGACCGCGCAAATCTACGATATTGTCACCCATCCCGCGCTCACTGGCTGCCACCAGTGTGCGCATGACATCCTTGTCATCCAGAATAAGCGTTGGGTCCGCGATAATACGTGCGCGGAATTCATTGGCCTTATCTGGCCTGACTGCAGATCCTGTCATCTTTGCGCCTGTCCGTTGACTGCTCTGTTTTCATTCTTCTCGGGACTATAACAAAGCTTACAGGATTTTTTGACCTGTTTTTTCCCAATCGCGCATGAATTGTGCCAGACCGGCATCGGTGAGCGGATGCGCGGCCAGTTTGCGGATCACTTCGGGCGGAGCCGTCATGACATCGGCACCGATCCGGGCGACATCAAGCACATGATTGACCGAGCGAATCGATGCGGCGAGGATTTGTGTCTCGAAGCCGTAATTGTCATAGATCGTGCGGATATCTTCGATGAGTTCCACACCATCGAGTGCGATATCATCAAGCCGTCCGAGGAAGGGCGAGATAAAGGTTGCACCTGCTTTGGCGGCAAGAAGCGCCTGATTTGCGCTGAAACAGAGCGTCACATTCACCATCTTGCCTTCGCCCGAGAGCACTTTGCAGGCTTTCAGCCCGTCCCATGTCAGCGGCAGCTTTACAGTGATATTCGGCGCGATCTCGGCCAGTTTGCGGCCTTCGGCGATCATCGCCTCGGCCTCGAGTGCGACGACCTCGGCCGAAACCGGACCCTCGACGATCTCGCAAATCTCGCGCGTGACCTCCAGAATGTTGCGACCTGATTTCAGGATCAGCGAGGGGTTCGTTGTTACCCCATCCACCATTCCAAGCTCGTCGAGCTCTGTGATTGCGCTAACATCGGCAGTATCTACGAAGAACTTCATTTCTTCTCCTTCGGCTTGCGGCTGGTTTCCGGGCGCGTCATACCTGATGCAACGCTGCACCGGAACCCCTTTTGCCATGCTCTCAGCCGATCCACCGGAGTTTTTTGACGAAGGCAGCCCTTGCGGCGTTCTGACAGTGGAGCCGCTGGATCGCGTGCTTGACTATCTCGCGCCCGCAGGAGGGGCGTGGCTCGGGGCTTTCGTGGAAGTTCCGCTGGGGCCGCGCCGGGTGCTAGGTGTTGTCTGGGGTCCGGCGGAGGGCAGCTTCCCGCGTAACAAGCTGCGCGCGGCCATCCGCGTGCTTGATGCAGTACCGATGCGCGCGGAACTGCGCGCTTTTCTGGCGCGCGTCGCCGATTACACGCTGACCCCGCTACCTGCGATGTTGCGACTTGCCACGCGGGTGCCCGATTTGGGAAGCGGCCCGGCTATGCGCAAGCTTCTCTATCGTGGTGCGAACTTGCCAGCGCGCATGACTGAGGCGCGCGAGAAGGTACTCGCGGTTTGTGACGGCTTTGGCGGCGCAGGGCTTACATCTGGTGAGTTGGCGCAGGCAGCAGGTGTTAGCGCAGGCGTGGTGCGCGGGCTGGTGCAGGCGGGCGCGCTGATCGAGCGTGAAGCCCCGCGCGATCAGCCATATCCGCGGCTAGACCCTGCGCGCGCCGGTCAATCACTGACAGAGGATCAATCAGCCGCAGCGGTGGCGTTGCGAAACGGCGTCGCGGGGCGCAGCTACGGTACGACGCTACTCAAGGGGGTGACAGGGTCAGGCAAGACCGAGGTCTATCTCGAGGCTGTGGCTGAATGTCTGGCGCAGCGGCGTCAGGCGCTGGTGCTCCTGCCGGAAATCGCGCTCAGTGCGGAGTTCCTGACGCGGGTCGAGGCGCGTTTCGGTGCGCGGCCTGCAGAATGGCATTCGGGTGTAACGCTGAGCGAGCGGCGGCGTTGCTGGCACATGGTCGGGCGCGGTGAAGCACAGCTCGTGGTGGGCGCGCGCTCGGCGCTGTTTCTGCCGTTTCGTGATCTTGGGCTGATCGTGGTCGATGAGGAACACGACAGTTCCTACAAGCAGGAAGAAGGCGTGCTCTATAATGCGCGCGACATGGCGGTGCTGCGCGCGGCAATGGGGGAGGCGCAGGTGATCCTCGCGTCGGCGACGCCTTCGTTGGAGACATGGGCCAATGCCAGCGTCGGAAAATATGCAAGACTGGATCTGGCGGCGCGGTTCGGGCCGAATGAATTGCCGCAGATGCGTGCGATTGATCTGCGCGCCGAAGAGATGCCCACCAGCCGCTGGATCTCACCCAGTCTTCAATCGGCGGTTACGGCGCGGATTGCAGCGGGTGAGCAGGCGCTTTTGTTCCTGAACAGACGTGGTTACGCGCCGCTGACTGTCTGCCGTGCTTGCGGGCACCAGATCGAATGCAGCGAATGCGATGCGCGGATGGTCGAGCATCGCTTCCTGCGTCGGCTGGTCTGCCATCAATGCGGTGCGAGCCGCTCCATTCCGGAAGCCTGTCCCTCCTGCGGCGCACAGGATCGTCTGGCCCCGGTCGGCCCCGGTGTCGAGCGGCTGGAAGAAGAGGCGCGCGCGCTCTGGCCCGAGGCGCGGGTGGCGGTGCTGTCTTCGGATCTCTTCGGCACAGCGCGGGCGCTGAAAGAACAGATCGCCGCGATTGCAGAGGGGGAGGCCGATATCATCATCGGCACGCAGATCGTCGCTAAAGGGCATAACTTCCCAGTGCTGACATTGGTGGGGGTGATCGATGCAGATCTGGGGCTTTCGGGGTCCGATCTGCGCGCGGCGGAGCGGGTGTTTCAGCTTGTGCGGCAGGTCTCGGGGCGCGCGGGGCGGGCAGAGAAGCCGGGGGTGGCGCTGATCCAGACCAGCCAGCCCGAGCATCCAGTGATCCGGGCGATCCTTTCGGGCGCCGAAGAGGAATTCTGGCGCAGCGAGGCCGCACAGCGCAAATCGCTGGGCATGCCGCCTTTCGGTCGGCTCGCGGGGGTCGTGATCTCGGCTCCCGCGCTGGAGCCTGCCTTCGCGCTTGGTATCGAACTTGCGCGCGCTGATGGGCCCTTGCGCGAGATCGGCGCGCAAGTCTTCGGCCCTGCCCCCGCGCCGATTGCCCGGATCAGGGGGCGCCACCGCGTGCGGCTTCTGGTAAAGGCTCCGAAAAGCGCCGGGTTGCAGGCCGCGATCAGTGACTGGCTCCAACCTCACAAGCTGAAAGGCGATCTGCGCTTGAGTGTTGATATAGACCCGCAGAGCTTTTTCTGAACGTCGTTGCATCGGGAGAATTCGGGTTTATCTTCTGTCCAAACCGAGAAGGAGATATTCGATGTTCGGATTTGGCGCAGACAAGACGCGCATGATCACCCCGCAAGAGGCGCTGCCGGGCCGCTCCCATGCGCTCGCAACCGCCGAGACGCATGCGATTTCAGGCCGCCCGCTGAAATCCACCGTGCCGGAAGGCATGGAAGAAGCCATGTTCGGGATGGGCTGTTTCTGGGGTGTAGAGCGGATCTTCTGGCAGACAGAGGGTCTGTGGCTAACGATGGTTGGCTATGCCGGCGGTTTTACGCCCAACCCGACCTATGAGGAGGTCTGCACTGGCAAGACCGGACATAACGAAGTGGTGCGTGTGATCTTCGACCCGGCGCAGATCAGCTATGAAGCGCTTCTGCGAAAGTTCTGGGAAGGCCATGATCCTACACAGGGCATGCGGCAGGGCAATGATCGTGGCACGCAGTATCGCTCGGGAATCTACTGCTATTCGGATGTGCAGAAAGCTGTCGCGGAGGCAAGCCGGGATGCCTACGCGGCGCGGTTGCGCGAGGCAGGTCATGGCGCGATCACGACCGAGATCCTGCCCGCGCCCGAGTTTTATTTCGCTGAAGATTACCACCAGCAATATCTGCACAAGAACCCGCGCGGTTACTGTGGGATCGGCGGGACCGGCGTTACCTGCCCGATCGGACTGACGGCCTGACACCCTTCGCGCGCGGGGTCACGCACCACCCACCCACCCGCGTGCCCCCGCGCGCGCAGGGCAAAAGGCATTTGCTTGACCGTGCCGGTTCAGACCGCTATCGCGGCTCGGCACCGTCTGATTTAAAGGCCATCGTCCATGCCCACCTACACGGCCATCACGAAACTTACCTCATCCGAGGCTGCCTATGCGCTGTCAGAGGCCATGGAGAACATGGAGCCCGAACCGATTGGAGTGGGCGTGTTCGAGATGGAAGACGGATCAAATCTATGGGAAGTTGGTGGCTATTTCACCCAAGAACCCAATGAAATCGAGCTCCTGGTGCTGGCGCAAGCCTTCGATGCGCAAAAATTTATCGTCTCGGAATTGCCCGAGATCGACTGGGTGGCCAAAGTGCGGCGCGATCTGGCGCCTGTCGAGGCAGGGCGTTTCTTCGTTTATGGCAGTCACGATGCCGAAAAGCTACCCAGTGACAGGGTGGGCTTGCTGATCGAGGCATCAATGGCTTTTGGAACAGGCCATCACGGCACGACGCTGGGATGCCTGCGTGCACTGGACAGACTGGATCTGGCTGGGGTTCGCGGGCGTAACGTGGTCGATATCGGCTGTGGAACGGCTGTTTTGGCGATGGCGGCGGCGCGTATCTGGCCCGATCCGGTCCTTGCAAGTGATATCGATGCGGTCGCAGTGGAGGTGGCGCAGGCCAATATCGCCGCCAATGGGCTGGAAGGTCGTGTGCATTGCCTTGAGGCGACCGGCTTTGATCATCCACGCTTGAAGGAGGCTGCACCCTTTGATCTGGTCTTTGCCAATATCCTGATGGGCCCCTTGATTGATCTCGCACCGGAAATGGGGCGAATGACCGTTGAGGGCGGGCATGCGATCCTTTCGGGGCTGCTGGTAGAGCAAGCAGATCAGGTGCTCGCCGCCTATCTTTCGGCTGGTTTTGCGCTGCGGCATCGCGAAGATATCGGTGAGTGGGCGACACTGACCTTGCAGCGCTGATACAGCCTTGTTGGAATGCAGGAAATCCGATCGGAGATGCCGCAGTTTTGCCGGATTTATTTGATAGCTTTCAGATAACGCGTGTTGGGCGTTAACTGAATGAGGCTTTGCAATGATATCCGAACAACACCGCCAGTTCGAGGAGCGGCGTCTCGAAGTGATGCGCAAATACACTGCGAACAGCCCGGAGCTTCGCAAGCTACGGCGCAGGAGATACAGAATGATGTTCACATCATTCCTGGGCAGCGTAGTGGTGACGGTGGTTGTTCTGGCTCTGCTCAAGTCATTCTTGATGGCTTATGAGGGGCAGGCTGGGTATGCCCGTCTCATAACTTCATTTGTCGAAGCCCACGATGCGGATTCGATCGTGGGTATGGCTTTGCTGCCGGACCCGGTGACAACTGCGGTTTCTGCAGCAATTGCCCCAATTCTCCCAAGCAAGTCAGCGCGTGATGTGCCGGTGCGACCAATAATCTCAGAGCAACGCCTCACTCAACCTGCGGCTATCGAAAACGAGTCTGCAACGATGGCAGAGCCGGACTCATCGCCACGGCCAGAGCCAGACCGCCTTTTCCCGAGCCCCTCTGCTGATTGAAGAAAGGGCCGTCCTGATCCGGACGGCCCTCGAATTATCAGGTCGTTATGGCCCTAGACTCAAATCTGGCCTTTTGCGACCAGATCAATGTCAGTGCGGCTCAGCCCGATATCGTCCAACTCTCTGTCGGACAGCAGGTTCAATTCGCGGCGGGTGATGCGTTCGTCATTCCAGGTCTTGAGGGTGGCGATCAATCCGCCAAGCGACAGGCCCTGGAAACCGGCAAGCACCTGTTCCGTATGCAAACGGCTTTGTGCGTAGAAGGTCATAGTGGTCTCCGTAGGGTAAGATTCTCAAACCGCTCATCTGATGTGCGGATAGACCGGAAATAAGCACAAATCTTCTGCACGAGTAGAATGAAAAAACGCAAAGCTCTTATGCAGGCGCAGCATAGCTAGTTAACACGTGAATAAGATGCGCAACTGTTCTGAAGGCTTGGCAGATGTTCACTTTTCGTGCTATCTCTCATCCGGGGCAGTGATAAAGGTAACCTAAGCCGTGATGCGCGTGATTGGTATCGACCCGGGCTTGCGCAACCTTGGCTGGGGTGTGATCGAGGCGGATGGCGTACGCCTGCGGCATGTAGCGAATGGCGTGTGCCAGTCAGACGCAAGCGGTAGTCTTGCGATCCGACTTCTTGAGCTTCATCAACAATTAACCAATGTATTCATGCAATATCGCCCAGTGACTGCCGCTGTGGAGCAAACCTTTGTCAACAAAGATGCGGTAGCCACGCTGAAACTTGGCTCAGCGCGTGGTATTGCGCTTCTTGTGCCTGCACAGGCAGGGCTAGAGGTTGGGGAATACGCACCCAACGCAGTCAAGAAAGCGGTGGTCGGTGTGGGTAAGGCAGCGAAAGAACAGGTAGAGCATATGGTTCGGATGCAGCTTCCCGGCGTGCATATCGTGGGGCCGGATGCAGCCGATGCGCTGGCGATTGCAATTTGCCATGCGTTTCATGCCCAATCGGCGCGGGCCTTTGCTGCGGCGAGCGCGCGGGCATGATCGGAAAACTCACAGGCGTGTTGGAGATGCGCGGCCAGGATCATGTGCTGCTCGATGTCCGCGGTGTGGGCTACATCGTCTATGTTTCAGAGCGTACGCTTATGCAATTGCCCGGGCGTGGCGAAGTAACCGCGCTTTATACCGAATTGGTAGTGCGCGAGGATCTAATGCAGATTTTCGGCTTCCCGACACTCATTGAGAAGGAGTGGCATCGCGTACTCACCTCGGTGCAGGGTGTTGGGGCGAAAGCATCACTCGCGATTCTGGGAGCGCTCGGGCCAGATGGTGTGGCGCGCGCCATCGCGCTGGGTGACAGTGCTGCGCTGCGCAAGGCCCCTGGTGTCGGGCCGAAACTGGCCCAGCGGATCGCCAATGAGTTGAAAGATAAGGCCCCTGCCTTGATGTCATTGGTGGAGACAACGCCCGCTGCCACTTCGCATGATACAGACTGGACGCCAGCGCCAGAGCCCGCCGCGACCACGCCCACTCCCACGCTCACGCCCTCCACTGCGACCGCTGATGCCATGTCTGCACTTGCCAATCTGGGCTATGGCCCAGCAGATGCCGCAAGCGCTGTTGCACAAGCGCAGGCCATGGCGCCCGAAGCGGACGTTTCAGCATTGATCCGCGCGGCTTTGCGCCTGCTCGCCCCGAAAGGCTGACAGCATGACCACGCCCGATCCAAGCCTGCGCGGAGATGATCTGCCTGATGACAGCCCCGAGCTGGACCGCGCTCTACGCCCACAAGGGCTGGATGAATTCATTGGCCAGCAGGAAGCACGGGCAAATTTGCGTGTTTTCATCCAATCCGCCCGGATGCGGGGCGAGGCGATGGATCACACGCTGTTTTACGGCCCGCCGGGGTTGGGAAAGACCACGCTGGCGCAGATTATGGCGCGTGAACTGGGCGTGGGGTTTCGAATGACATCGGGGCCGGTGCTCGCCAAGGCTGGCGATCTTGCAGCGATCCTAACAAATCTCGAAGCCCGCGATGTGCTCTTTATCGATGAAATCCATCGCCTCAACCCGGCTGTCGAGGAAGTGTTGTATCCAGCGATGGAAGACTTCCAGCTAGATCTGGTAATCGGTGAGGGCCCTGCAGCGCGTACTGTGCGTATCGAGCTGCAACCTTTCACGCTGGTCGGTGCCACGACGCGGCTGGGGCTTCTGACCACGCCGCTGCGCGACCGGTTCGGTATTCCCACGCGATTGCAATTCTACAATGAAGCCGAGTTGTGCCAGATCGTGGCGCGTGGTGCGCGGCTTCTAGGGGTTAAGGCAGATGAGGATGGTGTGCGCGAGATTGCCCGGCGCGCGCGTGGTACGCCGCGCATCGCGGGCCGCCTCTTGCGGCGCGTGGTCGATTTCGCGCTGGTAGAAGGCGATGGGCGGCTGACGCAGGCGCTGTCGGATAATGCGCTCACCCGGCTGGGCGTGGATCATCTGGGCCTTGACGGTGCCGACCGCCGCTATCTTTCGCTGCTCGCAGAGAATTACGGGGGTGGGCCGGTCGGCGTCGAGACGATTGCTGCGGCGTTATCGGAATCACGCGATGCCATCGAGGAAGTGATTGAGCCGTTTTTGCTGCAACAGGGCCTGATCGCGCGCACGCCGCGCGGCCGGATGCTTGCTGCGAAAGCTTGGGCGCATCTGGGCCTCGCAATACCTGCTCCTGCGGGCCAGGGCAGGCTGTTCGAGCAATAGCGCAGCTCAGGGATTGGCCAATTTGCGAAGCGCATTCCCAAAAGTCATGCCATGATCGAATACACCATTGCGCAGGAATTCGATCGTCTCTGCGATGACCATAGGGTTGTTCATCATGAACGTGTGCGAAACCGGCAAAACAATGTGATCGGTCATCCCTTCGAGCTTCGTGCTCTCCACAGAAACTTTGCCATCGTCATCGCCCGCTATCAGTGACGAGGTCAGCGGGTTGAGCGACAGATCACCTGCAATGATCCCAAGCTCGTAATCAGCAAATTCCGGCAGAATATTCGGAGCAGCATCCCGGCGTGTGCCAAGCTCGAGCCCTGCAGGGCCGTTGATCCAATAAAACGCCTCAATATCCGAGAAGAAATCGACGAGTTCGGAGCCGTGATTTGGTGGTGCCATCATCACCACACGCCCCATATCGTCAGGGCGGTGGCGCTCCAGCCAGCCGCGTGCGAGAATGCCGCCCATTGAATGCGTTACGAAGTGTACAGGCCCTTCAGCGCAATCCGCAACAGCGATGTCGACATGATCCAACAGTTCAGCAATCGGCGCTGCGCGTGACGGGTAGCCGTAATTAACTACCTCGTAGCCATGCAGTTTGAGGGCTTCTTCCATGACCAGCATGGAGTTTTCCGATCGGGCAAGCCCGTGGAGGAGCACAACGCAATCAGCCATGACCGGGGAAGGTAGCAATAGAAAGGCGGTGAGATACTTTTTCATGAGACTTATATAAGGTGCGTGATAGGCCATACCAAGACCAAAAGGGCGCAATGACATTTCCACGTCTCGCTGTGCGCGCAGTGATCAAGCATCTTGACAGGCTCCTGATCGTGAACGCGTGGCCAGGCGGCAAAAGCGATTTGTGGTGTGCACCGGGTGGCGGGGTGGAGCGCGGCGCGTCGCTGCATGAAAATCTGCGGCGTGAGATCCTTGAAGAATGCGGTTTGCAGATCGCCGTTGGAGCGCCTTGCCTTGTGAATGAATTCCACGACCCGTCGGGTAGTTTTCATCAGGTGGATATCTATTTCCATGCCGAAATCACCGGAGGTGAGGTCACGTCTGACTGGCGCGATCCCGCAGGAATTGTAACGCAGCGCCGTTTTGTAACCGAAACGGAACTGCGCAATCTGCGTTACAAGCCCGATACACTCCCGGAACTCGCTTGGGGTGAGGCCGGATGGGATGGCCGCGCCCTCTATGATCCTTTGGAGCCGATCATTCGTTAGTCATGTTCTGACAGGAACTTCTCTGCATCCAACGCGGCCATGCAGCCCATGCCGGCGCTGGTGACGGCTTGTCTGTAGGTAT
Source organism: Natronohydrobacter sp. (assembly GCA_007125005.1). GTDB lineage: Bacteria > Pseudomonadota > Alphaproteobacteria > Rhodobacterales > Rhodobacteraceae > Roseinatronobacter. Next base: position 63,943 of record SLDY01000035.1, read on the forward strand.
GATCGGTAAGATCGCCCGCGGCAAAGACGCCGGGGATTGACGTGCGCGTGCTGCCCGGCTCCACCCAGACATAGCCGCCATCTTGCATCTTGAGTTGATCTTTCACCAATTCGCTGGCCGGGCTGTGGCCGATCGCGATGAAAACCCCGGCACAGGTCAGATCGCGCGTTTCGTGTGTTGAGACATGGCGGATACGCACGCCTTCCACGCCGGGTGCGCTTCCATCGCCTATGACTTCCTCAAGCGTGTGGTCCCAGATTACCTCGATTTTTGGATTGTTGAGCAGCCGGTGTTGCAGGATCTTCTCTGCACGCAGGCTGTCGCGGCGATGCACAAGTGTTACCTTGGAGGCAAAATTCGTCAGAAACAAAGCTTCTTCAACCGCCGTATTGCCGCCGCCGATGACAACAACTTCCTGCCCGCGATAAAAAAATCCGTCACAAGTGGCGCAGGCCGATACGCCCATGCCCTTGTATTTCTCTTCAGAGGGCAGCCCGAGCCAACGCGCCTGTGCGCCGGTGGCCAGCACGACGGCATCGGCGGTGTAGATCGTGCCGCTGTCGCCCTTTGCTGTGAAAGGGCGCTTAGACAGATCAAGCGACGAGATGTGATCGGAGATAATCTCTGTACCCATCTCTTTGGCGTGCGCTTCCATCCGCACCATCAGATCGGGGCCTGTGACCATAGTGTCCCCGGGCCAGTTCTCGACCTCTGTGGTGATGGTCAACTGGCCGCCCGGCTGGATGCCCTGAATCAATACCGGCGCGAGCATTGCACGCGCGCCATATACGGCCGCTGTATAGCCCGCCGGGCCAGAGCCGATGATCAAAAGCCGTGTGTGGCGCGTGTCGCTCATGCGTAAAATCTCCAGACTGCATCATGTCCGGCGCAATCTAAGCACTGAGCTTGGCAACACAAGAGGGCATGGCTCAGCGGTCGGGCTGTTGAAATTTATTGCGCATGCTTGAAATAATATTGCGCAATTCCTGCCGGATGCGTAAAGAAGTGCAAAACTTGGAGGAAGAGCATGTCAGGCGGAAAGCTTGATCCGATCGATCGCAAAATTCTTGCAGAATTGCAAGCCGACGGGCGGATGACCAATGTTGAGCTTGCGCGTCGCGTGGGTATATCCGCGCCGCCTTGTCTGCGGCGGGTCCGGGCGCTGGAAGATGCGGGTTTTATCCGCGGCTACCACGCGCGGGTGAATGCGCGGGATTTGGGCTTTGAGGTGCAGGTCTTTGCTATGGTCGGGCTCAATTCTCAGGCGGAAGCTGATCTGGCGCGATTTGAACAGCGTTGTCGCGATTGGCCGCTTGTGCGGGAATGCCATATGCTCAACGGCGAAATCGATTTTATCCTGAAATGCGTGGCGCCTGATCTCTCCAGCTTTCAGCGTTTTCTGACCGAAGAATTGCTGGCGGCTGATAATGTGATTACAGTCAAGACCTCGCTTGTCATCCGCTGCGCAAAGGCAGAACCGGGGGTTCCTTTCGAGATCATTGAAGCGCGCGCGGCAGAGATAGACTGATTATTTAGCGGGTGATTTGTTCCATTTCGACAAACATGTTGCGCCAGGCCCGATCGATAAGCTCGGGCGACATGTGGCGCGGTTTGCCTTCAAACTCACAGATCGCAATCATCTGGTCGATCAGGAAAACTGGCTGATAATTGGCAAACACATTCTTGATCGTCGGGTATTTTCGAGTGATGAGGTGAATGACCGAGTCCTCATCAAGCGGTATTTGGCGCTTCTTGGCCACCAAGGCAAAGATCTTGAGAAAATCCTTTTGGCTCGGCCCATCGATCTTGATTTTGTAGAAAATACGTCGAAGTGCGGCCTGATCGAAGATCTCGTTCGGATGAAAATTTGTCGAGAAGATGACCAGCGTATCAAAGGGCACCACAAACTTTTCGCCTGATTGCAACGAGAGGATATCGTAATTCATCTCCATCGGAACAATCCAGCGGTTGACGATAGCTTGTGGAGGCTCTTCCTGGCGGCCAAGATCATCAATGATGAACACACCGCCCATTGATTTAAACTGCAAAGGTGCCTGGTAGGTGCGTGAGACTGGATTGAATTTCAAATCCAGCATATCCAGCGTCAATTCACCGCCTGTCATCACAGTTGGGCGCTCGCAATACACATAGCGGTTATCAAATCGATCACCGGTTTGGCGCAACAGGTTGGGGTTGTCGTCAGAGCGCTCAACCATCCTATGAATGATCGGATCATACACGCTGATCACTTGCCCTGCGTGTTCCACCGCCCGCGGCACGTAAATCCGATCGCCCATCGCGGCACGAATACCGTTTGAGATAGAGGATTTACCGTTACCGGGGGGGCCATAGAAAAGGATTGAGCGCCCGGAATTCACGGCTGGCCCAAGATTATCCATCAGATTTGGGGGCAGGATCATGTCGCCCATTGCAATTTGCAATTGTCGCCGTTTGATTTTGATATCGCTGATGGACTGCTGTTTCACCTGCTGTGCGTAAGATTCGAGTGGGACGGGCATAGCGCCATAGTATTCTGATTGCGAGAGCGCATCTACTGCCCGTGCCTTGCCAGCAGAGGTTAGCTGAAAGCTGGCCATCGAACTCGTTTTTCCGATATTGTTCGCCACCGCTTCTATAAGCTGTTCGGAACGTGCCACATCGATGAGTTCTACAGTCTGCGGTATTGGCATGCAGATCGTGTTAGCGATCTCATTTACCTTCGAAAGCGACATCCGGAACATCGTCTTGAGCAGGATGTCGCGCATCAGAACATGCGATAGCCCAGCTGCGTCGAGGCTGCGTATCGGTGCAGGTGCGATGATCTGAGGAACATGAAGGTTCATTTACTGCGCGCCGTTTCCATGATACCCTTTTCCGACATTCCTGATCTTACGCACCGTAGATCGTCGCGAGACAAAGGTAAAAGAGCAGGCTCGGCCCCAATGCCAAGCCCATTGGAAATTCGCGCCGATGCCAGCTTTCCCAACCCGGTGCCAGTCCCTGCACCAGAGCGGTTCGGCGCGCAATCCGGTGTGCGAGAAAGCTCACGACGGTTACGCAAGCAAGAAGCATCAGAAAAAGGCTCAGATCGCCCAATGCGATGAACGGAGCCATTGCTGCCGCAAACTTGGCATCACCCGCGCCCATGAGCCCTACATTTGCCATGACAAAGCCGACAATCAGAACCACTGCAAGACTAGCCCATCCCCATAGCCACGCCTGAAACTGCAGCACGAGCACACCGACCACAATATAGACTGCCACCAATGCCAGCACAGCGTAATTATGGATCTTCATCCATTTCATATCGCTCCATGCGACCCAAAGGGCCACCGGCGTTACAAATGGCAAGAACCATAGCGCAGCTTGCGCAGGCATCATCATCAACCAGTCCTCCCGCTATCAAGTGCGCGAAGGGCTCTGACGGCTTCATCATAATGTTGCGGATGTGTGTCAATGGCTTCTTCCAGCAAGGTTCGGCCTATTGTTACATCACCTTTTCGGACGGCTGCGATTGCCATCGTGTAAAGCAGGATAGCCCGTTCCTGTTGGGTCATTCGAACCATCGGCAGACTGTAATTCCCTTGGCCGGCGCGGGCCAGAGCAAGATTGTTCTTGGCAGTGAACAGATCCGGATCGTGTTTCAGAGCTTCCATAAACATGCGCTCGGCCTCGCGCGGGTTTCCGCGCGTAAGCTTTGAGAATCCCCAGTTGTTGAACACGCCAGAAGGACGGGTGGTAAGGCCGGCTGCGGTCTCGTAAAAATGGTCGGCACGGTCCCATTGATTTTTGCTGTCGGCGATCATCGCCTCCAACCGATAGCGGTCGAAAGTTTCATGCGTTGGCGGGATGGCATTGAGTGTCTGCTCGGCTTGAGCCCAATCATTCGCGCGGATCTGGGCGTCCGCAAGCATCACGTTGTCATCTAGCTCAGAGTCCGGGTGCGCAATAACATTGCGCCACACAGGCACTGCTTCTGAAACGCGACCGGCGCGCACAAGCGAGCGTGCAAGACCACGAAGATTTCTGATATTGTTCGGGTCCTGCTCAATCTGCGCGCTGAAATAGGCGACGGCTTCCTCCGGGCTGCCGGCCGATAACATCAGATCCGCCAGATTTTGCTGATCCACACTTGTAACACTGTCGATAGCGCGCGTTACACTCGCCTGGCTACTGCCTTCGCAGCCTACAAGTAAGTGTACGCTGCCTGCCAGCAGCGTTATAAATATTGGGTGGCGCATTTTTGCGTCCTCACTGCTCTGTCATAGCGGCGCAGAAAGAAGCAGATACCTGCCACTGCCGCGCCGCATCAGCAAAAGCTGAAATGCCTCCACATCACTATAAACGGTTTCTGCGCTTTTTTCGATGGCTAAACTCAAATTGCTGCGAATCTCTTCAGATCTTCCGGAATCAAAAGCGAATGCGTTGCGGAAATGTAGACTGGCTTCCCCCCATTTGCCTTGTTCGGCCAGCGCAACCCCCAGGTTATTATGCGCGGGAACGAAGGTTTCGTCCTTTTCGAGAGCGCGCCTGAGATCCTGTTCGGCTTGCTGCAGCCGCCCCAAACGCAGATTGGCAGAACCAATGGCGGAAAGCACATCAACAGTCGCGCCATGCTCCACCGCAGCGCGATGATACGCTCGAAGGGCTATTTCAAACTCTCCGGCGGCCATTGCGCGATGGCCAACGATCAATCCATCAACTGCTTCGGGGATATCGCCTTGAGTTTGTGAAGAGCGCAACTGGTCGGGGCCCACACCAATCGACCCTTGGCCATCAAGAAAGTCTGAACTGCTTGCGCAACCTGCCGCAACAAAAACCACAAGTGTTATCAGTTTCCGTATCATCAGTTTCCGGTCACCGCAAAACCACCTGACAGGTCATTGACTACCCCAAGGATGGATGGCCCGACAAGAATGATCAACAAAGGCGGGACTGTAAACATCATCGTGCCAAGGGTCATCTTGGTGGGGATGAGATTGGCCTTTTCTTCAGCGCGCATGATCCTCTTGTCGCGCATTTCTTCGGAGAAGACCTTCAACGCATCCCCAATTGATGTCCCATAATTGGCGGCCTGGATCAGGACAGTCACAAAAGCCGTTATGTCCTGAATGCCGCAGCGCATGCTCATCTCACGCAAAACCTCGGATCGCTCGCGCCCCGCTTTTACCTGTTCGCTGACAGTTTCTAATTCTTCACCGAGCGCCGGGTATGCAGAGCGGATTTCCTTGGCAACACGTTTGATGGATTGGTCGAGCGACTGACCAGCTTCCACGCAAACCAGCAACATATCCAGCGAATCTGGGAACCCGGACAGGATTTCTTCCTTGCGCGCCTCGATCCGCTTGTTGAGCCATCTACGCGGTGCATAGTATCCAATGAGCATGGGCGACAACAATGCCGCAGTTTTCTTTATCGGGGTCTCGAACGATCCGGGTGCAATGACAAACACCAAAAGAAGCGAGAAAATCAGCCCTGATATCGCAAGGATGAACTGCAGCGCTGCAAAGTCGCGCACAGCATTCTTGCCCAGGTAACCTGCCTGAACCATCTGTTGGCGCGCGGCGGATAACTCGGTCTCGTCTGTTGGCTCGAGGAAACGCGAAAATCTTTCCAGCGACTTGTATTCACGATCGATCTTGCGTCTGAGTTGCGTTTCTTCGTCTTTTGAAGACGGCGCCATGCCCTTTGCCCGAGCAGAGAATTTCTCCATTGGATCAGCGCGATCCGAAGCAATCGTCATGAAGACTGCCACAGACAGCAAGATCAGTCCGGCAAGCCCAGACAAGACGATCAATCCGACAGAGCTGGTCAAGGTCTCAAGCATTTGCATTACCTTTTTAGACGGTCAGGCCGCGTTGTTTCTGCACTCAAACTTTAAGATTCGTCATTTTGCGCATGTAAAGAAGGTTAATCGCCAGAAGGAACAAAACGATGATCACAAGGGGCATGAAGATTGCCATGTCTTTTACGTCATCATAATAGTCTGGCTTCAGCACAAGCATCAGAAGCATCGCGATGATTGGAAATGCTGAGAGGAATTTGCCCGACCATTGAGCTTCGGCAGTGATCGCGCGCACGCGCCGAAACAGTTTGAACCGAGCGCGAACGACTTTAGACAAACCTTCGAGGATATCTGCAAGATTGCCGCCAGACTTCTGTTGAATGCTGACCGAGACAGCCAGAAAGCGCAGATCCTGCAGATCAACCCTTTCGGCAAATTCCGAAATAGCTTCACCGGCATCTCTCCCGTAAGCGATTTCATCTGAAATCAGCCGGAATTCCGAACCAAGCGGGTCGGGCACCTCGTCCCCGGCCATTGCGATCGCGGACCCAAACGGATGGCCGACGCGCAGGCCTCGCACAATCAGGTCGATTGCCTCGGCCAGTTGTTCTTCGATGGCATCGACCCGTTTCTTTGCTTTTCGGCTGACCCAAAGGTAGACGCTGCTGTAACCGAGGATGCCTGCCAGAACGACACGCGCAATCAACGCGATATCGGTCGCAATCGTCATCGCGACAAAAGCTGTCGAACCAATAAGAAGCATCAACAAAAACAGGGTTTTAACTGAGATAGAGAGTGCCGCTTTCGCCGCCCGCTCCTGAAGGACTCCATAGACCGGAATAACGAAAGCGCTCTTTTTGCGTGCGCGCTCCTTGCGCAGTTGTTCCAGTGCATCCGCCTTGCCGACACTCTTTTCTACAAGGTTGAGCCTGCGATCAATGGCATTCGAATGCTCGATGCTTTTGCCAAAAAGCAGCAGATAAATCGCACCTATCAGCAGAAGTATGGCGACGAAAATGGCCGCGTAGATCAGAAGCGGTGAAAATTCCATGAGTTATCTCCGCGGTGTTACTTCGTTGTAAATATGTGCAGGCAGATCATAGCCGAGACGCTTGAAACGCTCGGAGAATGCCGAGCGCAGACCTGTTGCCGTGAAATAGCCTTCGACGGTGCCATCCTCCAACAGTCCGACCCGTTCGAACCGGAAGATTTCCTGCATCGTGATGACCTCGCCTTCCATCCCGGTGATTTCGGTCACTGACATCATGCGGCGCGTGCCGTCATGCAGGCGCGATACCTGAACGATCAGGTTGACAGCTGAGCCGATCTGGCTGCGTACTGCCTTCAAAGGCATTTCCAGCCCTGCCATTGCAACCATGTTTTCAAGGCGACTGATGCCATCACGCGCAGAGTTTGCGTGGATCGTGGTCATGGAACCGTCATGGCCAGTATTCATGGCCTGCAACATATCAACCACTTCCTCACCGCGTGTTTCGCCGACGATGATCCTGTCTGGTCGCATCCGCAACGCATTTCGCAAGCAGTCACGCTGTGTCACTGCGCCCTTGCCTTCCATGTTTGCAGGGCGGCTTTCCATGCGACCGACATGCGGCTGCTGCAGCTGAAGTTCTGCTGTGTCCTCAATTGTGAGCACACGCTCACTTGGGCCGATGAAGCTCGAAAGCGCATTCAATGTTGTGGTCTTACCCGAGCCTGTACCGCCGGAGACGATAATATTAAGACGCGTTGCGACTGCTGCCTCAAGATAGAGTGCCATTTCTTCCGAAAAGGCGCCGAAGCGGACGAGATCGTCGATCCCGAGTTTCTCTTTCTTGAATTTACGGATTGATACCAGTGCGCCATCTACTGCGATGGGGCGGACCATGGCATTAAAGCGTGAACCGTCAGCAAGTCGGGCGTCTACATATGGATTGGATTCATCGACGCGCCGACCAACCGCCGACACGATCTTGTCGATGATCCGCATCAGATGACGGTCATCGCGGAAGGTCACGTCGCTGAGTTCTAGTTTGCCCGCGCGTTCGACAAAGACCTGTTTGGGGCCATTGACCAAAATATCGTTTACAGTTTCGTCTTGCAGAAGAGGCTCAAGAGGGCCAAGGCCCATTACCTCATAATACAACTCTTGATATAACCCTTTGCGCTCATCCGAAGTTAGAACAACATCCATTTCATCCAGAGTTTCTGCGGCGATTGTCGCAATCTCGGTCCGCAGTTCAGCCTCGCTCGCCCGGTCGAGTGCCGCCAGATTCAGGCTTTCGAGCAAGCGCTTGTGGATGTCCGATTTCAGACTGTTGAGCCGCTGCTTGCGCTGCTCGGCGCGATCTGTTGGGGCTGCGCGTGCGGGAACACTGCGCTGTACGGCGGCGGCTGCCTTGGCACGGGCCTGCAACTCTGTCGGGCTCTGTTGTTTGCTACGTTCCGGTGCCACTTCGACGGGTTGGATCTTGTGGGTCGTGCTAGGCTTGCGATATCTTGCGAACATCTGGACTTACCTTCTCAAATTCATTCAGCTGCGAGGCTTGATGTCTGTGACGTCTCGAACAGTGAGCCTGCGAATTTCTTGATTTCCTTGCCCAGGGGGTTCTTTGGCGCGTATTCGGCAAGTGGCAGGCCATGATCGTTTGAATCGCGGACCTGGCTTCCGCCGTCTGGCAGTGACAAACCAAAACTCACGCCAAGGCTCTCTGCCATGCGCTTGGCGCGTGTCTTGCCCGAAAGGTCTGTAAAGCGCGGAGCGCGGTTCAGAACGTAGCGGTATTTGTCCATGCCGATACCGTCTGCTTTCAGTGCACGGATCAGCCGCAGCGTGTTCTGGGCAGAACGCAAGTCGAGTTCAAGAAGTGCGAAATACAGATCGGCTGCATTCAGGACTGCTTCGCTCCAATGAAGGACAGGGCGCGGCATATCTACAATCACGAAATCGAAGTGATCGCGTGCCATTAGTATGACGCGCTCAATCTCTTCTGGTGTCAGAAGGTCGAAGGGCAGCATGTCGGACGGCGCTGTCAGAACGTGTAACTTATCGTTGAAGACCTGCAATGCCTCAAAGAAGGCAGAGGCATCCATTTCGCCTGTCTGACAGAGCAATTCATAGACTTTCTCGGTGCGCGGCAGATCAAGATATGTCGAAACCGAACCGGATTGGAAATCGAGATCAAGAATACAGACCTTTTTCGCGGCTGGTTCGGCAAGCAGGGCCAGTTCCCATGCGAGGTTCGTGCTGAAGGTCGTGCCACCCGCGCCACCTGCCAAAGCATGAACTGCAAAGACCGCGCCATTCCGCCCTTTTGCTTGTTTCAGCAAGGCCATATCCGACGCAGTGACTTGCGGCTTGTTCAGCTTCTCCATCGCATCCTGTAAAGCCCGTTCGGGCAGCGGGTAGGGCACGAAGTCATCCGCGCCGGCGCGCAGGAGCTGATGTAAGGCGATAGGCGACAACGCTTCTGCGATCAGCAGGATCTTTATTTTCCGTTCGCTGGCAGCTTCGATGATTGCGCGGATCAGGTTGAGGCTGTCATTGTCCTCGTCATCCAGCGCAACTGCCAGTAATTCAACCGCCCCTGACTCCGTTGTCTTGAGAAACCCGAGCGCGTCTTCAAAGGTCAGGTTGCCCCATTGCTCCTGAAAAATCAGGTCCATGTCCTCGATCAGTAGATCAAAGTCTTCGATCTGGCGCGCTACTGTGCATGCGCGGATAACCTGGGGCACTTCTTCGCCAACGAGAGACATGTTAATTTCCCAAACTAAAGCAAAGGCTGCGACGCTCTTTATCGAGTATGATTCGTCAAGGTGCTAAGCGCCGCATCATCAAACCAAGGTATTGTTGATAAATCTGGCAGGATTTTGACCAAAAACATTAAATTGTTCGGAAAAATTGGTGCTTATTAAGTGTGTTTTTCCCGAGCGGGCATGAAATATCATCTGGGCCGGAGTGCTGTGCACTGACCGATCCTGTACCAAAAAGTGAACCGTTCTACTGCTACAAGTCTGGCAGGCTAGGCTGCGATGCATTGCCGGAAGTGCTGCCTGCGCTGGCCACATATTCGCGATGGACAAGGTGCGCATATTCCCCATCAAGACGCTGTGCCCGGCGTACGACACCCACGATTTCCGTTACCGTGCGCCGATTTGCAGGTTCGTAACCATCGGCGGCGATCAAGGGCTGGGTCTCGCCACGAGAAACAACGGCAAGAATGCTGTTGTTTGGGACACCAAGATGGATGAGCTGGCGCATCACAGTATTGGCGCGGCGCTGGCCGAGGCGCATGTTGTATCCCTCGGAACCAACTGTATCGGTATGCCCGTAAATCTTGTACCGCAGCTCTGGAAATTGCTTCATCCAATGCGCCTGATGCTTGAGGACAGCATGGGCCTCGGCATCCAGTGAGGAGCTGTCGAAAGCGAAGTTGACCATTGATGGAACTTCCGCATGAAACCTGCGCGTCATTATCTTTGCAAGGCTGATCTCGCCAGACTGCAGGAGCGTATTATTCATCGTCGGATTGCCGAACCCGCCCTCATCGATACCAATGCCTGCTTCGCGATTAAAGCTTGGCCCGCAGGCGACCACACCAAAACCTATTGTTCCGGCCAAAAAGAAGCGTCTTGAAAGTGCCATTTGCGGCTCCCGAGTTAAACCGTTGCACGCTTAGTCAAGGACATAGCCGTAAGCGCCGCCGAAGTCCTGTCGTGCCACCTCCCCAAGTGCGCCAGAGCCAGGGGCGGCAAGGCGACCATTAAGAAACAGGTCGCGTTCTGTGGGTGGTCTGATGCGGTCGGTAGGAAGCATCAAGGCATCGCCACGTGTAGGCGTCACGAGATGCGCAGTAATTATGATAACGAGTTCAGTCTGGCTACGCTGATAATCTGCGCTACGGAAAAGAGCGCCGAGAACAGGCAATTCGGACAACCACGGAACTGCGCGCGATGCGGCTCGGAAGTCATCCTCAAGAAGACCTGCAATCGCGAAACTTTCGCCATCGCGCAATTCAACTGTTGTTTGTGTCGAGCGTGTGCGAAAGGCATTAACCGTGCTGCCTGCAAGCGTTATTGAATTTGCCGTATCCAGCGAACTGACAGCGGCGTTGAGTGTAAGATTAATGACGTTGTCATCAAGAACCCGCGGCGTGAAGGCCAGCGACACCCCGAAAGGCCTATAGTCGATACTGACACGCCCGTCGCCATCCGGCACAGGAACCGGGTACTCACCCCCTGCCAGAAAGCTAGCTTCTTGTCCTGACAAGGCTGTAAGGTTTGGCTCGGCCAATGTGCGCGCCAACCCCTGTGTTTCAAGGGCCTCGAGTAGCACTTGCGCTGTCAGACGGCCACCGCCCAAACGGAAGGCAAGGTAACCCTCGCGCGGTGTGTTGCTAATGGTTTCAGAGGCGCCAACCGGTTGGTTTGCATAGATCCCGGTATCGGCAAGAACACGGCTGCCGCCCGCTACTGACAGGCTGGCCCCGAGGTTCTTGCTTACGCCGCGCGACATCTCAGAGAATCTGACTTTCAGCATAACCTGCTGCGTTCCGCCAACACTCATCAGGTTCGAGATGCGGTCCGGCGCATAGCGTTGTGCGAGCTCAAGCGCCGCGTTCAGGCGCGCAGCACTGGAAACAACGCCGGAAAGCACAATACCGTCATTTGCAGTACGCACTTCGATAGGCTCATTTGGCAAGATTTGCCGCAGGCGCTCGCGAAACTCGGCAATGTCGGGCGTTACCTGCACCTCGATATTGGAAATCAGCGTTCCGTCCAAACCGAGGATTGTGAGGGTTGTGCGTCCGGGGGTCTTGCCCAGTACATAGATAGACCGGTCTGAGAGTGTCGAGATATCTGCAATGCCAGGATTGGCAATGGAGAGCTCTGCGAAGGGGTTATCGGTCTCGACAACAACTGCCCGGTTCATCGGCACACGCAATGTAGAAGCTGCTTGGCCATTCACAACACGGAATGTATCTGCCTGAGCGGAAGGTGCAAAACCAGTGCTCGGCAATAGAGCGAGCACCAGCGCCGCTGCCAGGATCGATGGTCTCATTTTGCCTGCCTTTTCAACTGCTCTTTGTAAATTACCCAGCCGATTTGGTTTCGCCGGATGCTGCGCTTAACAACGCATTTGGACCGAGTATGCTACAATCGCGATTTTTTATCAATCTTCTAGTGTTTGCGGGCAGATCTTGATGTGTTTTTCGCAACAGAACGCATCACGGATTCGATATTTCGAGGCAAAGGGAGATCAATCCACACGATCTTGAAGAAGCAAGGTCATGCTTGGCCGGTTCTGATGTAGCATCGCGCGCGCTGTTTAAACTGCCTCATCAATTTGTGCATGGGATCTCGATCAGCACCATTTCATTGCCACGCCGAGTGCGGACGTGACACTCGCGTTCCTTTATCTCGACTTCCTGCTCGCGCACGATACCAAGCATGCGGTCTTGTGTTACCTCCACGAATTCCGAAGCATTCAGATCGTGGGCGCCAAGAAGCGCCAACGCGAGACGGCCCGAACTCTGCGCCTGCGCGAGTTTTGCTGCTTCGCCAGGTGTTGCTTCGACAGTCACCGTCTGCGGGGAGGAGATTGCCGTTGTGCGATCCATGTCTGCATTCTGATCCACTGCGATCAGGCGCAAATTGGACTGGATAAGCTGCGTTACTTCACCAATATTCGCAGATCTGCCCGTCCAGAAAACATCGACGCGATCACCGGGCCGCAAGAAGCCGGCAACACCAGTTGTTGCATTCACTGGGATCGTGAAGGCGCGCATGCCAGGGCTGAGATGAGATGTGATGCCAGCTTCTTTGCCTGGCTCGGTCAGCTTTGATGCCAAGATCGGTTCGCGCTGATCCATGGCCCGCAAGACCACTCTCTCGGAGATGCCATTGGGGAAGAGCTTGTCAAGTTCTTCATCGGTGAACGCACCTGCAGGCATTGCGCTAGCCGGGAAAGGTTGTCTGCGCAACTCGTTGCGGGTGATTCTTTGCCCATAGACAAGGTCTTGACCCGCTACGATAATATTCACCATTTCAACTGCGTTACCGCTTGATTGCGCCTGAACTAATTCGTTTTGCATCCGGGTTATGTAGAGATTGGTCTGATAGACAGCAAAACCGGCAAGCGCGACACCTGCGATCAAGACAAGTCCAAATACAGCTCGCATTTCAGGGCCTTTCATACTTCGCGCTGTGCGCGTGAACAATTCCTCTAGTATTGGTGGATAACGCCTCAACCGGGCGACAAATGGCTTAGAGTGTGGCGGCTTTGTGGCATCTGTTTGCGCTTCGCGCCAGAAGTCGCGGGTGCGCGGCGTATGAATTTGACGGCGTTTCCGGCCTCGGCTTTCCTCGTCACGGTCGTCCGCAGCGATTAATCCCCCGGATCAATTGCTTCAAGCCCCAGCCCTGCTCGTCTTCGCTCCATGAAGACTGCGATGTGTCAGAAACCCTAGGTTCCGCAATGTGCTCAAACTGTCCCATGAGCGCTGACGTCAGACATTCGACGGCCAGCGGAACGCCGGGATAGCCGCGACCATTATCGACCAGAAACACCGCGCCAAGGCCGATCGGAGTGCCAATGATAGCCAGAGACATTGTGGTGGCAGACAGGCGCGACCGCCAGCGGCTCGCTCGGAGAGATAGCGATGAACAAAGGTGCAACGATGCTGATGAGTGAGATGACATCCGTATAGCGGGCGATTCCCCAGTGCTGTTTCCGGTTGAGCGTTCCGGGGTATGGCCGGGACCGGTAATCGACTATATGCTGAACTCAATGAGGCCAAGGGCACAGGGGTAAGCGTGGACACTAGCTTTGCATCGATCTTCTACGAAATTTCACTTCTGGTGCTTCTGGCAGCTGCGGTAGGTTTTGTCGGCCTTCTGCTGCGTCAGCCTCTTGTCGTCGCCTTTATAGCCGTTGGCGTGATTGCCGGACCCGATGTGCTGGGGCTCGTCTCTTCGGTCGATTTCATCGAGACGCTTAGCCAGATCTCGATAGCGGTCCTACTTTTTCTCGTCGGCCTGAAACTCGATGTCAGTCTCGTGCGCAATCTGGGCAAGGTGGCGGTGGCGACGGGACTCGGGCAGGTCACCTTCACGGCATTTTTTGGCTTTCTGATTTGTCTGGCGCTCGGGATTGACCCGCTCACATCGCTTTACATTTCGGTGGCGCTGACCTTCTCCTCGACCATCATCATCGTCAAGCTGTTGTCCGACAAACAGGAAATCGGTGCACTGCATGGCAAGATCGCGCTGGGCTTTCTGATCGTGCAGGATATCTTTGTGGTCTTGGCCATGGTCACGCTCTCGGCGATCGGGGTCGGGTTGGGCGAGGATTCGGGTGGGGTCTGGGAGGTGGTGCAGGTCTTCCTCGGCGGCGCGGTGATGGTTGTCGCGGTGATCCTGTTCATCCGCTACGTGGCCGATCCGCTCTTGTCGCAGGTCGCGCGCTCGCCCGAGTTGATGGTGATCTTCGCAGTGGGCTGGGCCGCCAGCCTCGCCGCCCTAGGGGATGCGCTGGGCTTCGGTAAGGAACTGGGTGGGCTGCTGGCGGGGGTTTCTCTGGCTTCGACCGAGTTCCGTGAGGCGATCAGCTCGCGGCTGGCCTCTTTGCGTGACTTCCTGCTGCTTTTCTTCTTCATCAATCTCGGCGCGGCGCTGCAACTCTCGACGTTGGGCGACCAGATCGGGCCCGCAATCGTGCTGTCGCTTTTCGTGCTGATCGGCAACCCGCTGATCGTGCTCGCGATCATGGGCTTCATGGGCTACCGCAAGCGCACGGGTTTTCTGGCCGGACTGACAGTAGCGCAGATCTCCGAATTCTCGCTGATCTTCATGGCGATGGGCATAACTATCGGACACATCGGCGGTGAGGCGATGGGGCTGGTGACGCTGGTGGGCCTCGTAACCATCGCGCTCTCTGTGTACATGATCACATGGTCGCACAAGCTCTACGAGATCTGCGAGCCATACTTGGGCATCTTTGAGCGCCGCAACGCCTTCCGTGAGACCGCTGACACCGAGGGAACGGCCGAGGCGCGCGGGCATGACTTCATCGTGTTCGGGTTGGGCCGCTATGGCTGCCGCATCGGCGCACGGCTGCAGGAGCAGGGCTATCGCGTGCTGGGGATCGACTTCGACCCAGAGGCACTGAAGAACTGGCGACGGATGGGGATCGATGCGATGTATGGCGACGCCACCGATCCCGAATTCGTTGCCCATATGGACCTAAGCGGTGTCGATGCAGTGGTCTCGGCTGTGCCGCGAGACCGGGGTGCGCTCACTGAGGCCGACCCCCAGCTTGCGCTGCTGCACGGCTTGCGTTCAGCGAACTACCAGGGCCGGGTATTCCTTTCCGTGCAGAAGGTGGCGGAGGCCGACGAATTGCTGCATCAGGGTGCGAGCGTGGTTCTGAAGCCCTTTGACGATGCAGCGGATTATGCCGTGCGGCAACTGACTGGCGACTCCAGGGATCGAGCAGCGCCGGAGGGCTGAGCGCCGCCTGAATTCTCGCGGGCGGCGCAGGATTCTACTGTCGATGGCTGCGCTGATCAGCGCGGTGATTGCGCTCGTCGCTACTTGCCAAATACGGTGTTGCATTCCCGACTGATGCGGCGGGATTATCAGGGGGAAATCCCCCCGCACAGCGATGTCGTGTTCATGCCTTCACGACGCCATTTCTTTCATGCGCTGCCATACATCCTCCAGCACCGCGGAATCCGCGTCAGATAGCCGCGCCGCGAACAGCGTCATCGAGACCGACGGCATTTCGCCACTTAGGTTGATTAATCTACCCGCACGGATATCATCATGCGCAAGCCGTTCCGAGATCCACGCGACGGCAAAGCCCGTGCGGGCAAATTCCCGTGCGGCCAGCGTGAGTGAAGTCTCAAGTCTCACACGCAGGACGCCAACATCCGTCAGGCGTGGAAAGATCACATGGCGCTGAACCTGTCCCAAGAAAACATGTTCCGGATAGGCTATCACGGGGATTTCGCCATTCGCGTAAAACTGTTCGAGTTTGGTCATCCCTTCAGCGGCGAAGACCGGGATCAGCTCCTCATTACCGATTTGCAGCAATTCCAGAAAGTCTGAGCCGGAGATTGGGTCGGCCGTTGCGACATCGTGAATGATTGCAATATCGGCGCGCCGGGTCATGATCTGCGCCAAACAATCGTCCCGATTGGCAGAACGTAACCGTGTATCAATGTCCAGATCTGCGAACCAGCTCACGATTTCTGGTGCGAGCGTCGCGGCAATTGCGTGTTGTGACGCGATTACAATACGGCGGCGACGTAGCCTGTCTTTGTCTCGCAGGGCGATCGTCAGCTCGCGCATGCCGACAGCAAGCTCGCGCATACGCTCCAGCTGATCCTCGACATTTGGCGATATTCGCGCCGGACGTGCTGTGCGATCGAACAATGTCACATCAAGTGCCTGCTCGATCTGTCGGATCCGACGCGAAAAGGCAGGTTGGGAGATATTGCGTTTTTCGCAGGCGGCCAGAAACGACCCTTCTTCCGCCACGGCAAGGATATCCTCGATCCATTCGAGCCGCATGGCTCCCCCTTTGATTGCCACGCCAGCTTTGACGCTATGCCTGTCAGTCAGCGCGCTGTTTTATCATCCAGCTATTACCAGCCCAAGAAACCACGCGGCAAAGGAACGAAGAGAATCTTCGAAAACAACCAATGGCTGGCGAATGCCAATACTGTCGCAACGGCGATTGCACGCAAATGGGCGAGGGGCGGAAACTGCCGGAACTCGTTTTGCTCGCGGATAACACTCTGACCGACAGTAAACCAAAAGATGTAGAACATCAGAATACTGGTCAGAATAAACCCGAGACGAGGCAGCAGTACTGCCCAGAGCAGCAATAGACCCATAGCCCACGCCATGCGACGCGGGCTGGATTCGCCGAATAACGGCCCCGGCGCCGCAGCAAAGATGCCTTTTGCGACAAGCAAGAGTGAGCAGGCGGCCATGAACACCAATATGGCATTAGGCCATTGTGCGCTCAGCGGAGTCCAATTTTCTCGTGAAGTGAAAAACACCAGTGTGATTGCCAGCCCAAGAAGACCGGAAAAAACGTCGCTGTTGAACAAGCGTGCCATCATTTCAAATCCTCCTCTGCAGGCAGTCGTTTACGCCGCGCTTCCTGCACCATAGGCCAGAACAGTGTCAGGAGCACCATGGCAATCAATACCCATGACATCCAGTTATCGAACAATGCGTAAATTGGCACATCATGCACAGCGCCACCTCGCAGCATGGACATGGAGAAGCCCTGCTCCGCGATTGGCCCGAGGATGAGCCCCAACGCGATTGGTGCAGGCTGCATCCCGATATTCCGCACCATATATCCAAAAATGCCGATACCGACCATGATGAACACATCGATGATGCTATTGCGCATGGAATAGGCACCCAGAATTGACATAAAGGCAATTGCTGGAACCAGATAGGTCACGGGCACACTGCACACGGCTCTGCAGATCATCCGCCCGCCCAACACGCCCACAACCAGTAGCGCAATCGCAGACACTCCCAGTGATAGAATGAAGCCATATGCCAGTGTTCCGCTTTCAGCGAACAATGCGCTGCCGGGCCGGATGCCATGCAACATCAGCGCGCCCAACATAACCGCTGCGGGCGGGGAGCCCGGAACGCCGAGCGTCAGAAGCGGCACGACACTACCGGCGACTGCGGCATTGTTGCTGGATTCAGAGGCGATCACGCCTTGCGGGTTGCCCTTTCCGAAACTGTCGGGGTTCTTATCCGCGCGCTTGGCTTCATTATAGGCTACAAGGCCAGCGACATTATTTCCTGCGCCCGGGATGATCCCGATGATCAGGCCTATGGCTGAAGACCGAAGAACATTCAGGGGTTTTCTCACAGTCAAGGAGAAAGCCTGTGATAATTTCACGGAGCCGCGCGAGTAATCAACATCGACGGATTTCTTGGCCGTGACCGCCAGCCGGATCAATTCGGGGATTGCGAATAGCCCTATCAGGGCGACGAGCAACTGCACGCCGCCTTGAAGCTGTGAAAATCCGAACAGAAAACGGGATTCACCGCCCAGAGGCGAAATGCCGATCGTGCCGATTAGCATACCGATAGCGCCGCCCAGCAGCCCTTTGAAAAGCGACCCGACCGAAAGGGCGGCGATCAGGCTCAGCCCCAGAACTGCCACCCAGAAGTATTGCGCGGGCCCAAATCTGATCGCAATATCGGTCAGTGGTGCCGCCATAGCGATAACAGCGATGACCGCCAGCACGCCGCCAACTACTGATGCTACTGTCGCTACAAGGATTGCAAGTTCTGCTTGCCCGTTCTTTGCCATTGGATAGCCATCCAGCGTTGTCGCGATGGCGCCAGGTGTACCGGGTGTATTGATCAAGATTGCAGTGAATGCACCGCCGAACATGGACGAAGTATAGACTGCGCCCAGCAGAACCATCCCGCTAAGCGGGTCCATGGTGAATGTGAATGGAACCAATAGCGCCAATGCCATGGTCGCTGTCAGTCCCGGAACCGACCCGACGAACAACCCGACTGTCGTACCCACTGCGACAAGCAGAAGAGAATCGAAGGTCAGAATGGCGGCAAGCCCACGTGCCAGATCTTCTAACATGGTTGAACAGTCCCCGGATACACGGATGAAGGAGGGCCGCAGATGCTGCGACCCCCGATATGTTTTTTCAAGACATCATACACGACGCGTATTCTTACTGGAGCATACCGAGTTCGCCGAGCAGCTCCTCATATTCGACTTTCAGCCGCTCAACCAACTGGGCGCTTTCTTCCGGACCGTAGAAGACTGGCTGAAAGCCCATCTCGGTTTTACGCTCCGCCTGATCGCGATTGATACTGTCCAGTGTCTCGACGATCTTGGCGATATTTTCCTCAGGGATACCACGGGGGCCCAATGCGCCGCGATAGATTGCTTCAACCACATCATAGCCATGTTCGCGGAAGGTAGGCACGCCAGGGAACATGTCGATCTGTTCTTCTGTTGCCACCGCGAGAGCGCGGAATTTGTCGCTGTTCTGCACTGCCATGGTCGAATTGGTCATAAGTGCGGTAACATGCCCACCCTGAAGTGCAGGGATGGTTGGGCCAGACCCGGGGAAGGGAATCCAGGTTACGGTAATATCCGCTGCCCGCATCAGCCGCACAGTTGCCAGGTGATTGCCGCTGGCAGTGCCTGTGCCGCCCACGGTGATCGATCCGGGCGCTTCTTTCGCTGCCGCGATGAAATCCTCAAGCGTTTCAAACGGGCTGTCTTCCCGTACGACCAAGACTTGCGGTGTCGAATGATAGGTATAGAGGACATGCAGATCATCAGTCTGATATCCCGGATCACGGGTCATGGGCTGTGCGATGATGTGCGGAATGCTGAAGCAGGCAAAAGTGTAGCCATTTGCCGGCTGATCCTTCACATGCGACCAGCCAACGGCGCCGCCACCGCCCTCACGATACTCGATCACTACATCCACACCCATCAGCTCCTGCATGGGGTTCTGCTGCATCCGCTGGACGATATCGCACTCACCGCCGGGGCTGAACGGATTCACATACGTAATTGTCCCTGAAGGAAAATCCGCAGCTGCGGGGGATGAAAACAGCGCCATTGCGCCGATTGCGGCCACCGCCAGTGATAGCTGTGTACGCTTTTCGGTGGGTCTTTCTGCATCTGATGACATGGCATCCTCCATTTACGTTGGTCAGGTCTGGACTGGGGCTGTTCAGGCAGCCTTCTGGTTTTCGAATAGATGGCCGTAAGCAAACAGTGCGGCCGAACCGCCTGTGTGCAGGAATACGACCCGCTCATCTTTCTTGAATGCGCCGCTTCTGATCATGCTCACAAGCCCTGCGAAGCCTTTGCCGGAATAGACTGGATCCAGAAGAATGCCTTCGAGCTGTGCAAGTAAAAGCATTGCCGAAACCATTTCATCGGTGGGCTGGCCATATCCTGGACCAACTTGATCATCATAAGCAATAACGATTTCACGGGGCAGGGTGCCGCGCACGCCGATCAGCCGGGCTGTTTGCTCGGCAAGCGCATGAACAATGTCAATCTGCTTCTGGCGCGGTGCGCGTACGGAAAAGCCAGTTACTGGTATCGGGGCGTTAAGAGCAAAAAGTCCTGCCAGAAGCCCAGCTTGGGTTCCTGCGCTGCCAGTGGCATGTACGATATGGTCGATCTGCAGCCCCTTGGCATCTGCTTGGCACACCAGTTCCTGTGCGCAAGCGGCATAGCCCAGCGCACCGATGGGATTGGAACCACCGCCGGGAATGAAATAGGGTTTATGCCCTTGCTCCCGCAGCGTTTCGCTTAGCGCGATGCCTTCGGCATTCATGTCCAGCCCTTCTGGCCGAAAATCGTACTGACACCCCATCATTTGATCGAGAAGTACATTCCCAGCGGTCTCGTAATCAGCCCCTTGGTTGGTTACACGACGCTCCAGCAGCGCGTGGCAGTCAAGTCCGGCGCGGCATGCGGCGGCTGCGGTCTGGCGTACGTGGTTGGACTGCGTCGCGCCTTGCGTGACCAGTGTATTTGCGCCTTGCTTCAATGCATCTGCCAGCAGGAATTCAAGCTTGCGCGTTTTGTTCCCACCAGAGGCAAGGCCGGTGCAATCATCCCGCTTGATCCAAATTTCGGGTCCGCCCAGATGCGCACTGAGTCGGTCAAGCCGTTCAAGCGGCGTTGGAAAATGTCCAAGTTGATACTTTGGAAAGCGCGCCAGATGCATCTTTTGTATCCTTTCTTAACAATACAGAGTAAACGGCGCTGATTTGCGAGTGTCAAATGCCAATAGCCGCAGATAATATGCAATTACTGCATATTCCTCTTCTCGCTTCGGCTAAGCCTCGGAAGTATTGCTTACACTGCGAGAGTATAAGAAGCTTGCTGGACAGATCATATCCATAAGACTTTTGATCATTGAATCCTGCCCGTCAGCGCACCTGAAATACTGTTTCGAGGGAGCGAATCCCGGATCACGCATTTTGAGAACGGTCAGTTCTTGCGTGGGGCAAATCGTTGAGCCGCGCGCGCAAGTTCCAGTGCGTGCGTATGCGCGACTTGTCAGCACCAATTCACCTTTCGATGGACACGCTAAGAGAGTTATTCTATACAGCACACAACTCAAGATAGAAAAACGCCAAATCGTCTCTCGGACTGAGCATACTGGAACGGATATGATGAAACCGGTTTGTCTGATGTTCATCTGTATGCTGGCTTATTGGTCAGGTATTGCAGCAGGTCCCGCAAGAGCAGAGGCGCGTAGTGCAAATGTTGAGACCACCACCCCACGCGTTAACCGTGACTTGGCCCTGAGATCTCTATCACGTCCGATTCCACAGTTTTCGCGGACACTGGAAGAAGCGCGTGCGAAACGTCGTTCCCTATTCAGTACTGCGCTTCAGCTTGGAAATGTCAGAAGCGTAGTGGCAAGCTTTGCGCGTGTCGCCTCAGATCCCTTATTCCATGCGCGAAAGATCTCTGCAGTCCTGACGCTCGAACCGGCCAACTCAGGCCATGTGATTGATGAAAGCTTGCAGTATTTGCCGTCGGACCTTTTAGCGGGCATCGCCGAGGAGCTCTATCAAGCGATAGCGGAGGCTTTTTCCGATATGCCTTTTGGCATTTTTGAGGCCCATGTGCTTGCAACCATGAGGTTTGACAGGCGGATGGCGCACCGCTTGGTGGCTCTAGGGAACACTTGGGATGCCGACAATAAGGCAAGGCTTGCCCGCGCGCTTGTATCGATAATCGACAACAGCGATCTTGTACTCGCCTCTGCGATCGAGACAGCCATTGCGATTGAGGGCGGTGAGATTCTCCAGATGGCGGCCGCATTTCGCGATGAAA
>SLDY01000107.1 GCA_007125005.1 Natronohydrobacter sp.
ACCGCCAGCGCCAGCCACGGGCTGATGGACAATGCGGCCCATGCCAGCGCCCAAAGCGCAAGAAACGGCACAAGCGTCACCGCAAGTTCGAACAGGCTGCGCCGGGTCGATGGATCACGGTACCTAGCGAGAACGGAAAGCCATTCGCGTGCAGAGCGGTTGGCAAGAGTTGCGGAAAGGTCGGTCATATCGGCCTGCAAATAGGGGCCGGTGCACCGGCACAAAATTATTGGCGTTGATCGGGCAGCGCTCAGAAAGCGAGCTAACCCGTCACTCCAGATATTGCAACAGTGCAGTGGCGTTTGAAGCCCAGATCATGCAAAGCGCGGCAGGGCTGCACCTGATCAGATCTGATTGGACCCGGCAGGTTGGTGTGGCCGCAAGTTTCGGTGTTGTCACCCACCTGCAGCGCAGGTCGGTTCTGTCCCGAACGCATGGCCCTCACCCCAACACCTCTGCCATGCGCCGTAATGCCAGAGCATAGCCCTGTGTCCCGCAGCCTGCGATCACGCCATCAGCGCGGGCCGAGACATAGGAATGGTGGCGGAAGCTCTCGCGTTTGTGGATGTTGGACAGATGCACTTCGATCACCGGCCCCGCGAACGCCTGCAGCGCGTCGAGGATGGCCACGGAGGTATGGGTATAGGCCGCCGGGTTGATGATGATGCCCTGCGCGGCATGGCGGGCCTCGTGGATCATCTCGACCAGCGCGCCCTCGTGGTTGGTCTGGTGGCAGACCACATCGAGGCCGAGTTCCGCGCCCAGAGCCTGACAGGCGGCGGCGATGTCGTCCAGGGTTTCGGAGCCGTAGATCTCGGGCTCGCGTTGGCCCAGAAGGTTGAGATTGGGGCCGTTCAGAATATGGATCATCGGCGCTGTCATCATCTGCCCTCGCTGAAACTCTGGTTCTGATGCCATGCTTTGGGCGATCTGGAAAGCCTTTGTCGCCCAAGGCGGCAGCTCGGATCATAGGTCTTTGCGCTTGAAACCTGCTTCTGCCATCAGCCTGTCCGAATGCGTCTCGACCTGCTCTTCCAGCATTTCAAGGAAGTCGCGCGGGGGCTTGCCAGCCCGGATCGGCGGCAGAAACTCTACCACGGCAAGGCCGGGCTTGCGAAAGAGCGAATGGCGCGGCCAGAAGACACCGACATTAGTGGCCACAGGCACGCAATCCTGCCCCAGTTCGGTATAGAGCACGGCTGTGCCCACCTTGTAGGGCCTGGAGGCCCCCGGCGCGACACGCGTGCCCTGCGGGTAGATGATAAGCTGCCCCGGTTCTTCGAGCCCGGCCTTTACGCGCGCGGTCATCTCCTTGATCGCCTTGCCGCGTTTGCCACGATCCACAGGCACGCAACCGATGCGCAGCGCATACCAGCCGAGGATCGGTGCATAGACAAGCTGCTTCTTCATGATGAATCGCGGGCGCGGCAGGGCGCCGAAGATCATCAGGATATCGAAGAACGACTGGTGTTTCGCGGCGATCAGCACCGGACCATCGGGCACTGTGCCACGGATCTCCGAGCGCAGTCCGGCGATGACAGACGCAGACCAGCGCACATAACGGCAATAGGTATGCATGGCCTTCAGCGCCATATCGCGGCGGAAAACGGCAAAGGGTGTAAAGACAATCGCGAGCACAAGCATCGCGAGATACATCTGCCCGATAAAGACGAGCGAGCGGATCCATTGTATTGTGTTTCGCATCACGTCACCCTTCGCAAAACATGATAGGCGGTGGCAAGGCTTGCCAGCCATGCCAGCACCGTGGCAAGCGGCGGGATCAGCAGCGGCAGCAGCCAGCTGCGGCCGCGAAAGCCAAACCCCGCGACCGGCTCAAGTGGTCCGCCCAGATCGGGCAGGGCCCAGAACAGCGCCAATGCTGCCAATGTGCCCGCAGTCGCGCCCAGAAAGGCACGGCGCGAGATGCTGCGCACGAAGGCGCGGGCAATGAATCTGTCACGCGCGCCCACAAGGCGCAGCACGGCGACGACCTGCCCGTTCGAGGCAAGGCTGGCACTGGCGGCAAGCGTGATGACCGCGCTCATCACGAGCCCGATCAGACCCAGCGCAACGACGGCAAGCACCTGCATCCGCGCCGCAGCCTGCACCAGCGGCCTGCGCCAGCGTGTATGATCGTCATAGACCGCCCCCGGCGCTTCGGCGCTCAGCCGCAAACGCAGCCCCTGCCGGTCAGGGCCTTCTGCTGTCTCGGTCAGTTCGATCAGGCGCGGGAGCGGCAGCACATCGAGCGGCAAATCCGGGCCAAGCCATGCTTCGAGGAGCGCGCCCTGCTCCTCTTCGCCCAAGAGGCGCGCTTCTGTGATCCCCGGCGTGGTGCGCAGCACATCAAGGACGATCGCGATCTGCTGCTCGATCTCTGCGGGTGGGGCAGAGATGCGTATTGTTGCCGTTTGCGCGAGTTGCGCGCTCCAGCCGCGCGCAAGCCCTGCGGCAGAAACGGCCAGCGCCAGCGCGAACACTGCGAGAAACCCCATCGCTGCGGCACTGAGCGTCACCAGCCAGACGCTCTGCCCCCCCTGCGGCACAACCAGATCAGAGATCGCGCGCGCGCTCACAGGTCAGACCCCGCAACAGCGAGCTTGCGCCCCGCAATGCGCAGCACGCGCGCATTCACATGCGCCTTGGCGAAGCGAATCAGGTTCAGATCATGGGTTGCAATGAGCACCGCTGTGCCCATGCGGTTCAACTCGACCATCAGCAACAAAAGCCGCTGTGACATTTCCCAGTCCAGATTGCCTGTCGGCTCATCTGCCAGAAGCAGGTTAGGGGCCACAATCACTGCGCGCGCGAGAGCTGCACGCTGGCGTTCCCCCCCTGAAAGCGTGGGGGGCAGTGCAGCGGCGCGATCAGCCAGCCCAACCCAGCTCAGCAGATCCTCCAGATCGCTTTCGGGCAGGGGGCGTTCTGTTGCGGTCATCGGCAAGGCGACATTCTGCGCAACACCTAGATGATCGAGAAACCGGCAATCCTGATGCACGATGCCGACGCGCTGCCGCGCGGCAGCCAATTGGTCGCGCGACATCGTGCGCAGGTCAGTTCCCATGATGCTGACACTGCCCGAACTTGGCAGCAATTCGCCATAGCAGAGTTTGAGAAAAGTGCTTTTGCCTGCACCGGAAGGCCCGGTCAGAAAATGAAAGCTCCCTGCTTCGAGCTTGAGCGAGACGCCCTGGAACAGCGGCCCACCACCGTAATCATGGGTCACATCCTGAAAGAGGATCATCGCGCATCTGCCTTTTCAATCCGCAATCCGCCTCCTCGCTTTGCGAAATTGTTAATGAACTTGGAGTTCATTCAAACGGTTGCTACAACATATGTAATGCCGCGCCAATCGCTTTGCTTTGCGGTTCTATAAAAGGTCAGGGTTATGCGTCTTGTCTGCCCCAGTTGCCGCGCAAATTATGAGATTGATGCATCGCTGCTGCCAGCAGAGGGGCGGGAAGTGCAATGCTCATCTTGCAGTTTCATCTGGTTTCAGGAGCATCCCTCTGCCAAGCGCCCTGCGCCCAAGACTGAGGCGAAACCCCCTGTAAAGCCCACGAGCACCCGCCCTGCCGGATCCAGACCTGACCCGGCGCCTCCGCAAGCCCCCCCTGAACCTCAGGCGGAAGACCGTGCCGAACCAGAGCCTGCCAAGCGCGCTGAAATCAGCCCGCGCAAGACCAGCCCGGAAGCGCTGGAGATCCTGCGTCAGGAGGCTGAGTTCGAAGCCAAGCAACGCGCCCGCGAGGCGGATGGGCTGGAAACCCAGCCTGATCTGGGGCTGATGCCTTCTGCGCCGTGGCCCAGCAAGGCGCAGGAGCCTGCCGCCTCTGAGGCTGAATTGCCAAAACATGCGCCAAAAGACACCAACGGGGCATTCCCGGATATCGAGGATATCAGCAAATCACTCGATCCGCTGGAAAGCAGCAAAGCGCGTGATGGAAGCGGGTTTGAGTTGCCGGCCACTGCGGCAGAGACGCGCCGTGGCTTTCTGCGCGGCCTGAGCATCCCGCTGCTCATCGCCGCAGTGCTCATCCTGCTTTACACGCAAGCTCCGGCGATCGTGAATCTGATCCCTGCCAGCGAACCCATAATGACCAGTTATGTGATGGCAATCGATACCTTGCGCTTGCGCCTTGGCGCATTGATCAGCGGCTAAGAATTTCGCGGCAAACGGCGCTTGGTGTTGCGCATGAGCGGACACCGGCTTTGCGGATGAAAACGTTTCATCACACTAAACTCGAGTCAGGCGCGTGAGTGCAAACCAGTGCACAAGGCGCTAGTTACCACCGAAAATGGAGCCGAGAACGCCTCGGATCGTGTCTTCCAGCGACCCACCGGACTGACTTCTCGGCGCGCCTTGAGCTTGTGCGGGAGGGGCAGAGGTGCGGGGGGCCTCCATGATCGGGCGTTCGGGCTCCAGCATTGGCAATGGGCGCGGGGTCAGGCCATCATGCACGCGCAGCATGGTCTCGCGCCAGATCTCTGCCGGTAGGCCGCCACCTGTCACACCACGCAGAGGTGAGTTGTCATCATAGCCCATCCAGACGCCGGCAACATAATCCGCTGTGAAGCCGATGAACCACGCATCGCGTGCGGCCTGCGTCGTGCCGGTCTTTCCCGCCACCTGCCAGCCATCAAGCCGCGCCCGCCCGCCTGTGCCCTCGGAAATGACACGCGTCATCATCCATGTGAGAATCTGCGCGGATCGTTCCGGGATTACCCGGTCACCAATCCCGCTGCCGGCCCTGAAGAGGGGCTCATCATCACCCAGAAGGCGCAATTGCTTTATCCCGAAGGGGCGCACGGCGCTGCCCCCGTTCAGGATACCTGCATAAGCGGCGGTCATCTCCAGAAGGCTGGCTTCAGAGGCTCCGAGCGCAAGTGCAGGGCCCTCGGCAAGATCGCTATGCAAGCCAAACTGATTGGCCACCTCACGCACGCGGTCGCGGCCCATGGCCTCGGATATGCGCACAGCGGGGGTGTTGAGCGAGCGCGCAAGCGCCTCGGTCAGTGTCACGAACCCGTGGAATTCATTGTCGTAGTTTCGCGGCGACCACGGGCCGGAGCCGGGGATATTGATCGTCAGCGGTGCATCTTCGACGATATCGTATGGCTCGAACCCGTTTTCGAGGGCCGCAGCAAAGAGAAAGGGTTTGAAGGCCGAGCCGGTCTGGCGCATCGCCTGTGTCGCGCGGTTGAACCCGCCGACTGACGGCCTGCGGCCGCCCACCATGCCGCGCACTGCGCCATCGGCGGACATCACCACCACGGCCACTTCCGCTTCGGAGCCCTCGCGCACACGGTTCTCGAAGACATGTGTCACGGCCTCTTCTGCAGCAGCCTGAATACGCGGATCGAAGGTTGTGCTTATCATCACATCTTCTGTGGTGTCTCGGGTCAGGAAGCTCGGCCCGGACTGCATGAGCCAATCAGCGAAATGAATACCGCGCTGCGCCTCGGCGCTTTCGGAAAGCGTGGCAGGATAGGAGCGTGCCTCGGCGAACTGGTATTCGGTCAGATACCCCTGTTCATGCATCAGGCCGATCACGACATTGGCGCGATCCTGCGCGCGGCGCAGATTACGGGTAGGCGCATAGAACGACGGCGCGACCAGAAGCCCGGCCAGCATTGCCGCCTCGGCAGGGCCGACCTCGGTTGCGGAGCGACCGAAATAACGCTGCGATGCGGCCTCGAAGCCGCGCGATCCTGCACCGAGGAAAGCGCGGTTCATGTAGATCGTGAGGATCTCATCCTTCGAAAAGCGAGCCTCGAGCGCAAAAGCATAAGGCAGTTCCTGGATCTTGCGCCAGACTGTGCCGCGGCGGCAATCGGCCTCATAGGCAGCTTCGGACGCCCATTGATCGGGGTCGAATGGTACACCGAGGCAGAGCAGCTTTGCCACCTGCTGCGTGATAGTCGAACCGCCCGCGCCTGCAAAGGCACCGCGCCCGGATTGCATATTCGAGCGGATCGCGCCTGCGATACCGCGCGGGGAAACCCCGAAATGCCAGTAGAAGCGCCGGTCCTCGGTTGCGATGATGGCATTCTTGAGATGCGGCGAGACAGTGTCTGTGGTGATGATCCCGCCAAAAGTCTCACCACGCCAGGCAAAGACGTTCTCGTTCTGATCGAGCATCGTCACGGACCCGCGCGCTCGATTATCGAGCAGATCGTTAAACGGAGGCATCGTCATGTAAAAATACGCGCTGGCCAGAAAGAGCAACAACGCGACTGTCGCGCCAAGCCGCCATGTCAGCCCCCAGACCAACCGCCAGATGAGCCTGAGCGTGCCCCGGATGAAACGCGTGACGAAATTGCCGCCTTTGCGCTGCGCACGTGTGGCGTTTCGCGCAGATTTCGCGCGCGCAGGGGTTCTGGAGGGCGCTGGCGCCTTGGAAACGCGCCGCTCTGCGACCAGCTTGCGCCCGCGTCGGCCTGAACTGCTCATCAACTCAACCTGTTTTTCGCAAGGCCTTTACCCTGCACTATGCACCTGCGCTCTAATTCCGCTTTTTTGCCATCAATACCACCTCAATACCATCATAATCGCGAGAAATTGCACGGCAAATCTTGACCGACGCATCGCGCATTCGCCTATTTATTAAGCAATGGCACTTTTTTGTGCACATATTTTTCCAATTCACTGTCACAGCGTGCCTGAACGCATCTGAAAATATTGAGACTCGCAGCGTTCCCCCTGCTGATTGCGATGTGCGGGCCACGGGGCCTCTCGCTCAAAAGAAAGGGGATACGCTGTGAAATACATCATCGCGGCAATCAAACCGTTCAAGCTGGAAGAGGTTCGCGAAGCGCTGACCTCGGTCGGCGTGCGCGGCATGATGGTGACAGAAATCAAGGGGTTTGGCGCGCAATCGGGCCATACCGAGATCTATCGCGGCGCTGAATATGCCGTGAATTTCGTTCCCAAGCTGAAGCTCGAAATCGCCGTATCCGATGCGATGGTCGATCAGGTTGTTGACACCCTGCAAAAGACCGCGCGCACCGACAAGATCGGCGATGGCAAGATTTTCGTACTTGATCTGGCAGCAGCAACCCGCGTGCGCACCGGCGAGACCGGCGATGACGCGCTCTGAGCCCTTTGCGGCAAGATTTCAGGAAGGACAGAAAACCATGCAACTGAAAAGACTACTCCCGCTCGCCGCTGCGGCAGTATTGCTGCCCAGCCTAGGGCTTGCGCAAGAAGCCGAAGAAGCGGTCGATGCGCTTGAAGCCATAACCGCGCTGAACACCGAGATGGTGTTCATCATGAACTCGCTGCTGTTTCTCATTGGCGGGTTTCTGGTATTCTTCATGGCTGCAGGCTTTTGCATGCTGGAGACGGGCCTTGTGCGCTCGAAGAATGCTGCGATGCAGGCCACAAAGAACGTGGCGCTCTTCTCGCTCGCAGGGATTGCCTATTTCGTTGTCGGCTTCAACCTGATGTACCCGCTGGGTGATTGGGTGATCGAGGGCTGGCTGGGTGGCATTTCGCCAACCGTGCTGGAACCTGTCGGCGTCGGGCTCGATGAGGTCGATGATATCGAATATGCCTCCATCGGATCGGATTTCATCTTCCAGCTCATGTTCTGTGCTGCCACCGCCTCGATCGTGTCGGGTGCAGTCGCCGAGCGCGTGAAGCTGTTCCCCTTCCTGATCTTCGTGGTCGTGCTCACTGGCATCATCTACCCGATCCAGGCATCCTGGAGCTGGGGCGAAGGCTTCCTTGATGAGCTGGGCTTCCTCGACTTCGCTGGCTCGTCCATCGTTCATGGCGCTGGTGCTTCGGCCGCTCTGGCTGGCGCGCTCATCGTGGGGTCGCGCTATGGCAAATACAGCAAGGATGGCAAGGTCAACGTCATGCCCGGCTCAAACCTGCCGCTGGCCACATTGGGCATGTTCATCCTGTGGTTCGGCTGGTTCGGCTTTAATGGCGGCTCGCAGCTTGCCATGGGCACCATTGCCGATGTCGCTGACGTCAGCCGCATCTTCGCCAACACCAACCTCGCAGCCTCGGGCGGTGCGGTGGCCGCGCTGATCATGTCCACGATCCTCTACAAGAAGCCCGACCTGACCATGGTGCTCAATGGCGCGCTGGCCGGGCTGGTATCGATCACCGCCGAGCCTCTGACCCCGGGTCTGGGCATGGCCACACTGATCGGTGCCATCGGCGGGATCATCGTGGTGCTGACCATCCCGTTGCTCGACAAGATGAAGATCGACGATGTGGTGGGGGCCATTCCGGTGCACGGGTTTGCCGGTATCTGGGGCACGCTGGCTGTCGTGCTGACCAATCCCGATGCGACCCTGAGCGCACAGCTCATCGGTATCGTGCTGATCTTCGGCTTCATGTTCGCCGCGTCGCTGGTTGTCTGGCTGATCCTCAAGGCGGTCATGGGCGTACGCGTGAGCGACGAGGATCAGGTTACCGGGCTCGACAAGTGTGATCTGGGTATGGAAGCCTATCCGGAGTTCTCCAACACCTGAACCACAGCTTGAAACCTCGCAAAGCCCCGCCCCTCCCGGCGGGGCTTTCGCATGCCCGCCCACGCTCCGTCGCGACGGGGGGCGGGGGTGGGTGGGTGGAGCCTCCCGTCGCGGCGGGGCGTGGGCGGGCTCAGCGCAGGCTGCGTCCTTTCACCACTGCATCGGCCCCGAACCGCGCGCGCAGCTTGTCCACGGCCAGTTCGGCAGCTGCACGCTGGGCCGCCTCCGCATCGAGCAGGTCACGGCTGAAGCCATGACCGTCACCCGCGCTCAACTCGGAAATCCCGACCCCGATCAGGCGGAAGGGGGCCGCGTCAAGCATCTGGCCAAGCAACGGGCGCGCAGCGCGGTAGATCACATCGGCCAAGGCGCTGGCCTCTGGCAGAGTGATTCGGCGCGTCAGGGTGCGATGATCGGCGCGTTTGAGCTTGAGCGTGACGACGCGCCCCACAATCCCCTTGGCCTTGGCGCGCGCTGCCACCTGATCGGCGAGTCGCCACAGATGACCGTCCAATACATCTTCATCGCGCAAATCCTGCGCGAAGGTGGTCTCTTTCGAGATGGATTTCACAGACCGGTCCGGGGCCACGCGGCGCGTATCCTGCCCGCGGGCAAGTTGCCACAGCCGCGTGCCCATCGCGCCAAACCGCGCGACCAGCTCCGCCTGATCCCAGCGCCTGAGATCATCGATGGTGGCTATACCCGCGCGCTCAAGCTGCGCCCGCATGGCAGCGCCTACGCCCCAGATAATGCCCACAGGCTTGCCGCTCAGGAACGCATCTGTCCCGGCGCGTGAGATTACGGAATAGCCGCGCGGCTTGTCGATATCGGAAGCAATCTTGGCGAGGAACTTGTTATGCGAAAGCCCGACCGAACCCGACAGCCGCAACTCGCGCTCCATCCGCCGGAGCAGACCCGCAAGCATCGCTGCCGGGGGCGCGCCATGTAGCCGGGCCGTACCTGTAAGATCAAGAAATGCCTCATCAAGCGAGAGCGGCTCGATGGCGGGAGTGAGGTCTTCCATCATCGCACGGATCGCGCGCGAGGCGGCTGCATAGGCCTCGAAACGCGGTTTGACGATCACGGCTTCGGGGCAGAGCCTGAGCGCCTTGAACATCGGCATGGCAGAGCGCACACCGTGGATGCGCGCGATGTAGCAGGCCGTGGTGACAACCCCCCGCTGCCCCCCGCCCACGATCACCGGCTTGTCACGCAGCGCCGGGTTGTCGCGTTTTTCCACGCTAGCATAGAAAGCGTCACAATCCATATGCGCAATGGCGAGGTCAAACAATTCTGCATCCGCAACCACGCGCGGCGAATGGCAGGCCGGACAGCGCGTCCCGCTGGTAAAGGTGGTCAGGCAGTCGCGGCACAGGCTTGGCATGAGCCCGATACTACAGGAACCTCTGAGCGCAGGCCATTGCTATAGATGCGCGGCGCGGATCAGGGATAAGCTATCTCGCATTCCATCGAGCGGGCCTGCAGCCGCAGACAGGCGCGCTCGGCCTCGCTCTGGGTCAGGCCTGCAAAACTTGCCTCGAAGCGCCCGCTTGTCTGACGGATTCGGCTGACGCCATTGCCCAGCGCGTTCGCCTCGGCCATCTTGACAGTAATCAGGCTGCGTTCGGCCATAGCGCGCGAGTTGAAATGGCCCAATGATACGCCCCAGATGCGCCCGCTATCCGAGGTGGACACGCGCGAGATAATTTCATGGCCTGCACTGGATGGGGTCTGCAGATGTGCCTCAACCACATGCGCAATTGCCTGCCCGTCGAGCGCTTCGCGCAGCTTGACCGGCGTACTCGTCAGGATGATGCCGGTTTCCATTTCAAGCGGTTCGGAGTTTGGCGCAGTGTTGGCCATAACGAGGTCTGGCAACAGGCTGCTGGGATCGGGGCCGTCATCCAGAAAAGACGCTTCTGCACCGATCCATGTCATCTCGACCTCACCATCAAGGCCAAGGTCGGAAACTGTGCTGATGGCAACATCATAGGTTTCGCTGATCGCCTCCGGTGCCTCGTCCGCGATGTGAGCCGCGATGGTTTCGGGGGCAGGCGCCTCTTGAATTACGGCTGCAAGCTCCGTCTCCGGTTCTGAAATCTCCGGCGCTGCCTCTGCGACTACTGATTCTGTATCGGAAGTCTCTGGCACTGCCTCGCTGTTATCTGCAAGTGCATCTGGCTCTGGCTCGGCAAGCGTGAAGCCCATTGCGAGGGCTGCGGCAATGGCATCTTCCTCCGCATTGGTTTCTGAAGCGCCCGCCAGCTCTATCGCCTCGGGCCGCACGGGCGGGGTCATCGGCAGGTTGTCAGGGGCAAGCGCTGCCTGTGCATCATCGCGTTCCGCCTCCAGAGGCTGCTGCAGATTGGCAGTCGACAGTTCGGTCACGACTGCATCGACGGAATCGCGCACAGCCATGAGCAGTGTCTCGTCAGGTTGGCGCACCGGTCGGGCCTCTGGACGGGGGCTCTTGCGCACGGCGAGTTGCAGCCGGATCGTCTTTGCGGCGGCGGTTGGGTCATCATCGCCGCTGCGCACTGGTGCGGAGGGGGCCTGCGCAACCGCGACGGCCCCGCGCCCCTGATAGGCTGGCGTGCGCGGCGCGCGGGTCGCTACCCGTGTCGCCGCGCGGCTAAAGCCGATATCCATCAACTCGGCCACATGCGAATTGCGCGCCGCAGCCGAACTGCCGCCGAACATGGTCGCGATGATATGCTTGCCGCCTCGCTTGGCCGAAGCCGTAAGATTGAACCCGGCGGCCCGTGTGAACCCTGTCTTGATACCATCGGCGCCCTGATAAGCATCGAGAAACCGGCGATTGGTATTGGGCACGGTCGCCACGCCTGCATGATCGCTGCGCCGCGAGAAGATGTTGAAATATTGCGGATAGTCGAAATAAAGCTGGCGCCCGAGGATCGTCATGTCCCGCGCGGTGGACATATGACCCGGCTGAGTGAGCCCATGCGGGTTGAGGAAGGTGGTGTTGCTCATGCCCATGGCGCGGGCCGTGCGGGTCATCCTCTCGGCGAATGCCTCGACCGAGCCCGAGATGCCTTCTGCGATAACTACCGAGGCGTCATTGGCGGAGCGCAGGGCTGCGGCGCGAATCAGGTAGCGTAATGAGATGCGCTGGCCGGGACGCAGACCGAGACAGACGCAGGACGTGCCTGCCGCACGCTGGCTGACGGTAAATTGTGTATCAAGCGTGACTTCGCCATGCTTGATCGCCTCGAAGGCAACATAGAGCGTCATCATCTTGGTAAGGGAGGCGGGATGCAGCCTGGTGTCGTGATTACGCGCGAAGATCACTTCGCCGTTGCGCGCATCCATGACCATTGCGGCATAAGGGGCTGCCTGAACCCCGAGTGCTGATACGCCCAGCATAAGCACGATCGCCAGCACATGGCGAATTGCTCGCAAGGATTGCGCCTGCATTCTTTGCCTCTGTTCCTGCCCGCAGTTTTGTTATTTTGCGGATCTGCTGCCCGAAGTCAGGGTAACATGCCCTTTGCTTCAGGAAAAGCATGAATTTTCAATGTGTTTTAATACAATGTTAAGGCAGCATTGAGAAAATATTGTGGCTGATTTCTGGCGCAATACCAAATGCGCGAAAGTTAGCTGCCATCGATCCAGCCAACCAGGTCAGGCAGTTCGCCCAGATGGGCCAACGCGCGAAAGCGGGGGTGATCTATCGGCGTTTCGGCCCATTCGATTTCCCATTCCAGCCCATGCGGCACATGCACGCCCCAGCCGCCCGCCAGGATCGGGGGAATTACATCCGAGCGCATCGAATTGCCGACCATGAGTGCCGCTTCCGGCCCGTCGCCGTGGCGGTTGAAAATCTCGGCATAAACTGGCGCGGTCTTGTTCGAGACGATCTCGACAGCATCGAACATCTCGCCCAGCCCCGATTGCGCGAGCTTGCGCTCCTGATCCAGCAGATCGCCCTTTGTGATCAGGACCAGCCGGTGCGAGGGCGCGAGGGCCGCAATCACCTCTGGGGCGTGGGGTAGCAATTCGATCGGGTGGCGCAGCATCTCCTGCCCTGCGGCCAGAAGCTCCGCGATCACCGACGCTGGCACACGCGCCTCGGTGACCTCAATCGCGGTTTCGATCATCGAGAGCACAAAACCCTTGATGCCGAAACCATACTGGCCAATGTTGCGCTTCTCGGCCTCAAGCAGCCGTGCCATGAGCGTTTCGCCATCAGTATAATCGGCCAGAAGATCAGCGAAATGCGCCTGCGTCAGCCGGAAGAAGCGTTCATTATGCCAGAGCGTGTCATCGGCATCGAAACCGATCGTGGTGATCCGGGTCATCGCAGAGCGGCCTTGCGTGAGGGGGTTTTCAGCGCGATGGGATGCGCTATATTGCGTTTTGCACCAGCAATCCAGCCTTCCAAGGAAGCGATGATACAGATGACCAGCGCCCCACAGATGACCGACCGGGATCCGGATGGGCCTGCGAATGACGGAGCGGTTGTTACAAAAACGCGCACCAAGACCCAGCGCCCGCCAATGTATAAGGTGCTGCTGTTGAATGACGACTACACACCCATGGAATTCGTTGTGCATGTGCTGGAGCGTTTTTTCGGCATGAGCCACGCCATGGCTTTTGACATCATGCTCACGGTGCACAAGAAAGGGGTGGCCGTGGTGGGCGTCTTCTCTTATGAGGTGGCCGAAACCAAGGTGGCGCAGGTCATGGATTTCTCGCGCCGCCATCAACACCCGCTGCAATGCACGCTGGAAAAGGAATAGGCGCCGCGCGCCCCATGTCACCGCTTTCGCCTCTGTATCACGACCCTGCCCCGCGCGCGCAGCGTCTGGAACTCGCCTTTGACGAGGGCCTGACACTGCCCGAGGGGCCAGTCGCTGTGCTTCGTCCGCGTGCGGGGGAATCTTTCGCACCACTGGCGGAAGCGCAGCTTCGGATCGCGACAGGGTTTCGCCCCGACCATGACGCCTTCGCACAGGCTGGCTTCAGCGTGAGCACCACGCCTGTCGCAGCTCCTGTCGCGCTGGTCTGTCTGCCGCGCGCACGCGCAGAGGGGCTCATGCTGATCGCCGAGGCCATATCGCTTGGCGCGCAGCTTGTTCTTGTGGACGGGCAGAAGACCGACGGGATCGAGGCTGTGATGAAAGCCGTGCGCGGACGCGTCGCGCTGCAAGGATCGCTCTCCAAAGCGCATGGCAAGCTCTTCTGGTTCGCGCCGGAAGGCGCGGATTTCAGCGATTGGCACGCGGTGGAGCAGGAGGTTACCGACCCGGAGCTTGGCCGTTTTCGCACACTGCCGGGCGTGTTTTCTGCCGACGGTGTTGATCCGGGCTCCGCTCTTCTGGCGCAACATCTGCCCGAGACATTACCAGCGCGCATTGCCGATCTTGGCGCAGGCTGGGGCTATCTTGCGGCAGCCTGCCTCGCACGCAAGGGGGTGGAGGCGCTGCATCTGATCGAGGCAGAAGCCCGTGCGCTCGACTTGGCGCGCATCAATATCGCTGACCCACGGGCGCAGTTTCACTGGGCCGATGCGTGCAGTTTCAGCTTGCCCGAGCCGATGGGGGGTATCGTGATGAACCCGCCTTTTCACACTGGCCGCAAGGCAGAACCTGCCCTTGGGCTGGCTTTTATCGCTGCCGCAGCGCGCGCGCTTGGCCCGCGCGGCAGGCTGTGGATGGTTGCCAATCGCCATCTGCCCTATGAGGGCGCGCTCGCGCAGCTTTTCAATAACCATGAGATCCTGACCGAAACATCGGTTTTCCGTGTCTGGCAAGCCTCAACCCCGCGCAAGCAGACCGCAACAGTAACCCGCAAACGCCGCTAAGGGAGCATGTCATGAGTTTTTCCATCGCCGGCAAGACCGCTATCGTGACAGGGGCCGCCAATGGCGTGGGCCTTGCCATTGCACGGCATTTCGTGGCGCAAGGCGCCAAGGTCGTGCTCGCGGATCGCGACGAATCCCGCCTGAAAGCCGAAATGTCGTCGCTGGCTGGGGCAGACGATCAAGCAACCTTCTTTGCCGGGGATCTGCGTGAGCGACTGACACTGGCAAATCTCATCTCGACCACCGTTGATGCCTATGACCGGGTCGACATATTGGTAAATGCAACGCGCCAGTGCCTCGCCTCCGATCCACTCGATGATCAGAGCGATACCGTGAAAGACGCTCTGGATCAGAACCTTGTCAACAGTCTGAAGCTGAGCCAGTTGGTTGCCCGGCGCATGATCGCGCAAGCCGAAGGTATCGAGGAGCGCAAGAACGCCATTGGCTCGATCATCAACCTCTCATCCATCGCCGCGCGGCGCACGCAGCCAGAATTGATGGCCTATTCCATCGCGTCCGCAGCGCTCGATCAGATGACCCGGTCAATGGCCGTGGCGCTTGCGCGGTATCGGATTCGGATCAATGGTGTGGCGCTAGGCAGTGTGATGAGCGCCAATCTCAAGGATCAGATCCACGCGCATGAGGATTATCGCGCCAAGATCCTGCATCAGACACCGATGGGCCGGATCGGGGCTGCGACAGAAGCGGCGGAGGCAGTGCAGTTTCTGGCCTCCGATGCCGCGGCTTTCATGAC
>SLDY01000080.1 GCA_007125005.1 Natronohydrobacter sp.
CTAGACCGGATCGGGATGGCTGCAGATGTCATGTGCCGCGCAGCCTGAGGGATGATGCCGCTCCAGCAATGCGCCTGAGACGTCATCTTCGAACTCATCCTCACCCGCCCAATGCGCCAATTCCCATTTCAATGCTTCCAGAAAGGCCAAGCCCTTAATTTTCGTGAACTTGTCAAAAGTCGCGCTTAGGCCCTCTTGCCCGAATTCGATGCCTTGTGCATTGAGGCATTCCGTAATGCCGTCGCTGTAGAGAAACAGCCTGTCACCGGGCGCAAGATCAGCCTCGATGGTAGCAAAATCCGCTTCCGGAATTAGCCCGACAGGCAACCCGCCCGTCCCGATGAACTCGACCCTTCCATCCGCGCGCTGGATCGCAGGATGGGGGTGACCTGCCTGAACCATTCGCAATTTGCCGGTTTCGATATCGAAATCGGCATAGGCGATTGTGACATAGGTTTCGGTGCTGAATTCCTTGAGCATGAGTTCATTGATACGAGTTGCGACTTCATGCGGCTCGCGAGCGATGGTTTCACCAGTTACAGCATCATACTTCAGGACGATATTCTGGTTGTAGTCACCGCCGGAAAACAGCCCTGCAATCCGTGCGCCTAACATGGCTGCAGCAACCCCATGCCCCGACACATCTATCGCGTAAACTCCGATTCGATCCGTGTTGATTCGGAACATGCCAACCATGTCGCCGCCTACATGGCCTGAGGATTGAAGCATAAGAGACAAAGCGCTGCCTTCGAATGTGTGCTCTCGCTTGCGAATGAGGGATTGTTGCAGTCTGCGCGCTTCGATCAGATCACGGTCCACAGCATCATAAAGTGTCTGCAATTCATCAAGCGCTCTGCGCAGTTCCTTGTTCTGCTGCAGGGCAAAGGCTTCGGCCTTGTGGGCATTCTCGCGCGCTGCGTGCAATTCTGTCACATCGACACGCAACCCGACCCTGCCACCATCTGCGGTCTGACGCTCCACGATCTGCAGCACCCGCCCATCGGCAAGACGCTGGCACTGGCGCAAGTTGCCATGATGCAGGGCGAGACGTTCGCGAATCCAGTCCTCCTCGCGCCCGATTGCCTCTTCATATTCGCCCTGCATTACTCCAAGGCGAAGGATGTCTTCAAATCGTGTGCCCGGCACAATTGCCGGAGCAGCCCAAGGGTAGAATTCGAGATATTTGCTATTGGCCAGCACCAGTCGATCTTCAGCATCGAAATACACAAAAGCATCATCAAGCGCTTCAACCGCCGCGACCAATTGGCCGCGGGCGCGGCGAAGTTCACGTTCCATCGCCAGCAGCCTTTCGCCGGCATTGATTCTCGCGCGCAACTCCGGGGGCGAGACGGGTTTGGACAGGAAATCATCTGCCCCTACATTCAACCCCTCTGCGACGGCATCCTTGTCGTTTATCGATGTGAGCAGAATGAAATAGCTGTAATTATCCCCCTGCATTGCCCGAAAGGCCCTGCAAAATGCGAGACCATCCATCTCGGGCATCATCCAGTCTGAAAGGATGAGATCGAAGGTTGTTTTCGAGCAAAGATCCAGAGCATCCCGCCCTGTTTCAGCCTGTAACACGCGATATCCCCAACTTTGCAGATGTTTGGCAAAAATGAGCCGCTGGGCGCGACTGTCATCCACGATTAACGCGGTTTTGACGTCACTGAGTGGCGCCGCTGTCTGCGTCAAGTTTGTCAACACTTTTTCAGCCTGTAGAGATTATTCAAATTGGTTTGCTGGCGATCTGGTATGGCATAGAAATCTTAAACAGTGATTAAGCGGGCGTTCCAGACAACCGCCCCTGACAATGCCTTGTTAAGGATTTGGTGCTAGCATGAGCTTGGAGGGACTCGGGGAAGCTACATGATCGACTGGATGCGTGCTGCGGAGTTGTATGAGGATTTTGGCGAGGAACAATTCGTCGAGATCCTGGAAGCATTCGTTCTGGATATAAAAACCGGACGGGAGCAGCTTGTGGCAGCCGTTGTACCAGAAGAGCAGCGCGCTGCGTTTCATTTTCTGAAAGGCGCTGCGCTCAATATCGGGCTCAGCGA
The DNA here is from genome assembly GCA_007125005.1 of Natronohydrobacter sp. Taxonomy (GTDB): domain Bacteria; phylum Pseudomonadota; class Alphaproteobacteria; order Rhodobacterales; family Rhodobacteraceae; genus Roseinatronobacter. Next base: position 2,061 of record SLDY01000080.1, read on the forward strand.
AGTCGCAAAAAACTGCGCGTTGGGCGAGCGCGCTGTGGCAAATGCTGGAAACGTGGCAGAGATCAAAGCCGAAGTTCTGAACTGCGCTGATCTTGATTGCATGGTGTTGCTACGGGAATGGCGCGCGCGCCTTGGAGTTGGGTAAAGCTGCGCCAGTTAAATGACGAAGCCTGCGATCACTTCGTCATCGGTGATATCCGAATAGGTGAATCCAGCATCGTCCATTCTCTGGAACAGATCGATAAAATTCTCCGGGCGCACTGTCTCTATCCCGATCAGGACCGTGCCGAAATTGCGGGCGGTTTTCTTGAGATACTCGAATCTTGCAATGTCATCTTCAGGGCCGAGCATTTCGAGAAAGTCGCGCAGGGCACCCGGGCGCTGTGGCAGCCGGAGCATAAGATATTTTTTTGTGCCCATATGCCGCATCGCGCGTTCTTTTACCTCGGGCAGCCTCTCGAAATCAAAATTGCCGCCCGAAGTCAGACAGATAACTGTCTTGCCCGCTATCTCGCCTGCAAGATCCGGCAACACATCTATCGCGAGCGCGCCGGCCGGCTCCAATACGATGCCCTCGACATTCAGCATTTCCAGCATCGTGATGCAAATCCGGTTCTCCGGCGCTATGAGAACTTCGTCAGAGGCGACGTGCCGTAAATGGTCAAAAGTCTGTTCTCCGATACGCGCGACCGATGCGCCATCCACGAAGCTGTCGAGACGGTCCAGAGTCACGGGTTTACCAGCGCGCAGCGCCGCGAGAAGGCTGGTGCCTCCCAATGGCTCGACATAGCGCACTTTTGTGGATGCGCGACTCTCGGCAAGAAAGCGTGTCACGCCCGCACTCAGCCCACCGCCGCCGACTGGCAGGATCACAATGTCTGGTGCGTGCTCAAGTTGCGCCGAGATTTCCACGGCCACACTGGCCTGCCCCTCGATCACATCTTCATCATCGAATGGAGAAAGAAAATATGCACTTTCCTGTGCGCAATAGGCCTTCGCTGCTGCAAGAGACTGGTCAAAAATATCGCCTACAAGCCGTATGGTGATTTGATCACCCCCAAAACTGCGGGTTTTCATGATTTTTTGTTGTGGCGTTGTCACAGGCATGAACACCGTGCCCTGAACACCGAAATGGCGGCAGGCGAAGGCCACACCTTGCGCGTGATTGCCGGCGCTGGCGCAGACAAAATGGCGCTGATCCGGCATGGATTGCAGCCTTTTTCGCATGGCGTTGAATGCCCCGCGAATCTTGTAGCTGCGAACGGGGCTGAGATCCTCGCGTTTGAGCCAGATATCGGCTCCGAAACGATCTGAAAGATAGTCGTTGCGCAGCAGAGGTGTCGGTGGGAATACGCTGCGCATGGCAGCGGTAGCATGCTGCGCGGCTTTGACAAAGTTGCTCATGTTGCGACCAGCCAGTCTTCCAGCCGCGCGCGGATCGTGTCTGGCATGGGCGCAGAGCGGCGCGTTACAGGGTCGAAAAACACTTCAACCAGATCATAGCTCGCGTGAAGCTCGCCCGTATCTGCATGGCGCATATTCAGCAGAAATCCACAACTGCGCGTCCCTATTCTGCTCACGACACCATCAATCACGATCAAATCGCCAGCATTCAACTCCTGAATGAACCGGGTTGTGGCCTGAGCAGTTACTGTATGTAGATTATACTTCGCCTGCATGGAGGAATAAGGCAGACCAAGCAGGGTCCACATATGATAGGTCGCATCATCGAAAAATGGCGCGTAATTGCGCACATTCATATGCCCGAAATGATCCAGATGCCATGGGTGCACAACAGCCCGCAAAAGCTCCAACCGATCATGCATCCGCCGCCTCCATTCACTGACAGGGTAGCAATAGCACATATGAGCCGTCCGCAAAGCCCTGCAGCCCTTGCAGCCGCGCGCTGAAGTCAATAGACGCATGCGCAAACGGCCACTCGTCGCAATGGAGATACCATGTCTGCCAATAGCCGCACCCCCAGAAAAGTTGTGCTCGCATATTCTGGCGGGCTTGATACGTCGATCATCCTCAAATGGCTCAAGACAGAATATGACTGCGAGGTTGTAACCTTCACGGCCGATCTGGGGCAGGGCGAGGAGCTGGAACCTGCGCGCGAGAAGGCGTTGTTGCTCGGGATCAAGCCCGAGAACATCTACATTGAAGATCTGCGTGAAGAGTTCGTGCGCGATTTCGTTTTTCCGATGTTCCGGGCGAATGCGGTCTATGAGGGGCTTTATCTGCTTGGCACTTCAATTGCGCGCCCGCTGATCTCGAAACGACTGGTAGAAATCGCCGCCGAAACCGGTGCGGACGCTGTTGCACATGGTGCCACCGGCAAGGGCAATGATCAGGTGCGGTTCGAGTTGTCCGCCTATGCGCTCAATCCCGAGATCAAGGTGATCGCGCCCTGGCGTGAATGGGATCTGAGCTCGCGCACCAAGCTTCTCGAATTCGCCGAGGCCCATCAGATCCCCATCGCCAAGGACAAGCGTGGTGAGGCACCTTTCTCGGTGGATGCGAACCTGCTGCACACCTCGTCCGAGGGCAAGGTACTTGAAGACCCGGCTGATGAGGCGCCTGATTACGTCTATCAGCGCACTGTGCATCCCGAAGATGCGCCGGACAAAGCTGAAGTTATTGAGGTTACTTTCGATCAGGGTGATGCCGTGGCGATCAACGGAGTTGTCATGACACCGGCCACGATCCTGACGATGCTGAACGATTATGGCCGCAAGCATGGTATCGGGCGTCTGGATTTCGTTGAGAACCGCTTTGTCGGCATGAAATCGCGCGGCATCTACGAAACCCCCGGCGGCACTATCTTGCTTGAAGCGCATCGCGGCATTGAGCAGATCACACTCGATTCTGGCGCAGGCCATCTGAAGGACTCGATCATGCCGCGGTATGCGGAGCTGATCTACAATGGTTTCTGGTTCTCCCCCGAACGCGAAATGCTGCAGGCTCTGATCGACAAGTCTCAGGAACATGTGTCTGGCACTGTGCGGCTGAAATTGTACAAAGGGCATGTGCGCACGATCGGGCGGTGGTCAGACCACTCGCTCTACTCTGAAGCACATGTAACGTTTGAAGAGGACGCAGGCGCCTATGATCAGAAAGATGCTGCAGGCTTCATCCAGCTCAATGCATTGCGCTTGAAGTTGCTGGCGGCACGCAATCGCCGGTAAAAGGATAAGGCGGTTAAAATGATCACGGCGCGTTGTGGTGCGATGCGCCTCTAGCTTCTTTCCGATGCGCCACAGAGAGGGCCCGCGATGAGCAAACCTGTTGTTTTGTGCATTCTGGATGGCTGGGGATTGTCACCCGAATATGAGGGGAATGCTGTTGCTCAGGCAAAGACACCACATTTTGATCGTTTGATGCAGGAATGCCCCAGTGCAACACTGGTAACGCATGGCCCGGATGTTGGTCTGCCTTCCGGGCAGATGGGCAACTCCGAAGTGGGTCACACCAATATCGGAGCGGGCAGGGTGGTGGCTATGGATCTCGGCCAGATTGATCTTGCTATCGAGGATGGCAGTTACGCGCAGAATGAAGCGCTGTTGGCATTCACGAAAAAAATGCTTGAGACTGGTGGCAATGCGCATCTTCTGGCATTGGTTTCTGATGGCGGCGTCCATGGGCATCTGCATCACCTTCAGGTCACCGCGCGTGTGCTTGCCGCTGCGGGCGTGCCTGTTATCATTCACGCCATGACCGATGGGCGTGATGTGCCTCCTCGATCTGCAGAAACTTTCCTGCGCAAGTTGGAAGCCGATCTGCCCGAAGGGGCGCGGATTGGCACAGTGATCGGGCGTTATTATGCCATGGATCGCGACAATCGTTGGGAGCGTGTCGCGCGCGCGTGGCAGGCGATTGTCCGTGCCGACGCTACCAGTGCCGACAATGCAAGCGAAGCCGTGACAGCCGCTTATGCCCGCGGTGAGACAGATGAATTCATCGCACCGACTGTTTTGAAAAACTATGGTGGTGCCAAACAGGGAGATGGGATTTTCTGCCTGAATTTCCGCGCTGACCGCGCGCGTGAAATCATGGCCGCGCTCTGTGCTCCAAGTTTCAGCGGGTTCGACAGAGGACAGGATCCCTCATGGGCGATATCTCTGGGAATGGTCGAATATTCCCGAGCCCATAATGCCTTTCTTGCAGCGATGTTTCCAAAGCGTGCGATCCGCAACACGCTCGGGGCGTGGGTTGCATCTCATGGGCTTCGGCAGTTTCGTCTGGCCGAGACCGAAAAATATCCGCATGTGACCTTCTTTCTCAATGGGGGGAAGGAAGATGCTGAGGTGGGCGAAGACCGTTACATGCCTGCAAGCCCGAAAGTCCCGACCTATGACCTGCAGCCCGAGATGGCAGCGCCTGAAGTCGGCGCGCAGCTTGTTGAGGCTATCACTCAGGGTTACGATCTGATCGTGGTAAATTTCGCCAATCCCGATATGGTTGGCCATACTGGGGATCTTCATGCCGCAATCCGCGCCTGCGAGTCGGTTGATGCACAGTTGGGCGAGGCGGTTGAGGCGTTACGCACGGCAGGCGGTATGATGCTTCTGACCGCCGATCACGGAAATTGCGAAACAATGATCGATCCCGACACGGGTGGTCCACATACGGCGCATACACTCAATCCAGTGCCGATTGTGCTGGTTGGTGGGCCGGAGCATGCGTCGTTGCGCGATGGGCGTCTCGCAGATGTGGCGCCGACGGTGCTTGCCATGATGGGACTTCCGCACCCCCCTGAGATGACGGGCAGAAACCTGATGAGCGCATGATCGGGCGCATCTTTCCGCTAATCGTGGCGTCGGCATTGGGGGCGGGCGCGCAAGCAGAAAGTGCTGCAGATCGTGCCATGGCTGCTGCGCGCGCTCTGGAGGCTGCGAATGAGAGTTTGCAGGCCGCCATCAGCGGGCGCGATCAGATTGCAGCGTTAACGCAGACCATCCAGTCTTATGAAGATGGCATGGTAACCCTGCGCGACGGATTGCGGGCGGTTCAACTTCACGAAGCCGCGTTGGCACAGCAGTTCTCTGCGCGTGGGGCAGAGCTTTCGCGACTTTTATCAGTTCTGATGGCAACTGACCGTGTGGATGAGAGCATCGCCTTTTTGCATCCTGATGGTGCTCTTGAAACAGCGCGCGCGGCGATGATTTTGTCAGATGTTGCGCCCGAACTGGCGCGCGAGGTCGCCGATTTGCGCGAGTCGCTCGAAGATCTCAGTGCTGTGCGCCGCGCACGCCAGTTCGGACTGCTCGCGCTGGAACAGGGGCTGGCGACTGTCCAAGAGGCGCGCGTGACGTTGTCACAAGCCATATCAGATCGTGGCCCGTTGCCGCAGCGTTTCTCGGAAGATCCTGCGCAACTTGAAACGTTGGCCCGCAGCGCTGCGACTCTGAGCGACTTTGCCGAAGAACTGGCCATGCGCCCCAGCGTTGCGGGCTTGCAGCCTGCGCGCAGCTTTCTTGATGCACGCGGGCAGCTTGAACCGCCAGTTCGTTCCAGAGTGCTGCATGCGTTCAATCAGCCGGATGCAGCAGGTATTGCGCGCGAGGGCATGGTTCTCGCAACTTTGCCCGAAGCGCTGGTTACTAGTCCGTGGTCCGCCACGGTGCGTTTTTCCGGCCCATTGGCAGGGCATGGGCTCGTCGTGATTCTGGAGCCAGTCGAGGATATCTTGCTCGTGCTTGGGGGGCTTGGGGCCGTTTTGGTGGAGAGTGGAGAAATACTGCCGGTCGGAACCCCGATCGGCACCATGCCGGAAGCTCAGCCCACTGAGATCTCGACTGGCAACCTAAGTCAAACACTCTATTTTGAAATGCGAGAGCGCGGTCAACCCATTGACCCAAAGCCCTGGTTCGCATTCACTGCGCGTTGAAGACGAGATAGGATGGCAAGCCCGGATTATCGGTTCGGCATGGTCAGGATAGGACAAACGCATGAACAGATTCGTAATGGCAAGTCTCGGCGGCATTCTGGGCGGAGCATTGCTTGCAACCCAGGTTGCAGGACCGCTGCTGGCAGAAGAGCGGCTCAGATCAACGACCGTTTACGAGCAACTGGATTTGTTTGGCGATGTATTTGAACGCATCCGGAATCAGTATGTCGATGAGCCTGATACTGCCAAGCTGATCGAGGCAGCGATAAATGGTATGCTGATGTCTCTTGATCCGCATTCGGGCTACATGCCGCCCGATGATTTTGATGACATGCGCACGCAAACCCGCGGTTCCTTTGGCGGTCTTGGTATCGAGGTGACGCAGGAAGACGGCTTCATCAAGGTGGTAACGCCCATGGATGACACGCCCGCCGACAAGGCTGGGGTTGAGCCGGGCGATACGATAACCCATGTCGATGGTGAGTCGCTGATGGGGCTGACTTTGGGTCAGGCTGTAGAATTGATGCGTGGGCCGGTTGGCTCCGAGATCATTATCACAGTGGTGCGTGAAGGTGTGGCAGAGCCGTTCGATCTGTCTATCATCCGTGACACCATCCGCCTGCAAGCAGTGCGTACGCGGACCGAGGACGATATCGTTATATTGCGGGTCACAACCTTTAACGAGCAAACCTTCCCCAACCTGCGCGACGGGCTGCAAGAGGCCATTTCCGATTTGGGCGGGATAGATAACCTTGGCGGCGTTGTGCTGGATCTGCGCAATAATCCCGGCGGGCTGCTGACACAGGCGGTTCGCGTATCGGATGCGTTCCTTGAGCGCGGTGAAATCGTATCGACGCGCGGGCGCGAGGAGGGAGCAGGTGAGCGATTTAATGCCCAGCCTGGCGACCTGATAGATGGAAAACCGATGGTGGTGCTGATCAATGCGGGCTCTGCCTCGGCCTCCGAGATTGTGGCTGGCGCCTTGCAAGATCATCGTCGCGCCATTGTCGTGGGTACGCGCAGCTTTGGGAAGGGGTCGGTTCAGACGGTTATGCCGCTGCGAGGCGATGGCGCTATCCGGCTTACGACGTCGCTCTATTACACGCCATCCGGCCGATCTATTCAGGCACTCGGCGTCTCGCCTGATATTGTTGTGGAGCAACCACGCCGCGCACCGATCGAGGATGGAGAAGAAGACGCGGCTCCGCGCGTTCGGTCAGAAAATGACCTGCGCGGTCGGTTGGATAACCGGGATATGTCCGAAGATGAGCGCCGTCAGATGGATGAAGAGCGGCGTCGGGCCGAGGCGGTCGCGCAATTGCGGGAGGAAGACTACCAGCTCGCCTATGCGCTTGATATCTTGCGTGGCCTGACTGCGCTGAATGGCCAGCGATGAGTTCTTCTGAAGCGGTTGATTCATTGCCTTATCGTCCCTGTGTGGGCGTCATGCTGATCAACCCGCAAGGGTTGATCTTCGCAGCGCAGCGTATCGACAGCCCGCAGCCAGCGTGGCAAATGCCACAGGGCGGTATTGATCCGGGAGAAAATCCGGGTGTTGCGGCCGTTCGTGAGCTGGAAGAGGAGATCAGCGTGACACCTGATCTTGTCGCGCCTTTGGCCGAAACCAGAGACTGGGTGCGCTACGATATCCCGAAAGAAATGGTGCCCAATATCTGGGGTGGAAAATACAGAGGGCAGAAACAGCGCTGGTTTCTGATGCGCTTTCTCGGGCATGATGATCAGATCAATCTGGAAACAGCCCATCCCGAGTTTTCGCAATGGCGCTGGATCACGGCCGATGAGATGCTCACAGCCATCGTACCTTTCAAACGCGACATTTACCTGCAGGTTATCTCGGAGTTTCGCGACTGGTTGGCGTGAGTTGCGCTATTCTGGCGCCATGTTATGCAGCATGGTGGTATTTAGCATATAATCATGCAAGCCCTGCCGGTAAGGCGAGATCAGGATCATCGCGATAGACGCGATCTGGAGGGGAAAAAAGGTCCAGAGCGCTGCATGCATCCCGCTATAGGCCAGTGCTGCTGTTGCATCCGGCGCACGCCCGTTCAGATGCCGCCATTTGAGTGCTGTCAGCATCATCCCAAATGTCGCGCCATATTTCGCAAGCATCACCGTGCGATAGGCGATGGATACAACCGCGAACAACACTGGAAAGAAGAACGCGCCGATAAAAAGCGTGAATACCAAGCCTATAAGCGCAAGGGCAAGGGTCACAATCAGATCCACCACCCATGCGAGTGCACGCTTGAGGGGAACATCACGGTAGAATTCTGGCTGCATCTCCGGGTCGGGAAGGGTCATTCCACAAAATCCGCAGGCTGTGCGTTTACCAAAGTCATAAGCACTTTCGGATCAATTGAAAAGACATGGCGCGGCGTACCTGCCGCGGCCCATACCTGCGGAAACTCAAGAAGCCGCGGATCCATCCAGATCGGCGATGGCGAGAGTTGCCCGAGCGGTGATACACCGCCAATGGCAAAGCCGGTTGTCAAACGGACGAGGCTGGCATCTGCCCGGCCCAGAGGCTCGCCCGCAAGCCTTGACGCCTTTTGTACACAGATTCGATTGCCGCCCGCAGTCAGAAACAGGCGGATCGCGCCAGAGTCTTCTCCAGTGAAGATGATCGATTTCACGATCTGGTCCAGCGCGCATCCACAGGCGTGCGCGGCTTGCTCGGCAGTGCGGCTTTCGCCCGCTTCGATGATTGTGTCGGGCAGGCCCGCGTCCTGAAGTGCGCGGGCCACGCGTTTGAGGGATTTGCTCATTATTCAGTCCAGCGTATCCAGCACTTCGCCAAGCGTCCCGATCAACTGGTCGATGTGAGCTTTTTCGATGATCAGCGGTGGAGACATCGCGATGATATCACCGGTCGTGCGGATCAGCACGCCTTTCTCATAGGCTTTGAGGAATGCGGAGAAGGCGCGTTGGGTCGGAGCCCCTGCGATGGGTTCCAGTTCCACCGCGCCGATCAGGCCCATATTGCGAATATCGATCACGTGCGGTTTGCCGCGCAGCGAATGCACGGCTTCTTCCCAATAGGGCGCCAACTCCGCGCAGCGCTCGAACAGTCCCTCCTCACGATAAGTTTCGAGCGTGGCAAGCCCCGTGGCCGACGCGATCGGGTTGCCGGAATAGGTATAGCCATGGAACAGCTCGATCAAATGCTCCGGGCCCTGCATGAAGGCGTCGTGGATGGCCGCGGTGGTCAGGACCGCGCCCATCGGGATGACGCCATTTGTCAACCCTTTGGCGCAGGTGATCATGTCAGGCAACACATCGAAATGCTGTGCCGCAAAGGGGCTTCCCAGACGACCGAAGCCGGTGATGACCTCGTCAAAGATCAGAAGAATTCCATACTTGGCCGTGATCTCGCGCAGGCGTTGCAGGTATCCTTTCGGCGGTAGAATTACACCTGTTGACCCCGCCACCGGCTCGACAATCACGGCAGCGATTGTATCGGCGCCGTGTAGTGCGACCAAACGCTCCAGATCATCGGCCAGATGCGCGCCATGCTCGGGCTGGCCCTTGGACCACTGGTTTTCGGGAATATGCGTGTGCGGCAGATGATCCACTCCCGCCAGCATGGTGCCGAAGTGGCGGCGGTTATTGACGATGCCACCGACCGAGATCCCGCCGAAATTCACACCGTGATATCCGCGTTCACGCCCAATCAGGCGCGTGCGCGATGCGTCACCGCGCGCGCGATGATATGCGATCGCGATTTTCAGTGCTGTCTCTACAGCTTCCGAGCCGGAATTTACGAAGAATGCGTGATCAATGCCGTCTGGCGCGAGATCAACCAACCGGTTTGCCAATTCAAACGCTTTGGGATGGCCCATCTGGAAGGCAGGTGCATAATCCAGCTCTGCCGCTTGCTTCTGGATCGCCTCGACAATCTTCGGGCGCTTGTGGCCGGCATTGCAACACCACAGCCCGGCTGTGCCATCGAGCACCTGCCGCCCATCAGATGTTTTGTAGAACATCCCCTCGGCCTCTACCAGCATACGCGGGGCGGACTTGAACTGCCGGTTCGCCGTGAACGGCATCCAGAACGCGCGAAGATCATTGGGGGTGGTGCGATCGAGAGCCATGTCTTGCCTCCAGATGAATTTGATCAAAAGACGCTATCAGATTTGCATCGCATGGCAAGGGCTCACCAAAACACCATCAGCGCCGAAAGGGCCAGAAGCGCTGCCATGATCCGCATGAAGATTTGCCATCGCGCTGGTGATTGCAAGAGCCGGGTGAGTAATGCCCCGGCACCTGCCCAAAACAGGCAGACCCCGAGATTGACCCCACTGAAGGCCAAGGCAAGCCGCGCAGCCTCCTGCAGTGGTGCGAGGCCCGCGCCGTAGCCTGCCGAAGCCGCGAAGGAAACCGCCCAGACCTTGGGATTGATCCATTGAAACAATGCGCCCTGCCAGAGCGTCATGGGACGTCCGATTTCCTGCGCTTCGGCGGTAGGGCGGCGGGTGGCGGTGAAATAGCTCCACGCCATCCAGAGGATCCAGCCTGCGGCGAGTGTCTTCAGAGCCATCGCAAGGGCTGGATTAGCCAAGACCACGGCGCCCACGCCAAGTGCGGTTACGCCTGCTATAACGCCCACACCAATCACCACACCAATGAGATGTGGCACGCTGCGCTGAAACCCGAAGCGCGCTCCAGAGGCGGTCAGCATGATCACATTCGGCCCGGGCGAAAACAGGCCAAGAAACACGAAGCTATAGAGCAGAGGATCGAAGAACATCAGCAGTTCATGACTTCAATTCGAAGACCCCGACCTATGAGGCCGGGGTCTGGATGATGTGAGGGCGGCTGAATGCTTACAGCATTCGATCGGGCAGCCAAAGCACAAGCTGCGGGAAGAAAAACACCATCATCACCGCCAGCATCTGCAAGAGTACGAAGGGAATGACGCCCTTGTAGATATCGATGATCGTCACACTCGGCGGGGCCACGCCCTTCAGATAAAACAGCGAGAAGCCCACGGGAGGTGTAAGGAAGGAGGTCTGCAACACCACGGCAAAGAGTACGATGAACCAGATCTGGTCAAACCCCAACAGCACCACAACAGGTGCCACCAGCGGCAGCATGATCAGCGAGATTTCCAGCCAGTCGAGGAAGAACCCGGCCAGAAAAGCGATGAACAGGATCGTCAGGACAATACCTGAAGGGCCAAAGGGCAGCGAGCGCAGGGATTGAGTGATGAACTCGTCCCCCCCAAGCTGGCGCATGACCACCGCGAACATCGTCGCTCCAAGGAAAATTCCGAAAATGAAGGCCGTGGTCAGCGTGGTTTTCATACCCACATCTTTCAGCACCGCCCAGGATAGCCGTCCATTGGCTGCCGCCAACAGTGTTGCGCCAAATGCGCCCACGCCCGAAGCCTCGGTCGGTGTGGCAAGGCCCATGAAAATCGAGCCCAGAACGGCCAGGATCAGCAAGAGCGGAGGCACAACTGCGAGGAGCGTGTCGAAAACCAGCTTCGCCGTAACAGGGGGCAGATCTGTAGGCGCGGGCGCCAATGTCTTGAAAAAGGTCGCCGCCCCCATGATGTAGATGATATAGAACACCCCCAGCATCAGCCCCGGAATGAGTGCACCCATGAACAGGTTGCCCACCGAGACTGACATCTGGTCGGCCATGATGATCAGCATGATCGAGGGCGGAATCAGGATACCGAGCGTCCCTGCTGAACAGACCACGCCCGAAGCGAAGCCCTTGTTATAGCCCTGCTGCAGCATAATCGGCATGGACAGCAGCGCGAGCAGCACGACCGAAGCGCCTACGATCCCGGTCGAGGCCGCGAGCAGGATCCCGATCAGCACCACACCCAACGCCAGACCACCCCGGAACCGCCCGAACAACTGGATGAAGTTCTCCATTAGCTTCTCGGTCACACCCGAGCGTTCCAGCATCAACCCCATGAAGATGAACATCGGCAGCGCGACCAGGATCCAGTTCGACATCTGCCCCCAGATGCGCTGCACGAAAATCCCGAAGATCCGCATGTCGGTCAGGAAATATGTGTCCCAGCCGAACAATTCGAAGCCATAGATGGCAATAAAGCTGAAGGCGATCGACACCCCTGCCAAGGCCCAGGCCACCGGTATTCCGGTAAATATCAGCGCGATGAATGACACCAGCATACCGACGACGAGGATTTCGTTCGTTTCCATCCCGTTTTCCTTGAAAAGTCACGCAGCGACCGGGCCGACAGGCCCATGCGCGGCGTTGTTACTGGACCGCCCGCGCGCGGGGGAAATTGAATAGGAAGGCCGTGACCCGCAACAGTCGGGCGAAGGCAGCCAGTGCGATATAGCCGAAGGCCAGCACGATCACACTCTTGATCATCCAGCGATTGGCCAACCCGCCAGGGGCAGAGGACCGCTCGCCCCGATTATAGGACGCTTCGACAAAGGGAATCCCGTAGCTGATGATCAAATAACACATCGGCAGGATGATCACGACAATCGCGAAAAGCTCGATCCAGGCCCGTGTCTTGGGGCGGAAATTCGCGGCAAGCACATCGACGCGCACATGGCTGTCATGCATCAGCGCATAGCCGATCCCGAACATGAAGCCCACGGCATACATGTGCCACTGCACTTCTTCGATCCAGACATAATTGACGCCCAAGACGTAGCGCATAGTCACATTGGCCACGATGATCAGCACCAGTAATATCCAGATCGTGTTCAGCACGAAAGAGATCGACCCCAATATGGCCTCGATCGTGTCGGAAAGCCAAGTGCGCGGAAAATCCAGACCGTGACTCCGCGCACCGGCGTCCTCGACCTTCTCCAGATCAATATCGATATGCGGTGGGGATTGGCTCATGCGGCGCATCCTTGCTCAAAAGAGGGCTGATCTGAACAGAACCGCGCCCTCGTAAGGGCGCGGTCATTGTTCTTTCGGACAGGCTTATTCGCCGATTCGGGTCTGCCAGTCGCGCGGCAGATATCCCATTTCCTTCCA
>SLDY01000153.1 GCA_007125005.1 Natronohydrobacter sp.
AGAGACCCTGTGGATAGAGCCCAAAAAGAGAAAGTGGTCGAGGAACTCGGCCAGATCTTCGAAAGCTCTGGCGTGGTTGTGGTTGCACAATACACGGGCCTCACGGTTGCCGAGATGCAGGTCCTGCGCGCACGCATGCGTGATGCGGGTGGGGCTGTTCGCGTCGCCAAGAACAGGCTCGCCAAGATCGCCCTTGAAGGAAAGCCCTGCGCAAGCATTTCGGGCCTTCTGACAGGCATGACTGTTCTCGCCTATTCCGAAGACCCTGTTGCCGCGGCAAAGGTGGTCGAGGATTACGCCAAGGACAACCAGAAACTGGTGGTTCTTGGTGGTGCAATGGGCGAGACGGCACTTGACCCGGCAGGTGTGAAGGCTGTGGCGGCAATGCCGTCCCGCGAGGAGCTTATCGCTTCGATCGTGGGCTGTATCGTTGCCCCTGCCTCGAACATTGCCGGTGCGATTGGCGCCCCTGCTTCGAATATCGCTTCGATCCTCAAGACCATCGAGGAACGCGAAGCGGCTTAAGCAACCTTTGGCCCGCGTGGCGCAGTCGCGCCCGCGTTGGACAGACAAACCTGAACAGAATGGAACGAAACAATGGCTGATCTCAAAGCACTTGCAGAGCAAATCGTGAACCTCACGCTGCTCGAAGCTCAGGAACTGAAAACAATCCTGAAAGACGAATACGGCATTGAGCCCGCTGCTGGCGGCGCTGTGATGATGGCGGGCCCTGCTGCAGATGCAGGCCCTGCTGCAGAAGAAAAGACCGAGTTCGACGTGATCCTCGTTGAAGCCGGCGCCAACAAGATCGCGGTCATCAAGGAAGTCCGCGGCATCACCGGTCTGGGCCTGAAAGAAGCCAAGGATCTGGTTGAAGCTGGTGGCAAGGCTGTCAAGGAGCAGGCTCCGAAAGAGGAAGCCGAAGAGATCAAGAAGAAGCTTGAAGAAGCTGGCGCAAAGGTCGAGCTCAAGTAAGCGGGCGGGATGCACAGCATCTCGATCCCTTCGTAATAAAGACTGGGGCTGGCTTGTCCGGCCCCAGTTTGTCGCTGTTTCTGGACAGGGCTTTGTGCAGGTTTAACTAAGCAGAGTTTTGTCCAGGGAAAGTGATCGGTCCGGGAGCGCACTGTTGGGAAGGTGCGCAGGTATGGGACCACACACCCGTTTCGCAAGCGGCCGGCGGCTGAGGCCCGACAGCCCGCCCGCCCGCGAAGACCAGGAAAGGTGATGACGCGCATGGCATCCTATGTTGGCCAGAAACGTATCCGCAAGATGTTCGGCAAGATCCGTGAAGTTCTGGAAATGCCGAATCTGATCGATATTCAGCGATCCTCCTATGATCTTTTCCTCCGCTCAGGTGATAGCGAGAAGCCGCTTGATGGCGAGGGGATCATGGGCGTGTTCCAGTCGGTATTCCCGATCAAGGATTTCAACGAGACCGCGACGCTGGAATTCGTGAAATACGAGTTGGAAAAGCCGAAATACGATATCGACGAGTGCATGCAGCGCGACATGACCTATGCTGCTCCGCTGAAGGTGACGCTGCGTCTGATCGTGTTCGATGTCGATGAGGATACGGGTGCGAAATCGGTGAAAGACATCAAGGAGCAAGATGTCTTCATGGGTGACATGCCGCTGATGACACCGAACGGCACGTTCGTTGTCAATGGCACGGAGCGCGTGGTGGTCAGCCAGATGCACCGCTCGCCCGGTGTGTTCTTCGACCATGATCAGGGCAAGACGCATTCTTCGGGCAAGCTCCTGTTCCAGTGCCGGATCATTCCCTATCGCGGCTCCTGGCTCGATTTCGAGTTTGACGCAAAGGATCAGGTCTTCGCCCGCATCGACCGTCGCCGCAAGCTGCCGGTGACAACGCTGCTCTATGCGCTTGGCATGGATCAGAATGCGATCATGAAGTCGTATTACGACACGGTTACCTACAGCCTGCGCAAGAATCAGGGCTGGGTGACAAAGTTCTTCCCCGAGCGTGTGCGTGGCACGCGCCCGACCTTTGATCTGATCGATGCCGCAACCGGTGAGGTAATCTGCAAGGCGGGCGACAAGATGACGCCGCGCGCAGTCAAGAACCTGATCGATGAAGGCAAGGTCACCGATCTGCTGGTACCGTTCGAGCGGATCGTGGGGCGCTACGTTGCCCATGACATCATCAATGAAGAGACCGGCGAGATCTATGTCGAGGCCGGGGATGAGCTGACATGGGACCTGGACAAGGATGGCGAGGTCAAGGGCGGCACGCTGAAAGTGCTGATCGACAATGACATCACCGAGATCGAGGTGCTCGATATCGATGGCGTGAATGTCGGCCCCTATATCCGCAACACCATGGCCGCCGACAAGAACTGGAATCGCGACGGCGCGCTCATGGATATCTACCGCGTCATGCGTCCGGGCGAGCCGCCCACCGTGGACACGGCCTCCGCGCTGTTCGACCAGCTGTTCTTTGATTCAGAGCGTTACGATCTCTCGGCCGTGGGCCGTGTGAAGATGAATATGCGCTTGCAGCTTGATGCACCCGATACGCTGCGCACGCTGCGCCCTGAAGATATCGTTGCCTGTGTGCGCGGGCTTGTGGAGCTGCGTGATGGTAAGGGCGAGGTTGATGATATCGACCACCTTGGCAACCGCCGCGTCCGCTCGGTGGGCGAGTTGATGGAGAACCAGTATCGCGTCGGACTCTTGCGTATGGAGCGCGCGATCCGCGAGCGGATGTCCTCGGTCGAGATCGATACGGTCATGCCGCAGGATCTGATCAACGCCAAACCGGCCGCCGCTGCTGTGCGCGAATTTTTCGGTTCGAGCCAGCTGTCGCAATTCATGGACCAGACCAACCCGCTGTCGGAGGTGACCCATAAGCGCCGTCTGTCTGCGCTTGGGCCGGGCGGTCTGACCCGCGAACGCGCAGGATTCGAGGTTCGCGACGTCCATCCGACCCATTATGGCCGCATGTGCCCGATCGAGACACCGGAAGGTCAGAATATCGGTCTGATCAACTCGCTCGCAACTTTCGCGCGGGTAAATAAATACGGCTTCATTGAAACGCCCTATCGTAAAGTTGAAAACGGGCAGGTCACGGATGAGGTGATCTATCTCTCTGCAACCGAAGAGCAGCGACACACTGTTGCGCAGGCCAATGCGCAGCTTGATGGCAATATGCGCTTCGTAAATGATCTGGTCTCGACCCGTAAGGGCGGCGATTTCATGCTCAACCCGTCCGACTCGGTCGATCTGATCGACGTGTCGCCGAAACAGCTTGTCTCGGTTGCGGCCTCGCTCATTCCGTTTCTGGAAAATGACGACGCCAACCGCGCGCTGATGGGCTCGAACATGATGCGTCAGGCTGTGCCGTTGTTGCAGGCGGATGCACCGCTGGTGGGCACTGGGATCGAGGGTGTGGTAGCCCGCGATTCGGGCGCTGCGATCATGGCGCGCCGGGCCGGTGTGATTGATCAGGTGGATGCGCAGCGTATCGTTGTGCGCGCAACCGAGATGCTGGAGCCGGGTGAGCCGGGTGTGGATATCTACCGTCTGCGCAAGTTCAAACGCTCCAACCAGTCGAGCTGCATCAACCAGCGCCCGCTGGTGAAAGTGGGCGATCAGGTGACGCGCGGCGAGGTGATTGCGGATGGTCCGTGTACCGACATGGGCGAACTGGCCGTTGGCCGGAACGTGGTCGTGGCCTTCATGCCGTGGAATGGCTACAACTACGAGGACTCGATCCTGATCTCCGAACGCATCCTGAAGGATGACGTGTTTACCTCGATCCATATCGACGAGTATGAAGTCGCTGCGCGCGACACCAAACTCGGGCCGGAAGAGATCACCCGCGACATTCCGAATGTGGGCGAAGAGGCGCTGCGCAATCTGGATGAAGCGGGCATCGTCTATGTCGGCGCGGAAGTGCAGGCCGGCGATATTCTGGTAGGTAAGGTTACGCCCAAGGGCGAGAGCCCGATGACGCCGGAAGAAAAGCTTCTGCGTGCGATCTTTGGCGAGAAAGCCTCGGATGTGCGCGACACGTCGCTGCGTCTGCCGCCGGGTGCTTACGGGACCATCGTGGAAGTGCGCGTCTTCAACCGGCATGGTGTCGAGAAGGACGAACGCGCGCTGCAGATCGAGCGTGAAGAAATTGAACGCCTGTCGCGCGACCGCGATGACGAGCTGGAAATCCTCGAGCGCAACATCTACGGGCGCCTGAGGCAGCTCATCTTCGGCAAGGTGGCTGTCAAAGGCCCGAAAGGCGTCAAGTCGAATTCCGAGATCACCGAAGACCTGCTCGTCAGCCTGAGCCGTGGCCAGTGGTGGCAGTTGGCGCTGGCCGATGAGTCAGAGGCGCAGGAGGTCGAGGCGCTGAATGCGCTTTATGATCAGCAGAAGCGCCAGTTGCAGGCCCGGTTCGATGACAAGGTCGAGAAGGTTCGCCGTGGCGATGATCTGCCGCCGGGTGTGATGAAGATGGTCAAGGTCTTTGTTGCCGTGAAGCGCAAGCTGCAGGCGGGTGACAAGATGGCCGGGCGTCACGGCAACAAGGGTGTCATCTCGAAGGTCGTGCCGGTTGAGGATATGCCATTTCTCGCCGATGGCACGACTGTCGATCTGGTGCTCAACCCGCTGGGCGTGCCCTCGCGGATGAATGTGGGCCAGATTCTCGAAACGCATATGGGTTGGGCGCTGCGCGGTCTTGGTGTGCAGATCGACGAGGCGCTGCAAGAGTATCGCCGCTCTGGCGACATGACCCCTGTGCGCGAGGCCATGCGCATCGGTTATGGTGATGACTTTTACACAGAGGTCTTCGAACCGATGGAGCAGGAGCATCTGGTCGAGGCAGCATTGACCGTGACGGGTGGTGTACCGATCGGTACGCCGGTCTTTGACGGCGCGAAGGAGCCCGATGTGAATGATGCGCTTTCGCGTGCTGGGTTCGATACCTCGGGCCAATCCATAGTCTTTGACGGGCGCACGGGCGAGCAATTCGCGCGGCCTGTGACTGTGGGAGTGAAATACATGCTCAAGCTTCACCATCTGGTCGATGACAAGCTGCACGCACGTTCGACCGGGCCCTACAGCCTTGTCACGCAGCAGCCGCTGGGCGGTAAGGCGCAGTTCGGTGGCCAGCGTCTGGGTGAGATGGAGGTCTGGGCGCTCGAGGCTTACGGCGCCGCTTACACGCTGCAGGAAATGCTGACAGTGAAGTCGGACGATGTGGCGGGCCGGACCAAGGTCTATGAGAGCATCGTCAAGGGCGAGGATAACTTCGAGGCGGGCGTTCCCGAGAGCTTCAACGTGCTCGTGAAGGAAGTCCGCGGCCTTGGCCTGAACATGGAACTCCTGGATTCGGAGGAGGAAGGGTAAGGGGCCGTCGCCCCGTCCCATCTTCCCCCCGAGCCTTTCAAGGATAGACAGATGAACCAGGAACTGACCACAAACCCGTTCAACCCCTTGGCCCAGGTCAAGACCTTCGACCAGATCCGCGTCTCGCTTGCGAGCCCTGAGCGGATTCTGAGTTGGTCCTATGGCGAGATCAAGAAGCCCGAGACGATCAACTACCGTACCTTCAAGCCCGAGCGTGACGGGCTGTTCTGCGCGCGTATCTTTGGCCCGATCAAGGATTATGAATGTCTGTGCGGCAAATATAAGCGCATGAAATATCGCGGCGTTGTTTGCGAGAAATGCGGCGTGGAAGTTACGCTGCAGAAGGTCCGGCGCGAGCGCATGGGACATATCGAGCTTGCAGCGCCAGTCGCCCATATCTGGTTTCTGAAATCGCTTCCGAGCCGGATCGGCCTCATGCTCGACATGACACTGCGTGATCTCGAGCGCATCCTCTATTTCGAAAATTATGTCGTGATCGATTCCGGTCTGACAGACCTCACCTATGGGCAGTTGCTCAATGAGGAAGAGTATCTCGATGCGCAGGATCAGTATGGTGCCGATGCTTTCACAGCGAATATCGGCGCAGAAGCGATCCGCGAGATGCTGGCCAATATCGATCTGGATGATGAAGCCCTGCGCCTGCGCGAAGAGCTGAAAGAGGCCAAGGGCGAGTTGAAGCCCAAGAAGATTATCAAGCGGCTGAAAGTGGTCGAGCATTTCATCGAATCCGGCAATCGCCCGGAATGGATGGTTATGACGGTCCTGCCTGTGATCCCGCCCGAGTTGCGCCCGCTGGTGCCGCTGGACGGTGGTCGGTTTGCGACATCCGATCTTAACGATCTGTATCGCCGCGTCATCAACCGCAACAACCGTCTGAAGCGGCTGATTGAGTTGCGCGCACCTGACATCATCGTGCGCAACGAAAAGCGCATGCTGCAAGAGTCGGTCGATGCGCTTTTTGACAACGGTCGTCGTGGTCGCGTCATCACCGGCAATAACAAGCGCCCGCTGAAGTCGCTCTCGGATATGCTCAAGGGCAAGCAGGGTCGTTTCCGCCAGAACCTTCTGGGCAAACGCGTGGACTTCTCGGGCCGTTCTGTGATCGTGACAGGGCCGGAGCTGAAGCTGCATCAATGCGGCTTGCCCAAGAAGATGGCGCTGGAGCTGTTCAAGCCGTTCATCTACTCGCGACTGGAAGCCAAGGGTTTGTCCTCCACCGTGAAGCAGGCCAAGAAGCTGGTCGAGAAAGAGCGCCCCGAAGTCTGGGATATTCTCGACGAGGTGATCCGCGAGCACCCGGTGCTCCTGAATCGCGCACCAACGCTGCACCGTCTGGGCATTCAGGCGTTTGAGCCGATCCTGATCGAAGGCAAGGCGATTCAGCTTCACCCGCTGGTCTGTTCTGCCTTCAACGCCGATTTCGACGGCGACCAGATGGCCGTGCATGTGCCGCTTTCACTGGAAGCCCAGCTTGAAGCGCGCGTGTTGATGATGTCTACCAACAATGTGCTTTCGCCCGCGAATGGTGCGCCGATCATCGTGCCGTCGCAGGACATGGTTCTGGGGCTCTATTACACCTCGATGATGCGTGAGGGCATGACGGGCGAGGGCATGATCTTCGCCTCGATCGAAGAGGTCGAGCATGCTTTGGCTGCGGGTGAGGTGCATCTGCACGCCAAGATTCAGTGCCGCATCAAGCAGATTGACGAGGATGGTAACGAAGTGCTGCGCCGCTTCGAGACCACACCGGGCCGCTTGCGGCTGGGCGCGCTCTTGCCAATGAACGCGAAAGCGCCTTTCGATCTTGTCAACCGTCTGCTGCGCAAGAAAGATGTGCAGAATGTCATCGACACAGTCTATCGCTTTTGCGGGCAGAAAGAGTCGGTCATTTTCTGTGATCAGATCATGTCGTTGGGCTTCCGCTAAGCTTTCCGGGCGGGGATTTCCTTCGGCAAGGATGACATGCTCATCCCGGATGCGAAATGGGAGCTGGTTGGCGAGACCCGCGATCAGGTCAAGGAATTCGAGCAGCAATATCTCGACGGTCTGATCACGCAGGGCGAGAAATACAACAAGGTCGTCGATGCCTGGTCGAAATGTTCGGACGCGGTGGCGAATGCCATGATGGGCGAGATTTCGGCCGTGCGCCGCGACGAGGAAGGTCGCGAGCTGGAGCCGAACTCGGTTTACATGATGGCGCATTCCGGTGCGCGGGGGTCGCCTGCACAGATGAAGCAGTTGGGTGGGATGCGCGGTCTGATGGCCAAGCCCTCGGGCGAGATCATCGAGACTCCGATTATCTCGAACTTCAAGGAAGGTCTGACCGTTCTTGAATACTTCAACTCGACTCATGGCGCGCGCAAGGGTCTGGCTGATACGGCGCTCAAAACCGCAAATTCGGGCTACCTGACAAGACGTCTTGTTGATGTGGCGCAGGATTGCATCGTGCGGATCGACGATTGCGGCACCGAACTGTCGATCACGGCGCAGGCTGCGGTCAATGACGGTGAGGTTGTTGCCTCGCTTTCCGAGCGCATTCTGGGCCGTGTCGCGGCAGAAGATGTGATGGATCCGGCAAGTGGCGAGATCCTCGTCACGCGGAACGCTCTGATCGAGGAGCGGGAAGCGGATATGATCGAGGCTGCGGGTATTGCCACAGTCAAGATCCGCTCACCGCTGACCTGTGAGGCCGAAGAAGGTGTCTGCACCAAGTGCTACGGCCGCGATCTGGCACGCGGCACGCTGGTCAACAAGGGCGAGGCCGTGGGCATTATCGCGGCGCAGTCGATCGGCGAGCCGGGCACGCAGCTTACCATGCGCACCTTCCATATCGGGGGCATTGCACAAGGTGGAAGCCAGTCCTTCCAGGAAGCCAATGCCGCTGGCAAGATCGAGCTGCGCAATGCGCAGACGATCGAGAACAGCGCCGGTGAACTGGTTGTCACCGCCCGCTCGATGCAGGTTGCGATCATTGACGAGAACAATGTCGAGCGGGCCGTGTTCAAACCCGGCTATGGCTCGAAGCTCTTTGTCAAGGAAGGTCAGCAGATAGAGCGTGGGGCGAAACTCTTCGAGTGGGATCCCTATACGTTGCCGATCATTGCTGAAAGTTCCGGGCGTGTGCGCTTTGTGGATCTGATTGCGGGCCTTTCGGTGCGGGACGAGACGGACGAGGCCACCGGCATGACCCAGAAGATCGTGACCGATTGGCGCTCGGTGCCGAAAGGTGGCGATCTCAAGCCAGAGATCATCCTGATGGAAGCCGAAACCGGCGAGCCTGTGCGCAACGAGCAGGGCAACCCTGTAACCTATCCGATGTCGGTAGATGCAATTCTCTCGGTTGAGGATGGGCAAGACATCGAGGCGGGTGATGTGGTTGCGCGTATCCCGCGCGAGGGTGCCAAGACCAAGGACATCACGGGTGGTCTGCCGCGCGTGGCCGAACTCTTCGAGGCGCGCCGTCCCAAGGATCATGCCATCATCTGCGAAATCGACGGCTATGTGCGCTTCGAGAAGGACTACAAGAACAAGCGCCGCATCAAGATCCAGCCGGTCGATGACACGCTGGAGCCGGTTGATTATCTGGTGCCCAAAGGCAAGCATATCCCGGTGCAGGAGGGCGATTTCGTTCAGCGCGGGGATTATATCATGGATGGCAACCCTGCCCCCCATGATATTCTGCGTATCCTTGGCATCGAGGCGCTGGCCAATTACCTGATTGACGAAGTGCAGGATGTCTATCGCCTGCAGGGCGTTAAGATCAACGACAAGCATATCGAGGTGATCGTGCGGCAGATGCTGCAGAAATGGGAGATCCTTGATTCGGGCGAGACCACGCTGCTCAAAGGCGAGCATGTGGACAAGGCCGAGTTTGACGAAGTCAATGAGAAGGCGATTGCCAGCGGGCTTGAACCGGCCAAGGGCGAGCCGATCCTTCTGGGCATCACCAAGGCTAGCCTGCAGACGCGCAGTTTCATCTCGGCTGCGTCTTTCCAGGAGACCACGCGTGTGCTCACCGAAGCCTCGGTGCAGGGCAAGCGCGATCATCTGGTCGGGCTGAAGGAGAATGTGATCGTCGGGCGCCTGATCCCTGCGGGTACAGGTGGCGTTGTGACCAAAGTGCGCCATATCGCCGCCGAGCGTGACCGCAAAGTGCTTGAGGCGCGCCGCGCCGAGGCAGAGGCAGCAGCGGCACTCGCCGCGCCTGAGCCGCAGCCCATGTCGGAAGCTGATAAGGTCTTCGGCAAAAGGGGCGACTGATCAGTTAAGTGACCTTCAAAGTTAAAAGCCCCCGCAGCAAACCTGCTGCGGGGGCTTTTCTTTCTGCGATGGCTCGGGCAAAAAGATGCACATGTGAAGGAGTCAGTATGCCAGCACCCCCACGCGCGCAGGTCATTGTCGTGATCCGGTTTTCCTATCTCGCGGAAGCCGGTTTCAAGATGAACCGGAAAAGCCCAGACGAGACCCGCGCAACGCTATACGACCCTGCACGGCTCTCCCGGCGCTTTGCGCTGTTCGAGGCGTTGACCTTGCCTGCGTTGCTGGCCCAGACCGATCCGGATTTTTCGTTGGCGGTTCTGATCGGAGAGGATTTTCCGCAAGAGTTTCGCGCTCGCCTTGCCAACTTGATCGCACCACTGCGCGATTCCCGCATCGTGGCATTACCGCCTTATAACAACTACAAGGCCACAAAACTCGCCATCGAGGAAGCGCGCGCGCCAGCGGCCACGCATTTGATCACAGTGCGGCTGGATGATGACGACGCCTTCAGTCGCGACACGATTGCGATGCAAAAACAACTCTGCCCGCGTGTGGCGGCTCTTGGTCCGGCCGATACCCCTGCGATGGTGTGCTTCAACAATGGTCTCTTTCTGGAACTCTCCGACAAGGGCAATCGGCTTTTTGGCGTGATCGAGAAGCTGCCGCTGGGGATCGGGATGGCGATGATCGCACCCGTGGGCGCGCGACCGACGATCTTCTCGACCGATCACCGCCGCGTGCACACGCGGTGGAATGTCTATACCGAGGCGCTGACCCCGCGTTTCATTCGTTCAGTGCATCGCGACAATGACTCGGACGCGCTGATCTCTGGTGAGCGACCGGATTATTCGGATGCGCAGCTGGATCAGATTCTGACGCAGCACTTCCCCTTCACGCGCGCGCAATTGCTGGCGTTAAAAGCATGAGTCAATCCGCATGAAAGACGACAATATCCGAGCGGCGCTCTTCATGATGGCCGGAACAGGGGCCTATACGATCAATGATGTGTTTTTGCGACTGCTGGGCGCCGAATTGCCGATGTTCCAGATCCTTGTGCTGCGCGGTGTGATCGTGACCGCTTTCTTTGCGGCGCTGCTTTGGCGGGTCCGTGCGGAACTGGGCAATCTCACGAAGCGTGATCATGTTCTGGTTGCGATACGGTCTGCGTCTGAGGCAGCGGCAGCATATTTTTTCCTGCTGGCGCTTTTCAATATGCCGATTGCCAATTTGACGGCGATCTTGCAGGTCATCCCGCTCTCCGTCGCGCTTGCAGCCTATCTCGTGCTCGGCGAGCCGCTGGGCTGGCGGCGCATGTCCGCAATCCTCATCGGCTTCTGTGGAGTGCTCCTGATCGTTCGACCGGGCGCAGAAAGCTTTAACATTTATGCGATCTCTGCACTGATGTCGGTCGCGATGATTACCATCCGCGATCTCACGACGAGAATGCTTGGCCGCTCGATGCCATCGGTGTTTGTAGCGTGCTCGGCAGCACTTGGTGTCACGTTATTCGGTGTTGCAGGCAGTGTGACCGAGACATGGGCGATGCCAACCGTTTGGGGTTTGTTCTGGCTTGCCGGGGCCACTGGCTTCATCATCCTGGGCTATATTTTCGTAATTCTCGCCATGCGCACGGGCGAGTTGACCTTCGCGGCCCCGTTCCGCTATGCCGCGCTGCTGTTTGCGCTGGTCGCGGGATGGCTGGTCTTTGATGAATGGCCCGATGCGCTGACGTTCCTTGGCAGCGGGGTCATCGTTGCCACCGGGATCTATACGCTATATCGCGAACGCCAGATGCGTCTGGCTGTGGCTACTGCAAGCATCATCCCGACCCCTGTTGACAAGCCCGGCGACTCCCCATATACGCCACGCACCTGAACAGCGTGGCCCTAAGGTCGGGCCGGTGCAGGCAGCAAAAATGAAGTGGTCATGATCCGGGCCAGATGCGCCCCGATCCTCTGGAATTCCACCGCGGCGACCCTGACAGGGACGCAAGCGGTTTTCTGCGTTCTGCCGAAAAGGAGGGGCGCAGGTAAGCGAGAGGCGCGCAAGCGTCGTGTGAAACGGGTTGAAACGGGAAGAACCGGAATGCCAACGATCCAGCAGCTGATCCGCAAGCCGCGGCAGCCAAAAATCAAGCGCTCTAAGTCGCAGCATCTGGAGCAATGCCCCCAGAAGCGTGGCGTCTGCACGCGCGTCTACACCACCACCCCGAAAAAGCCGAACTCGGCCATGCGGAAGGTTGCGAAAGTGCGCCTTACCAATGGTTACGAGGTCATCAGCTATATTCCGGGCGAAAAGCATAACCTGCAGGAGCACTCGGTTGTGCTGATCCGCGGCGGTCGTGTGAAAGACCTTCCGGGTGTGCGTTATCACATCCTGCGCGGTGTTCTGGATACCCAAGGGGTGAAGGACCGTAAGCAGCGCCGCTCGAAATATGGCGCGAAGCGTCCGAAGTAAGGAGAGTCCCAGATGTCTCGTCGTCACGCTGCTGAAAAGCGCGAAATCCTGCCGGACGCAAAGTTCGGCGATACCGTGCTGTCGAAATTCATGAACAATCTGATGATCGACGGCAAGAAATCCGTGGCCGAATCGATCGTTTACAACGCGATGGACCGCGTCGAGCAGCGCTTGAAGCGCGCCCCGATCGAAGTGTTCCACGAGGCGCTCGACAATATCAAGCCCTCGGTTGAAGTGCGCTCGCGCCGTGTCGGTGGTGCGACCTATCAGGTGCCTGTCGAAGTGCGCCCCTCGCGCCGCGAGGCATTGGCGATTCGCTGGCTGATCAAGGCAGCCCGCACCCGCAACGAGAATACGATGGAAGAGCGTCTGGCTGCAGAGCTGGTCGATGCCGTCAACTCGCGCGGAGCCGCTGTCAAGAAACGCGAAGACACCCACAAGATGGCCGATGCCAACAAGGCATTCAGCCACTACCGCT
The DNA here is from genome assembly GCA_007125005.1 of Natronohydrobacter sp. Taxonomy (GTDB): domain Bacteria; phylum Pseudomonadota; class Alphaproteobacteria; order Rhodobacterales; family Rhodobacteraceae; genus Roseinatronobacter. The sequence continues at coordinate 12,587 of SLDY01000153.1, forward strand.
GGTAAGACATACTGCAAGCCTGAGGATCAATTATCATGGCACGCGAATACCCCCTCGAGCGCTACCGGAATTTCGGGATCATGGCGCATATCGACGCCGGCAAGACCACGACGACCGAGCGCATCCTGTTTTACACAGGCAAGTCGCACAAGATCGGTGAAGTTCATGATGGCGCAGCCACCATGGACTGGATGGAGCAGGAGCAGGAGCGTGGCATCACGATCACTTCGGCTGCAACCACGACCTTCTGGGAAAAGACGATGGACGGAACCACGCCCATCGGCGAGAAGCACCGTTTCAACATCATCGATACACCCGGCCACGTGGATTTCACCATTGAGGTCGAGCGTTCGCTGGCCGTGCTTGACGGTGCGATCTGCCTGCTGGATGGTAATGCCGGTGTCGAGCCCCAGACCGAGACTGTCTGGCGTCAGGCCGACCGTTACAAGGTTCCGCGGATCGTCTTTGTTAATAAAATGGACAAGATCGGCGCGGATTTCTTCAACTGCGTGAAGATGATCAAGGACCGCACCGGCGCGACGCCGCTGCCGGTCCAGCTGCCCATCGGTGCAGAAGACAAGCTCGAGGGGATCATCGATCTGATCGAGATGGAAGAATGGACCTGGAAAGGCGAGGATCTGGGCGCAAGCTGGACCCGTCAGCCGATCCGTGATGAGCTGAAGGATCAGGCCGAAGAGTGGCGCTCCAACATGATCGAGATCGTTGTTGAGCAGGATGACGATGTCATGGAGCAGTATCTTGAAGGCAATGAGCCTGATGGTGATACCCTTCGTCGTCTGATCCGCAAAGGTACGCTGGCGCTGGATTTCGTGCCGGTCTGCACAGGCTCCGCGTTCAAGAACAAGGGTGTTCAGCCTTTGCTGAACGCAGTGATCGACTTTCTGCCCGGGCCACTCGATGTGCCCGCCTATATGGGTTTTGATCCCAAAGACGAGACCGAGACCCGCAATATCGCGCGCTCAGCGAAGGACGATGATCCTTTCGCGGCGCTGGCGTTCAAGATCATGAATGACCCCTTCGTGGGCTCGCTGACTTTTACCCGCGTTTATTCGGGCGTGATCTCCAAGGGCGATCAGATCCTGAATTCGACAAAGGGCAAGCGCGAGCGGGTTGGCCGGATGATGATGATGCATTCGAATTCGCGCGAAGAGATCGATTGGGCGGCTGCTGGCGATATCATTGCGCTGGCAGGGCTGAAGGAAACCACTACGGGTGACACGCTGTGTGACTCGCAAAAGCCAGTGGTTCTGGAAACAATGACCTTCCCGGATCCGGTGATCGAAATCGCGGTCGAACCGAAGACCAAGAACGACCAGGAAAAGATGAGCCAGGGCCTTGCACGTCTTGCCGCCGAGGATCCCTCCTTCCGTGTCGAGACCGATATCGAGTCGGGTCAGACGATCATGAAGGGCATGGGCGAACTGCATCTCGACATTCTGGTGGATCGCCTCAAACGTGAATTCAAGGTCGAGGCCAATATCGGTGCGCCACAGGTGGCCTATCGTGAGACCATCAGCCACAAGATCGAGCACACCTATACGCACAAGAAGCAGTCGGGTGGTTCGGGCCAGTTCGCGGAAGTGAAGCTGGAAATCGCGCCGACCGAGCCGGGCGAGGGCTATTCGTTCGAAAGCCGCATCGTTGGCGGTACTGTTCCGAAGGAATATGTGCCGGGCGTCGAGAAGGGGATCCAGTCGGTAATGGATAGTGGTCCGCTCGCGGGCTTCCCCGTGATCGACTTCAAAGTGGCTCTGCTCGATGGAAAATACCACGATGTGGACTCGTCGGTTCTGGCCTTCGAAATCGCCTCGCGGATGTGCATGCGCGAAGGTCTCAAGAAGGCCGGCGCGAAACTGCTCGAGCCAATGATGAAGGTCGAAGTGGTCACGCCGGAAGAATATACTGGCTCGATCATCGGCGATCTGACTTCGCGGCGCGGGCAGGTTACTGGGCAGGAACAGCGTGGCAATGCCATCGCGATCAATGCTTTCGTGCCGCTGGCCAATATGTTCGGCTACATCAACACTCTTCGTTCGATGTCTTCGGGGCGCGCGAACTTCACCATGCTCTTTGATCACTACGAGCCGGTGCCGCAGAACGTCTCGGAAGAGATTCAGAAGAAATACGCCTGATCGGTGTGGTGGGCCAAGGCCCACCCTACCACAACCTGTAGGATGAGCAGTGCTCATCACACCCTAAGTTTGAGGAGACGCCAAAATGGCAAAGCAAAAGTTTGACCGCTCGAAACCGCATGTTAACATTGGCACGATCGGTCATGTTGACCACGGCAAGACGACGCTGACTGCGGCGATCACCAAGTATTTCGGTGATTTCAAGG
>SLDY01000034.1 GCA_007125005.1 Natronohydrobacter sp.
CTACAAAAACGTCGGGGCTGGAGGGATGCGGCGCATGGCGTCAATCAAGATCCATGAGTGTGTCTGCCCGCAGCGTTTAAGCTGGAGGACAGAGCCTGGATCTTCTGCCGCCTTTCGGCTGCGCCATCACGCGAAAACCTGCTTTGGGCGGGGCTGGTTACACATTTCGTCTATGGAGCGGTGGCTGAGATTGCCAAAAACATCTGCAAACCCCATAGACACAGAAGAAAGAAAGGCAAACGCGGCATCCATATCAGCCGTATCATTCTGGTTGCGACGGTCCTCCGGCAAGAAGCCCGAGCGCCCGGACGCTGTCATTCTTTCAAAATGTCGGGACGGGTCAGACAAAATTGCCTTTGCGTATCCCTTTGCGCGTCAAACCCTCGTTTTAAGCACTGCTCATAGCCTGTGCAGGCAATTGCAAACAAGCTAGACCCTTTTTCTCACTTCGCCTTTGCCCTAAGAAGCGCGCATTATACTCTTTGCAGGCAAGGACCAACTGCCATGAGCGACCCTGTCATCACTGACGCCCTGATTGCGGCACATGGGCTCACGCCTGACGAATATACCCGTATTCTGGAAATCATCGGGCGCGAACCGACCTTCACCGAACTTGGCATCTTCTCGGCAATGTGGAACGAGCATTGCTCGTATAAATCATCCAAGAAATGGCTGCGAACTCTGCCGACCTCGGGTCCGCAGGTAATCTGCGGTCCGGGTGAAAACGCAGGTGTGGTCGATATCGGCGATGGCTTGGCGGTGATCTTCAAGATGGAGAGCCACAACCACCCCAGCTACATTGAGCCCTATCAGGGCGCTGCAACTGGCGTGGGCGGCATCTTGCGTGATGTCTTCACCATGGGCGCACGCCCGATTGCAGCGATGAACGCGCTGAGCTTCGGGGAGCCCTCGCATCCCAAAACCCCGCATCTGGTGCGCGGGGTTGTGGAGGGGATCGGCGGGTATGGCAACGCCTTCGGCGTGCCGACAGTGGGCGGCGAAGTGCGGTTTCATCGGGCCTACAATGGCAATTGTCTTGTCAATGCCTTCGCAGCAGGGCTCGCGGATGCTGACAAGATATTCTATTCGGCGGCTTCGGGCGTCGGTATGCCCGTGGTCTATCTTGGTGCCAAAACCGGCCGTGACGGGGTTGGCGGTGCAACGATGGCCTCGGCCGAATTCGACGACACCATCGAGGAGAAGCGCCCCACTGTGCAGGTTGGTGATCCCTTTACCGAAAAACGTCTGCTGGAGGCATGTCTGGAACTGATGGACTCTGGTGCGGTCATCTCCATCCAGGATATGGGGGCCGCCGGGCTCACCTGTTCTGCTGTCGAGATGGGCGACAAGGGTGGCCTTGGGATCAAACTGCAACTGGATAATGTGCCGCAACGCGAAACTGACATGACTGCTTACGAGATGATGCTGTCGGAATCGCAGGAACGCATGCTGATGGTGCTCAAGCCTGAACGCGAGGCCGATGCGCGCGCGATCTTCGAGAAATGGGATCTTGATTTTGCCATCGTCGGCGAAACGATTGCCGAGGACCGTTTTCTGATATTGCAGGGCAATGCTGTTAAGGCCGATCTGCCGCTCTCGAAACTCTCTTCCAGCGCACCCGAATATGATCGACCCTGGATTGCTCCCCCCGCGCCAGAGGCTTTGGGAGATCTCCCCGAAATCAGCGCGATGGACGGCTTGCGCGCCCTGATCACCAGCCCTTCCTATGCGCATAAAGCATGGGTCTGGGAGCAATATGACACGCAAGTCATGGCTGACACGATCCGCACACCGGGTCTTGGGGCAGGCGTGGTGCGGGTGCATGGCACCGAAAAAGCATTGGCCTTCACGAGTGATGTAACACCGCGATATGTGCGAGCGAATCCATTCGAGGGCGGCAAACAGGCCGTGGCGGAGGCCTATCGGAACCTCAGTGCCGTTGGTGCGCTGCCACTGGCAACAACTGACAACCTCAATTTCGGCAACCCGGAAAAGCCCGAAATAATGGGCCAGTTCGTGGGCGCGATCAAAGGCATCGGCGCAGCCTGCGCCGCGCTGGATATGCCCATCGTTTCAGGCAATGTCTCGCTCTATAACGAGACCGACGGTCAACCGATCCTGCCCACACCGACCATCGGCGCGGTGGGGCTGATTGCACATCTCGATCAGATGATTGGTGGCCTTCCAGAGGAGGGCGATCTGGCGCTGGTGATCGGAGAAAGCGCGGGCCATCTTGCCCAATCTGCGCTGCTTGCAGAGGCGTGCGGGATCGAGGCCGGTGATGCCCCACCAGTTGATCTGGAAATGGAGCGGCGCAACGGCACGTTCCTGCGCGACAATTTCGTACTTGTGAAAGCCGCGACAGATCTTTCAGACGGTGGGCTTGCACTTGCCGCCTTTGAGATGGCAGAGGCTGCGGGCTTGGGTGTAAGCCTTGATGCAACCGATCTGCCTAGCCTTTTTGGCGAGGATCAGGCGCGATACCTGATCGCCTGCAGTTTCGATCAAGCCGAGGCGCTCATGGTTGAGGCGGGTTCTGCTGGAGTTTCACTTGCTGTGGTTGGCCGCTTCGGAGGTGAGAAAGTGGCTTTTGGGGACGAGACAGCCCTGTTGGAAGAGCTTTCTGCGCTCTATCGGGGCGCTTTCGCCAAGGCAATCTCAGCTAACTAAGTGCTGTGATCAGAGCAACCCGCAAAAAGGATTGCGCCTGCTGCGCGGCTTCTGGTTTCTTGGGCAGTGGTTCAAGCTAGCATAGCGCAGCCTTCCGACAGAGCTCGGAATTCTTCGCGCAAAAAGCCACCTGCCTTCATGCAAGCTAAACATGCACGGCGGCATGATCAGGCGATGCTTCGCGTATACGCCAAGGCGCTTGCATTGTCGCGCAGGCCGCTTCGCCACTTGCGTTTGCTGGCGTTGCGATAATGCCCAGACCTGCCCCCGTACTCCCGCCTGCAGTGCTTGATTATGCTTTCTCCGAGGATTAGTTTCGATCATGAGCGGCCAGAAGGCCAGATAAACAAGGATACCATATGGCAATCACGGCATCGGAACTGGAATCGCTGCTTCGAGAAGCATTCCCGCAAGGGAGCATCACGATTACGGATCTTGCAGGCGATGGTAATCATTACGCTGCAGAAGTGATTGATGAGAGTTTTCGCGGCCTCAATCGTGTGCAGCAGCAACGCGCTGTCTATGCGGCGCTCAAGGGCAAAATGGATGGCAGCCATGGCGAGTTGCATGCGCTCGCGCTGACAACGAAATCTCCGGAATAAAGACTGTAATAGCCCTGAAAGGACGTGCAATGACCGCACAGGACAAGATCAAGCAAACTGTCGAGACGAACGATGTGGTGCTATACATGAAAGGCACCAAGACCATGCCGCAATGCGGGTTTTCAAGCCGTGTGGCTGGAGTGCTGAACTTCATGGGCGTTGACTACACTGATGTGAATGTTCTGGCCGATGAGGAAATACGCTCTGGTATCAAAGAGTATTCAGACTGGCCGACAATTCCGCAGCTTTATGTGAAGGGCGAGTTTGTTGGCGGATGTGACATCATCACCGAGATGACATTGTCGGGTGAGCTCGATCAGTTGTTTGACACAAAAGGTGTCACCTACGACAAGGACGCGGCCGAAAAAATTCGCGAGGCCAATGCCTGAGAACTACTGCGCCGCTTCTCACGCAAGCTTTATCTGCCCCGGACCAGTTCCGGGGCATTTTTTGTCACGGATTTGTCCAAGGCCGCTGACCGCTGACCACTCTCGTGCTTCGGAAATAAGCCTCGCCACGGCGGATTTCATAGGCGCGTGCACCTGTGCTGCGTAAATCCTGTGGGGTGATGATCTCGCATGGGCCTCCTGACGCAGGAACCGTCATCACGACGATACGGCCTGGCAGGCAGAGATCAGGCAACAGGTCTTTTGCGTTTCGGCCAACGAGATGTACAACATCGAAACCAGCGCCATGCAGATGCACGGCAGGGGCACGCGGGTCGTGCTTGCTGCGCGCCTGTGCCTTTTGCTGATCTGAATCATCGCCATCAGCACGCAACCAGCTATTTGCAATAAAGCTCCCGGCACGCGCGCGGCTCAAGCTGCGTTTGCCATTCTGCATCAGCCCGACCACACTTGCATCAGCAGCAATCAACAAGGTGGGACGGGATGTCTGCGTCCAAAGCACAAGCGCCAAGACCATGACGATCCCCCCTGCCCAGCGTGCATGTCCCTGCCAGATGACAAGCCAGAGCGTGCCAAGACTCAACAATGGCATGACGCTTGCTTCCGGCTGCACAACCGGCATGACTGCGCCGTCCAGTCTACTGATAAGCGCCGAGACTGCGAGTATCCACTCGATTGCAGGTTTCATGATTGCAAGGCCAAAGCCCTGCAGGCCGATTGGAGCCAGCATTGCAGCAAGTACGGCGGCGGGCATTATGATGGCCCCCATCAAGGGAACCGCTAACAGATTGGCAATCAGCCCATATTCGGCCAATCGGTTGAAACTTGCTGCAGCCACTGGCGCTGTGGCAATACCGGCGACAATCGAACAGATCACAAGGCTGACGACTGGCCGTGCCCATCGTGGGATCTTGCCGCGCCAGTCTCTTTGATCGCTGAGCCAACGAAAGACCGCGACCAATGCGACGGTTGCAGCAAAACTCATCTGAAATCCAGCTTGAACCAATGCTTCCGGGCGCATGAGCAGGATCAGTGTTCCTGCAATGGCGACAGAACGCAAAGAAACTGCACGCCGGTTCAGAATGACGGCCACCAGCATCACCGCGACCATGATATAGGCGCGTTCTGTAGCAACGTTGCCGCCTGATAGCAGCAAATAGAATCCCCCTGCCGCAAGCGCGCCCAAGGCAGCCAGTTTTCGCGTCGGCGCACGCAAGGCAAGAGGGGGCACAAGAGCCATCAACAGGCGCAACATTCCAAATACGAATCCTGTCAAGAGGCCCATATGAAGCCCCGAAATCGCAAGCAGATGGGCAAGATTTGAACGTCGCAACTCTTCCATCCGGTCCTGAGCGATGCCTGATCTGTCTCCAGTAAGAATGGCACTTGCGAAGCCACCGGCGTCACCGGGAAGCTGTGTCTGGATGGCAGCAGACATGCGCATGCGGAGCCGGTGAACCCGCAGCCCGCGTGCTCCCTCTTCTGCTGGCGCGAGCGTCAGAACTGGCACGCGCGTATAGCCGACAGCTCCCAAGCGCTCGAACCATGCATGTCTGCGAAAGTCGAAGCCACCCGGCTCTGCAGGGCCCGGCGGCGGCCCGAGATGGCCCGTTGTCATGACCCTCAATCCCGGCTCTGGCTGGATAAAGCCTTGATGGCCGTGAAGTGAAATCCGAACATGCACCGGGGTCCGGTGACGCGAGACTCCCTGAAGAACGACCTCATCCAGTGTCAACCGTAACGCATCGCTCGCCGAACGGTCGATCTTTACAATGCGCCCCTCGATCGGGCCGAAATACCTGTAGTTCAACACAGGTCCGTCAACTTGCCCGGCGCGGTGGCCTGTAATCATCATGCCCAGACAGATCAGGACTGCTGCCCCAGCAAGTGGTGAGACGTCTTCAGGCAACCGCCAGACGGCGATCAGGCTCAGGACAGCGAAAACGCCAATAAACGACCATCCCGCCGGTGAAGGCTCACGCGGCAATGCGAAATAGCTCCCGATCCCTATGCCGAGGAAAACCGGTACGAAGAGCGCAAGGCGGCCGCGCTGCTCCGCAATCGCTGTCAGTGGTTGCAAGTGTAAACTTGCGTAGACCGCTGAAATTGGCACTCTTGTCTCGCCTGCTTTGCTTGCCTAGAACCCAATGCAGAACCCTGCCAGATAATAGTTTCGAGAGAGTAAAACTGCCTATGTCACAGCCAGTCATCACCCGTTTCGCCCCATCGCCTACGGGTTTTCTGCATATTGGAGGCGCTCGCACAGCTCTCTTCAACTGGCTTTATGCTCGGGGTCGTGACGGAAAGTTTCTTCTTCGCATCGAAGATACAGACCGCGCGCGCTCCACCCCAGAAGCGACAGAGGCTATCCTGAAGGGCCTGAATTGGCTGGGCTTGCAATGGGATGACGAACCCATCAGCCAGTTCGCGCGCGCTGAGCGCCATGCCGAGGTAGCATATGAGATGCTTGCCGCAGGCCATGCCTATAAATGCTTTGCCACCCAAGACGAGATCGAGGAATTTCGTGAGACTGCGCGTGCTGAAGGCCGCTCGACACTCTACCACTCGCCTTGGCGCGACGCGGATCCGGCCACGCATCCCGATATGCCATATGCGATTCGCGTTAAGGCACCGCTGGAGGGCGAAACGATCATCCGTGACCAGGTGCAGGGTGATGTGCGCATCCGCAATGATGAGCTCGACGACATGATTGTGCTACGCTCGGACGGGACGCCCACTTATATGCTGGCCGTAGTAGTGGATGATCATGATATGGGCGTGACCCATGTCATCCGCGGTGATGATCATCTCAACAATGCCGCCCGGCAGATGCTGGTCTATAACGCGATGGGTTGGGAGATACCGGTCTGGGCGCATATTCCGCTGATTCACGGCCCCGATGGCAAGAAACTCTCCAAGCGGCACGGCGCGCTCGGGGTCGAGGAATATCAGCGCATGGGCTATCCGGCGGCAGCGATGCGGAATTACCTCGCGCGGCTGGGCTGGAGTCATGGCAATGATGAATTCTTCACCGATGCACAGGCACTGGAATGGTTCGATATTGATGGAATCGGCAAGTCACCTGCACGGCTGGATTTCAAGAAACTCGACCATCTGACAGCGCAGCATATGAGCGCGGCTGAAAATGCTGCACTGCTGCATGAATTAGAGGCTTATCTTGCCGCGACAGACGCGCCCGCCCTTACAGAAGCCCAGCGTGACGAGCTGCTGAAGGCAATGCCGCTCGTCAAGGAAAAGGCGAAAAGCTTTACGCATATCATTGAAAAGGCTCATTTTGTTCTTACCGAGCGTCCAATTGTGCAGGATGAAAAAGCGCTTTCAACTCTTGATAATGTATCCCGTAGTATACTGAAAGAATTGACGCCGCGACTGCAAACTGCTACTTGGGATCGAGAAAATCTGGAGGGGGTTGTCACCGAGTTTGCGCAGGCACATGGTCTGGGGCTAGGCAAGATCGCGCAACCCTTGCGCGCTGTCTTGGCAGGACGCATGAGCAGCCCGAGTGTATTCGACATGATGATCACGCTTGGCCGCGACGAGAGTCTTGGCCGCATTACAGATGCAGCGACCTGAACTGACCGGTCCACTGCCCGTCAGTCAGGAATTGGGACAGCCTGCGGGACGCCTTTCCCTCAGGCCTTTGGGAAAGGATGCGGAATGGCGAATACAAGCGAAACAGCTAAGCTGACACTGGGCGACAAGGTCATCGATCTTCCAGTGCTGAAACCCTCAGTCGGCCCCGATGTGATCGACATCCGCAAACTCTACGCACAAGCGGATGTGTTCACTTTCGATCCCGGCTTCACCTCTACTGCGTCCTGCTCCTCGACCATCACCTATATCGACGGTGATGCAGGAGAGTTGCTCTATCGCGGCTATGCCATCGAGGATCTGGCAGAGAAATCACATTTCCTCGAAACCTGTTACCTGTTGCTTTACGGTGAGCTGCCGTCAGCGGCAGAGCTTGAAGATTTCGAGATGCGCGTGACGCGCCATACGATGCTGCATGAGCAGATGCAGTATTTCTTCCGCGGCTTCCGCCGTGACAGCCATCCCATGGCGATCATGACAGGTGTGGTCGGCGCCATGTCGGCCTTCTACCACGACTCAACCGATATCAATGATCCTTGGCAGCGTGAAGTTGCTGCAATCCGCATGATTGCCAAAATGCCCACGATTGCTGCCTGGGCCTATAAGTATTCGATCGGTCAACCCTTCGTTTATCCAAAGAACAGCCTCGATTATGCGGGCAATTTCCTGCATATGTGCTTTTCGGTCCCGGCCGAGGAGTATGTGGTCGATCCGATCCTGTCTCGCGCCATGGACCGGATCATGATGCTGCATGCCGATCACGAACAAAACGCCTCGACCTCGACCGTGCGACTGGCGGGCTCCTCGGGGGCCAACCCTTTCGCCTGTATCGCTGCAGGGATCGCCTGCCTCTGGGGGCCTGCGCATGGCGGGGCCAATCAGGCTTGCCTTGAAATGCTGCGCGAGATCGGCACAGTTGACCGTATTCCAGAATTCATCGCCCGCGCCAAAGATAAAAACGACCCGTTCAAACTGATGGGCTTTGGGCACCGCGTTTACAAGAATTTCGATCCGCGTGCGAAAGTCATGAAACAATCCGCCGACGAAGTTCTTGGGCTTCTGGGGATTGAGGATAATGAAACGCTCAAAGTCGCCAAGGAACTTGAACGCATCGCTCTGGAGGATGCCTATTTCGTAGAGAAGAAGCTCTATCCGAATGTCGATTTCTATTCAGGCATCATTCTGGAGGCAATGGGCTTTCCAACAGCAATGTTCACTCCGATTTTCGCCCTCTCGCGTACAGTAGGCTGGATTTCACAATGGAAAGAGATGATCGGCGATCCCGAGCAGAAGATCGGACGCCCGCGACAGCGCTATACGGGCGCGCCGCGCCGCGATTATGTCGAGATAGAAAATCGTTGAGATCACTCTCCGCTTTGCATCAGCGCCGCCCTTTTCGGGGCGGCGTTTTCAGTTTGGCCGGGGCTTGGAACTGCCTCGGCAATGGTTACATATCCTCGCATGAAACAGACACTCCCTTGGCTGACCCTCGCGGCTACAGCCGCTTTCGTGCTCTCGCCACTGGTGACGGACCCGTTTTCGGGCTTCGCGCCGGATCGCTTCCCGGTGCCGCAGGTCAACCCACCTGTGCAACCGGCGGGCTATGCCTTCGCGATCTGGAGTGTGATCTATTTCTGGCTCTCGATCAGCGCCCTTTACGGAGTATGGGCGCGCCGCGGTGACACGGCATGGCTGCGGATGCAGGCCCCGCTCATCCTGAGCCTTGGCCCCGGTGCGCTGTGGCTCTGGGTCGCTGGCCTCAACCCGATTGCAGCCACTGTGCTGATCTTCTGGATGCTGGCTTTCGCAGCCCTCGCACTGCTGCGCGCACCTGCCCAGGATCGTTGGCTGGCACAAGCCCCGGTCGCGCTATATGCTGGCTGGCTCACAGCCGCAGCTCATGTCTCGCTGGGGATTGCCCTGGGCGGCTATGGGCTCGCCTCACCCGAGCTTGCTGCCATCATAGCGCTCGCTCTTGCAGTTGCCGTGGCTGCAGTGATGCTCTGGCAACGCCCCGAGGCGCCCGAATACGGGATAGCCGTGCTCTGGGCGCTCGTCGGGATTCTGGTCGCCAATATCGGCGGTGCCGCGCTGGTGCAGGGGGCCGTTCTTGCGGCGCTGATCCTCGTTGCGGGCATGCTCGCGCGCGGGCTTTGGGCTGGACAGCACAGCGCTCGGCTGTAACAGATGGTGTATGACAGAGTCTCCCATGCCGCATGACAAGCTGATCTTCGCCCCTGATGGCAGCATCACTCGCCTGCGCGCCATCATGCGCGCCCTGCGCGACCCCGAGACCGGCTGCCCCTGGGATATCGAGCAGGATTTCGCCTCGATCGCGCCCTATACTATCGAGGAAGCCTATGAGGTCGAGGATGCCATCGCACAGGAAGACTGGGCGGGCCTGGAGGGCGAACTGGGCGATCTGCTGTTGCAAGTGGTCTATCACGCGCAGATGGGCGAAGAGGCGGGGCTTTTCAGCTTCGACAGCGTCGCACGCGGCATTTCCGACAAGATGATCGCCCGCCATCCGCATGTCTTCGGCGATGAGAGCCGCGACAAGAGCGTTGCGGATCAGGTTGGTGATTGGGAAAAGGTCAAGGCCGCCGAGCGCGAGGCGCGCAATCGCGGGGGTGTGCTTGATGATGTGGCCCTTGGCCTGCCTGCTCTGATGCGGGCTGTGAAACTGCAAAAGCGTGCGGCGCGGGTCGGGTTTGATTGGCCGCAGGTCGATCAGGTGATCGACAAGATTGTGGAGGAAGCACGCGAACTGACCGAGGCGCGCGACACGCTCGGCCCCGCGGAACGCGCAGAAGAATTCGGCGATCTGCTCTTTGTCATGGCCAATCTCGCCCGCCATCTGGAGATTGATCCCGAGACCGCGCTGCGCGCCGCGAATGCGAAATTCACGCGCAGGTTTCGGGCTATTGAGGCGGCACTTGCTGCGGAGAACCGCCGCCCGAGGGACAGCACTCTCGAGGAGATGGACGCGCTGTGGAACGCAGCCAAAGCACGCGAGAAGGCAGATGCGGCCGAATGATGTTGCACTCACTGAAGACGGGTTCGCACCTGTGGGGCGCGGCACGATCCTTCTTCTGGCCTGCGGGGCGCTTGCGCGTGAGATCCTTGCATTGAAGTCCGCGAACGGGTGGCGCCACATGGACCTGATGTGCTTGCCCGCCAATCTGCATCTGTGGCCTGAGCGCATCCCGGATGCGGTTGAAAAGGCAGTGAAGACCTATCGGGATGCATATGATGAGATCTTTGTGGTTTATGCCGATTGCGGCACTGGGGGGCTGTTGCAGACCCGATGCGAGGCGCTCGGTGTCGAGATGGTGCCGGGGCCGCATTGCTATGCTTTTTTCGAGGGGGTGGATGCGTTCGAGGCCAAGGCGGAAGAAGAAATGACGGCTTTTTACCTCACGGATTTTCTGGTGCGGCAATTCGAGGCTTTCGTCTGGAAACCGATGGGGTTTGACCGCCATCCCGAACTGATCCCGATGATGTTCGGAAACTACACACGGCTGATCTATCAGGCCCAGACCGATGACTCCGAGCTCGATGCGAAGGCACAGAATTGTGCCGCAAGACTGGGGCTGGCTTATGAGCGGCGGTTTACGGGCTATGGAGATCTGGCCCGAGTGCTCGCCACGCGGGCATAAGGGGCGCTGCCCCTCTGGCCTGGCAGGCCCGGCCATTCACCCCGGAGTATTTGAGGCAAGATGAAGATCAGGCGTGGCGGATGAAATAGGCCGTGGCGTCGCTACGATCCTCGGTCGTCAGAAGCTGATGGCCAGACTCGGCGCAGAAATGCGGGATATCGACCACAGCGGCCGGATCGTTCGCCAAGACGCAGAGTACTTCGCCGGGGCGCATGGATTTGAGCCGCTTGCGCGCCTTGAGCACAGGCAACGGGCACAGCAGCCCGATTGCATCAAGCTCGGCATCAGCCTGCATCGCTCTGTCTCTCGCGCCGTCTGCGCCCGCGCCTTGGCGCGGGATTTTCAAGCCCCGCTTTCAATAAATACGTCATGGGATGATCAGGCTTTGCAATCCCATGCAGGTCCAGAAGTGCGCCAAGTGCTTCGCGCTGGTCCGCTTCTTCTGGCAGGCTCAGCGCCCAGTCAATCAGGATCGAACGGCATTCGGCATCCGATATCCCCTCAATGCGGTAACTTTCTCGGATCAGACCCTTCGGATCATGACTGCTGTGCATGTTTGGTCTCTCCAGAACCTGACACATTTCTTGTCAGAACCCGTTTGATTACTTGTTCGGCGCGCATACAGTGTGCACCCAGCGTTTCAGCAAGGGCGTCAGATGTCTCTGCGCCTGCAGAACTCAAGATAAACTTCTGCCCACCCGGTCCAAGATCGGCAATGTCAGAAATTTGGTCCGCAAGCAACCGCCCCGTAGATTGCATGGTCCAACACAGCCGATAGGCTTCAAGCAGTTGTTGTTCGGATTGTGCTGTCAGGATCCCGGATTTTGTACCGGCACGCAATTGCGCCTCCACCCTGCGCGCGTGATGGCCCGCCCTGAGTGCACAGAATTGCGCGATCAATTCGATATCCATCAGCCGCCCTGGCCCCGCCTTGGCATCCCAAAGCCCATGCGCAGGCTTGGCCGCGGCAAGTCGCGCGCGCATCTCCGTGACGTCTTGGGCGATCGTCTCGCCTGTTGACTTTTCGGCAAGCAACGCACGCCGGAACGTCTCTAGCCGGTCGCCCAAGGCAACTGATCCAGCCACGCGCCGTGCGCGGGTTAGCGCCATATGCTCCCAGGTCCACGCTTCATCACGTTGATAATTCTCGAAAGACGCAATTCCTGTGGCCACCGGCCCCTGCCGACCGGAAGGCCGCAGGCGCATGTCGACCTCATAGAGACGACCTTCAGCGGTAGGTACAGAAATCGCAGTGAGGAACGCCTTGGTCAGCCGCGCATAGTAGCTGCGCGCGTCAAGCGGGCGTGGGCCGTCGGAAAAATCGCTCGCCTCCGCATCATATATCACGATCAGATCAAGATCGGAGGCCGCATTGAGCCGCCCTGCTCCAAGGGATCCCATCCCCAGCACGGCAGCCCCCTGCCCCGGCGGCGCCCCATGCTTGCGCGCGAATTCTGCGACGACCACTGGCCAGAGAGCAGCCAGGCTCGCCTCGGCTAGCGAAGCGTATTCCGTTCCCGCCTCGAAAGCGTCGATGAGCCCGCGCAGATGATGCACGCCGATGCGGAAATGCCATTCGCGTGCCCAGACCCGTGCAGCGTCAAGCTGGCGCTCATAATCCTCGATTTCGGCGAGCCTGTCGGACAGATCACGCTGCAGCTTCTGCGTGCCCGGCCATTGCGTAAAAAACCCACCCCCTATTACAGCATCAAATACGGCCGCGTTGCGAGAGAGATAGGCTGCGAGGCGCGGGGCAGTCGCGCAAATATCAACAATCAACTCAATGAGCTGAGGATTAGCCTCGAACAATGAAAAAAGCTGAACGCCTGCCGGCAGACCACTTAGAAAGCGATCAAATTGGATCAGCGCGGCCTCGGGATCGGCAGCATCCTGCATCTGTGTCAGGATCACAGGCCTCACGCGCTTGAAGATCTCCTTGGCCCGGCCTGACCGCAAAGCTGGATAGCTACGCCATCCTGCGATAAGCTCCTGAGCAGTCTCGGACAGTTCGGGTTCGTCGGCATTTGCTGTCTCTGGTGTGAAGAAGCCTTCAGTCAGCTCAGCGACTTGCTTCAATCGCGTTTCCAATCGGGCACGAAACGCATGTGTATCGCTTTCCCCCACAAACCGAGCGATCCTGTCAAAGCCATCTGCTGTTGTAGGTAACTTCTGTGTCTGGGCATCCTGGACCATTTGCAAGCGATGCTCGATCTCACGATGCTCGACGTAATGCGCCACCAGCTTCTCGGCAATGTCGGGAGGAATCCAACCTTTTTCGGCCAGGGCACGAAGCGCCTCAACTGTGCGCGGGCTGCGCAGGTCGGGGTCGCGACCACCTGCGATCAACTGGCGCGTCTGTGTAAAGAACTCGATCTCGCGGATACCGCCCTGCCCAAGCTTGATGTCATGGCCTTCAAGCGAAAGCGCACCGCCAAGGCCCTTATGGGCCTTTATCTTGACGCGCATATCATGGGCATCCTGAATCGCCGCAAAATCCAGATGCTTGCGCCAGACAAAGGGGCGCAATGTTTCCAGAAAGCGCCAGCCTGCATCAAGATCACCTGCGCAGGGACGTGCTTTGATATAGGCCGCACGCTCCCAGGTGCGCCCAAGGCTTTCATAGTATCGTTCCGCAGCCTCCATCGAGAGACAGACCGGCGTAACTGAGGGATCAGGCCGCAAGCGCAGGTCAGTCCGGAAAACATACCCTTCCTCGGTATGATCTGAAATAAGCCCGCAGAGCTTACGCGTCACGCGGATAAACGCCGCGCGGGCTTCATGGTAATGATCAGGCGAAAACCGTGTTTCATCAAAGAGACAAATCAGATCGATATCTGAAGAATAATTCAACTCCCGCGCGCCCATTTTGCCCATCGCCAGCAGCACAAGACCCGCGCCACGTCTTGCATCATCAACGCTTACCCCCGGCAGCTTGCCCCGTCGCGCTTCCTCAGTCACCAATGCGCGCAAGGCAACATCGCAAGCACGATCTGCAAGCTCCGTGAGCGCTTTAGTGACCTGATCCAACGACCAGATGCCGCCAAGATCAGCCAATGCGGCAAGCAGCGCGATCCGGCGCTTGGCGCGGCGAAGACCTTGCGACAAGTCAGGCAATTCCAGCTCGGACAAGGGCTCAAGCTCTGCACGCAGGCTTTCTTCCGGCGCGATACAAAGGGCTTCTTCGAGCCAGTCCCGTTCGCGCCTCATGAGAGTTGCAAGATATGGACTGCAGCCCGCGGCACCAGCAATCAAATCTGCCAATGCACTGTCTGCTTGAGGGAAGAGCATGCGCAAGTCAGCCCCGGAAGCGGCATCATATGGCGTAGGGAGGCGCGTCAAGGGACCGAATGTCATGGAAAAATGATGCCCCGACCTAGCGCCAAGGTCAATCTGTCAAGACCTTTATATCGCAGTGAATTTGTGACTGAGCGCCGCTGCCTCATCCTATGGTGAAAGCCCGTTAGCGCCACCAGGTCAAAATTTACACTTGCCATAATTGGTAAATATATTTTACCACCCTCATGAGGGAGGAGCGCTGCGTCAGAATGAACGCTAGCTGCGCAATAATATTTCGTCTTGCATGTGCTTTACCCTTGACGAATGCCATCGTTCAGAGGTGGATACAGGGACTGTTGTCCAACAACCGGAGGAACAAGATGAACAAACTATTCATTTCGACTGCACTGACGGCCAGCCTGGTGGCTGGTGCAGTGTCGGCACAAGAACGGGTTCGCTGGCAGGTGCCGATGAGCTTTGCCTCGACACTGACCGCACTTGGCGACACGATGCCATGGGTGGCTGACCAACTGCGCGCTGTCTCGGGTGGCAATATCGATCTGCGTACTGCCGAACCGGGCGCAGTGGTCCCGGCGCTGTCGATCTTCGAGAACGTCTCGGAAGGCAATATCGACGCGGGCTATAGCTGGATGGGCTATGAATGGGGCACCGTCCCGGCTGCCGCGCTGTTCGGCGCGAC
>SLDY01000133.1 GCA_007125005.1 Natronohydrobacter sp.
AGTTTCACGCCAAAGACGGTACCCTCGGATGTCAGCCCCACAAACTGAGATTTTGCGAGGCAGAGGCAGTGGAGCAGAACCGGCCACGCGTATTCCCGGCAGCGATGCAGATCGCTGCGGGAGGTTTGATCGATAAGTATCTTTCCTGCCAGTTCATTGGAGCCGAAATGAACCGCGTTAACAGTGCAGAATTCAGGGTGCATGATTCCATGCGTGATCGTGCGGATGACGAGATCGATCTTGCGCGTCTTGTTTCGCTCATTCGGCGCAACTGGCAGATCCTGGCTCTGGGTGGCTTGATTGGCCTGCTGCTTGGCATCGCACATGTCGCCACAACCACGCGCCTGTATACTGCCCATGTCGAGATAAATACATTTCGATCTGCTGATCTGGAAACCTTTCAGGATTTCACTGGCATAACAAACGCACGGAATAACAGCTTCGACTTCGATACCGAGATCGAGGTGCTGAGGTCGGACAAAATTGCTGAACGCGCCGTTCTGAATCTCGGCTTGCATGAGCAACCTTTCTTTGCAGCTGCAGAACGAGTTGGCCCGATAAATCGGATCAGGCGCTTTGTGACAGAACATGTTCTGCAGCGCGGCGGGTCTGTGGGTGCGTTGCCTTCTGGCACGGCCGAAACCTTGCCGCAGCCCGAAACACCAAACATTGATGAACAGCTTGCGATTGAACGCGCTGTCCGTCAGTTGCGCGAAGGCATCATCGTTACTCCGGTGCGCAGAAGTGCAGTGCTTCGCGTAAGCTACACGTCACCTTCAAGACTGCTCTCTGCACGCATCGCAAATGGCATTGCAGAGGCTTACATCGAGGATCAGCTTGCAGCGACAGATGAGGCCTCTCAGCGTGCGATTGCGTGGTTGCTGACGCGGCGTGATGAGCTTCGCGCTCAATTGGAGCGCGTAACTCTGATTGCTGATCAGTTTCGTGAAGACCATGACCTTTTCGGTGTAAATACAGGTCAGATCGCGGATGCAGAATTGGAGCGCCTGTCCCAGAACCTGGTCGCCGCGCGCGCAGAACAGGTTGAGCTTGAAGCTCGCGCCCGTCGCTTGGCCGAAATCGTCATGAATGCAGACAGCACCGCTGTCGTGCGCGAGACGGCGACACAAGGCATCACATCAGGGCTACGATCGCGCTATCTGGATGTGCTGAGCAGCTACAACACTTTGGCGGTTAGTCTGGGGCAGGAACATGCCCAGACGCAGCGCCGTTTGCG
The DNA here is from genome assembly GCA_007125005.1 of Natronohydrobacter sp. GTDB lineage: Bacteria > Pseudomonadota > Alphaproteobacteria > Rhodobacterales > Rhodobacteraceae > Roseinatronobacter. The sequence continues at coordinate 1,238 of SLDY01000133.1, forward strand.
CGAGTTGCAGGAGATCGAGGCCCTTATGTTTGAAGAGATCCGCCGGAGCGCCGAACTTGTGCACGACGATTTACGGGCCATGCGCGAACGCGTGGCGAGTTTGGAGGCCGCGCAGGCTCGCGTAGGCGAACGCGTAGGCGCAGATCAAGCAACGCTCCTTCAATTGCGTGATATGGAGAGAGATATCGAAACGCTGCGCGATCTCTATACAAGTTTCCAGCAACGCCACCAGGAAGCTACGCAGCGCCAGCAAATCCCCGTCTCGAATGCGCGCATTCTCAACCGTGCCCAGCCCCCTGAAGGCCCTAGCGCGCCCAATGCAAAGCTCATTCTCGCACTTGGCGGTTTTCTGGGGTTTCTCAGCGCTGGTGGTCTCGTAGCCTTTCGGGAATGGAGTGATAACAGTATCAGGTCTGAAGAAGACATCCGCGATCACCTCGGGTTTGAGTATTTGGGGGGGCTGCCATTGCTGAAGGGGCTGTCAGGCAGCCCGCGTGGGCTACCCCCTGCCGAGGGGATGCAAGAAAAAATCGTTCATTTGCCCGAGAGCCTAACCTTCGCCTCTGATCATCCCTTATCAAATTATGCCGAGACTCTGCGGGCGGGAAAAATCGCATTCATGTTGCGACACGGCCAGACAGTACTGCCGCCAAAAATCGGGTTTGTTTCGTGTTTCCCAGTTGAAGGAAAAACCACCACGGCCACGAATTTTGCCTCGCTGCTGGCGCAACAGGGTGCTCGCGTCATGTTGATCGATGCTGATATCCGCAACCCAGGACTGTCATGGGCGACGGGACAGAGCTTCGAGACAGGGTTAGGTGATGTCCTGCTGGGCACATGTGATTGGCGCGATGCCCGCCAAAGGGTGCAAGGGACCAGTTTGCACCTGCTTGCCAATTCAAAAACGCCTGTCGTCAATACATCCGAGTTATTAGGCAGCGCAATGATGGCTGATTTGCTTGCGCAGCTTGAACAGGACTATGATTACATCATCCTGGATCTGCCCCCGCTTGGCCCGGTCATTGATGCGCGCGTCATGCTCGACAAGCTTGATGGGCTCTTCTTCATTTTTAAATGGGGCGAGACCAACCGGGGTTTGGCACAGCGCATTCTGCGAATGGATTCGCGTATTCATGAGAAATGCTACGGCGCGTTTCTTAACTTCTTCGATCCTCAAAAGGCGCAGGCATACGGTGCATATCAGGCTCATCAGTATGACACGTCATATTATCAACGGTATTTCCTTGATCGCTGAGCCGGACAGATGCGATTTACCCTGACTTCTTCAATCTTCGCAGGTGCCCTCATCATCAGTGCGGTGCAAACCGGATTGGAGTTGAAGCAGTATCTGACCATGCGCAGCTACGATGCTCTTGCTGCAAAGGTGAGGGGCGGGCGTGCAGAGTTTTCCGACCTTGTCGTTCTTGGTCCGGTACTAAACCAGCATAAAGCAACGCCCTGCGGGATCCTGCGTAACAGCCAAATCGTGATGCTGCACTTTTATGCAAATGACCTTATCGCACAGCAGGCAGGTGAGGATCCGTTCCTGCCGACGAATGATCCCGTGAACCTTTTGCAACGCAATATAACACACGAATTGCTTGGGCAGGCGCTGGCCTGCGCGCCAATGGATGGCAATCTCTGGCTTCATCGCGCAACACTCTCACATGCCATTGGTTTTAGCACTGAGTACACAACGCGCTACCTCGAGCGGTCGCTGCGCTACGCCCCTTTTGAGAACCGGATCGCTGTGCGTCGCGAGCAGATATTCTGTGATAGGGTTAACGAATTGCCGTTTGCTACCGCATGTCACTGAGGTCATGCCAGGCGCGCGGATCGGTGTGATCTTGTAGCATCAGAAAACTGTAATCGGTCTCATCCCATGGCAATATGCGCGCGTGCAGATTGTCCAGCGCATAATCGACCGCTCCAATGCGCACCAGAAGCACGACATGCGGCACATCATGACGTGTCCGGACAATCGCAAGGCGAAGAGCCGCGCTTGGCCAGCCTTGTGCAAGCAGGTCGGCACGTTTCTGAAGCGCGTAATCCTCGCAATCTCCCTCTGAAACATCAATATCCCAGGAATCGAAGCCCCTATCTGGCACTGGTCGAATGGATTGGTTGACAGACAGGTTGACAGCGAGCGCTTCTGCCTTGCGCTCTGTCTTGCGTTTGGTGGGGGCGCGGCGGTCTGGATAGGCGTCACATTGGCCTTGGTAGAGCAAGCAAAAACGCATATGCGCCAACAGAGGCCTGCGCGGTGTCAAAGTGAATGCATGCTCGATTAAGCGCGGCGCCTCTGCCGCTGGCGCAGGCAGGGTCATTCCCGCAATACCTGTCCAAGCCCATATGACCACACAGAGAATCGCGCGCGCATGGCCGAGGATCATGTGGAACGCAGCAGCGCGGTAACTGCACAGGATTGGCCGCAGACAGCGATAGATATATGTCCTGAGCGCCATGACATGACGTCTCCCCACACCCGATTCACCCGCGTTTAATCTGTGCGAGTCGGGCGGCAGCGCATCGGCATGATTGCGGCTCGAAAGAGGCGTTTGATAGTTATTTTATTCTATATATTTACACATGGGCTGGCGCGCGGCCGAGCCCTATGTGCCTGCCGGTCGCGCGCTGGGCAGGATAGAAATCGCACATCCTGCGCCAGTCAATGCTGCAAAATAATATGCTAGGCCAGGTATCTGAAGCGGAAAGTCCACCGAGGAGTGCAGCAAGATGAAGGCCAGCGCACCAAGACTCAGGATCGGGATCGCCTGAAGGGAGCGGCGCTGCCTTAACCCTATCAGAAAGCTACGGACCAGCACCGTGAGCGCGATCATGCCCAGCACGCCACCGATTACACCCATCCCGGCCAGAAATTCGAGATACGAATTATGCGCCCGCAACCAGACTCCTTGCGTGCCAAGGCATTCAGCGTTGCGAAATTGCGGGAAAACATCCGCGAATGTGCCTAGACCCATGCCAGTGAACGGGCGCTCCGTGATTATTTCCCAGGTCGCCCGCCATACGCAGATACGGCGATCCTCGAAGATTGCTCCCATGCGTGAGATGAGCGTTTCCCCAAAGGTGATGAAAAGAGTTGCTCCTGCGCCAAGCACCAAGCCTGCCTTTATGCGATTGCTCCGCCGATAATGTTCATATCCGCTCTTTTCAGGCTTAAGTGCAAATATAGAGGCTATGGCGAGCGTCAGGCAGATCAACGCGAAGGTGGCGCCTGCGCGCGAGCGTGTGCTGAGGAGCGCGATGAGCAGCAAAAACAGGAGTGCGCACAAGAATACGCTCTGCCAATTGATATGTGAAATGCCTGAGTGTCTGGTCGTGCCATCGCGTGGCAGGAAGAGCCATCCCGTGGTCGCAAATGCAGCCAGGGCAAGAAAGGCTGCAGTCGTGTTTCGGTTGACGAAAACCCCATTAAACGCACCACGCCCCACCTCGAATTGCGAGAAGAAAGTGACATCGGGAAAAAACAGCTCCAACACTGCCGAAAGCGCAAAGATTGCTAAACCAAGGGCGGCCAGAACCTTCCATGCCAGCAGCGCAGACCGTAGGTTCTGACAGAGCAGAAGCATCGCGGCAAAGATACACAAGGGGAGAATAAGCTGCGGGATAGCGCTCCGTGTACTGCTTGGTGAGACTGAGATCGAAAGCGGTGCATCTATTCCGAGTTCTGACAGGTCATCCCAGACAGGATGTGCGAGCACTCCAGAGGGGAGTTCAATGCTTTGAGCGATTGCCCAGATCAACAAGCCGCCTGCCACTAAAGCGCACCAGCCAATGAGTCTTGCCGTTGCGGGATGGTGTATCCGTATCGCAAGTGTTGATGCCAATGGCGGTAGCAGCGCAAAAACTGCGATCTGTTGATAGGGCGCTGCGACCGCACCATTCATCATGATGCCAAGCCCGATGGCGGCGATCAATGCCATCAAAACACTGTCGCGCGCCATTCGAATGCCTTGGGGCATTATGTGTTTCGGATGCTTTGCGTTGCACCTCAAATCTACGCAGGGTGTGGGCATGGTCGATCTCCAGCATCCGTTTGTTGTCGTAGATTGCGGGCCGAAATCTTGCTTCTCCCGATGCAAGCATCTCTACGCAGCGCTTGATCACTTTATTAGTATACAAAAGGTAAAAAATACAACTATAAGAGGAAATCCTGACCTGAATCGGTAGGATGTATCGGAGGCGATCCTATGCCTGTCTTGCTGAAAAAGCTTATTGCGGCTGCGAGTGTCGCTGCCTTATCGAGCTGTGCTATGCTCCCGGGAACTGGCCCGCGTGAACAAAGCATCCACGTAAATGCCGCCGCCTCAGCGGAAAACACAAATGCTACGCTTGGATATGATTACGCTGTGGTGGATGTGACCCGCGCTACGTTACCCTTCTTGTCTCGCGATCCGGTGAGTGAGTTCCGTAGCTTTGGCGTCAGCAATCAGTCCATACCCGCGATACGCTTAGGCCCGGGCGATGTGGTTCGCGTAACTGTCTTTGAAAGTCAACTTGGGGGATTGTTCTTGCCCGATGACGCAGGCGCCCGGCCGGGAAATTTCGTGCAGTTACCTGCGCAGCGCATCGATCAAGATGGCAGGATAAGCGTGCCTTACGCGGGGATTGTGCAAGCGGCAGGACAAACGCCTGCGGCCATAGAGCGAATTATCAAAGACAGGCTTCTGGATCGCGCAATTGAGCCCGAGATATCGGTGGAGATCCTTGAACAAAACTCTTCCCGCATCTCGGTGCTGGGGCGAGTAGGCGCTGCTGGTGTATTTCCGTTGCGGGAGGGGGGGAGCCGTATTCTGGAAGCAATTTCTCACGCCGGTGGTATCTCGGCCGATGCTGACAGCAGCTTTGTGGTTTTGAAGCGCGGTGGCCAGAGCGTCAAAGTCGCTTACCGCATGATTACCGAGAACCCGCGCGAAAATATTTATCTGGCGCCCGGCGATACAATCGAGGTGATCGAAGAGGAGAGAACCTTTTTTGCTTTCGGCGCAACCGGGCTCGTTGGGAATTTCGGATTCGGGGCAAATTCAATGACGCTGAACGACGCAGTTGCACGGGTTGCGAGCTTGCAAGACAATCAAGCTGATCCGAGGCAAGTTTTGGTTTATCGCAAAGAAACGCGTCATGCGCTTGAAAATATGGGCGTAGAACTGACTCAGAGCATGGCAGATGGCAAATACATTCCCACAATCTTTCGTGCCAATTACAGATCACCCGACATTTTCTTTCTCGCCAACGAATTCGAGATGCGTGATGGTGATGTGATTTTCGTGACAAATGCCGCCGCGATTGAATTCCAGCGCTTTTTCAATAACGCAACATCCCTCACAGGCAACCCTCTCAGCGTGCGTGACAATCTTCGCGCTTACTAGGCGAGTGCATGCTTTCATCTGAAGTGATTCCTGCAATACGGGATTAAGACCCAGAGTTTTTGGAGCATGTCATCGTGAATCGCGGCGCCTTGAGATTCGGTTCAGGACTGGAACTCGCGCATGACGATAGGTCTGGGATATGAACAGAGAGATGCGAGTTCAGATCTGCGATAAGGGCGCCGATGCCGGGGGCTTGGTGTAAGTGTCAGTAATATTGCAATAAAAACTGCATAGCATTCGGCTCACAGTGAAATGGGTTTTTGTTGGCGAATTGAGTAAAACTATGTATGGTTGATTAGATATAATAATAATCACCCATAGGTTGCTTGATGGATAACCTCATACCTCCACTCTTCAACTTCGGAACATTCATCACGCTCTTTGGCTTATCTGTAAGTGTCAGCGGCGCATTGGTGCTGCTTCATCTCCAACCTGCGAGTTACCTGCGTGCAGATGAGGATCTCAAATCTGTGCAATGTGCGCATCAGCGGAATACGCCGCGCGTGGGGGGGCTAGGATTCATAGCCGCGATGCTATTTGCTTTCTGGTATCTGGTTCCCGGCCCCGACCATTACTTTTTCTCGGTATTCGCAATGACATTGATGCCGGTCTTTCTCGCAGGGCTGGCAGAGGATCTTGGTTGGCGGGTAAGTCCATTGGGCCGGATGCTTGCAGCAGCGGGTTCTGCCTTGCTTGCTATCTTGTTGCTCGAGGTTTGGATTCCATCTCACGCGTTTCCGGGATTTGAGATGCTGCTAGGCTTTGCGCCACTCGCTATCGCGATCACAATCATTTGGGCTGCTGGCGTCTGCCACGCCATCAATTTGATTGATGGCGTGAATGGGTTGGCGGGTGGCGCAGGATTGTTGATAGCAACTGGCCTCGTACTCGTAGCCCATAAAGCCGGCGCGATAAATTTCGCCATTGCCGCTGCGGCTGTCATTCCAGCAATCATCGGATTTCTTGTTTTCAATTGGCCGATGGGGCGGATATTTCTTGGAGATGCAGGCGCCTATTCTCTGGGCCATATTCTGGTTTGGCTCGCTATCGGGCTTGCCTGGTTACACCCGCAGGTCTCAGCTTTGTCCTTGTCACTGATGTTCTTCTGGCCAGTGGCGGACACCTTTCTTGCGATCTATCGCCGCGCGCGCGCTGGCAGGCCCGTGAGTTTGCCTGACAGGTTGCATTACCATCAACTGGTGATGCGCGGACTGATACTTCTCTCGCGTGGCAGATTGGGCAAGGGGACTGCAAATTCCGCCACTTGCATTATTGTGCTGCCATTGATTGCGATCCCTATCGCAATGTCGGTCTATTTTTGGGATCGGCCAGTTGCCGCGTTGGTGGCATGGGCGGGATTGGGCTTCGCTTTCGTGCTGAGCTACATTGCAGGGATACGTTGTCTGCAAAAGAACGCCTGGCGGCAAGTCAGATCGGCTAAACCTGCGCCGATCAGTTTGCGGATCACGACACATTGATCTCCATAGCGGCATGTTACTGCGCTGCCTACCGCCAGTGATCGGGGCTGCGTTTGTGGGGATACGGGAGATTTGTAGCAACATAGCGAGAGTATTGCGTCTGAGAAAGAAATCTGATGTCACGCGCGCCCGTTATGAAATATTGTGCGAAAGCGGCACGCGTCCATTGCGCAGGGCCTGTGTGCCACCAAGCGTAAGGGACATCGGTGTGATCAAGAGCCTCACAGATATTCTCGAGTGCCTGAGCGCAAAGTTCATGCGCAGGCGTTGCTGCGATGAAATTATTCGCGATGCTGCCAAAGCCTCGTTCGATGCAGAGCACAGCTTTTGCACCTTCAAGCCAAGTGGTCACTGGCACACGAGGATATTCGTCCAGATCAGTAAAGATCCCTCCCTCGCGCAGGATCCATGCTGCCCGGAAGAGATCTGCACGCAGCGCTGGGTGATCGAGCGCCACGAAGAGATCAGCTAAATCATGTCCGAAAGACTCAATAAGCCAGTCTGCTGCGGTGGTTTCATCGAAAATGTGTTGCTTGAAACCCGGATGAAGCCGTGCCCATTGCGCTTTTGCGCGGCCAAGCGCAGGGCCAGGGGCGCCTTGCCAATAATGCGCGATCTTACGCGGGATCTGCGCACCAACGACAGGCTTGAACTCAAGCGCGCCCTGTGCGCGGGCTCGCAAAATCAGGAAAGCGGACAGGGCCGGGGATTGAGCAATCCGATCCGGGCCGACTGTTCTGATCGTCTCGGCAACCGGACCGTCTTGTCGAAGCGTCGCCTCATATCCTTTTGATGCGTGACAGGCATCCTCCAAGACCCGATCGCGCAAATCTGGCTTCGCTGCCTGACCGATCTGCGTCGTCTTCAGCAGGTTAAAACGGTGATTGGCAGCCTTGGCAGCTGAAAAATCCCCTTGCTGAAAAGCGATACGCGCTTCGGTCAAGGGCACGACCATGCGATTTGGAAAGGCCAGGCCCACAGGCCGCAGGAATGCCGCAGCCTGTGTCGGATTGACATCGGTCAGTTCGATCTCTGCCGCCTGAATAGCGCAACCTGCGCGCTGAACTTCATCGAGCGCAAGATTCATTGCCAAAGTAAGCACGTGCCGGGCGGCTTTGATCCGCCCAGCCTGTGCGAATGCCTCAGCACGCAGAAGGTGCATCCGCAAAGTTTCGGCTTGGTTTGGGTGGTCACGCCGCGCGGCCGCAAGCGTTCGCAACGCAGCTGCGCTCAAGCCGTGCCGCAAACTTGCACGCGCCAGGATCAGGTTGTGCTCGGCAGTCGCACTCGCTTGGGCAATTTTGAAATTCAGGCTCGTCCAATCCTCTACGGTCTCAAGCAGATTGAGTGTCAGATGGAACAGTCCGCTGTGCCTTGCATGCAGGCGTGCCGCTTTGCGCGCGTGGTCCAGAAGCCTCTGTGGTTCGGTCTGCAAGAGATGGCCCGTGCGCAGCCATTGCATATGGTCGATGGCACTCCAATCCCATGGCCGCGCCATATCAAGGCGCCTCTCGAGATAGGACAAAGCGCTTTTTCCATCACCGCGTTCAATCGCTAAACGCGTCCGCGCGCGTGCGAGTGCGGTCGTATTGATCCGGGCACAAGCCGCCCAGCGCGCTAGTGCCTCCGGCGCCAACTCGAAATCGTTCTCTGAAATCGCGATTTCATAGGCTTGAGCCAGAGCCTGAGCAGGTCGTGCCTGTGGCCTTGCCAGCCAGTCCGCGACAGCTCTCGCACCATCGCGCAGATATCCAAGGCGCAATGTCAGGATCGCAACTTCTGCTGTCTGCTCTTGCGCTGCAAGCCAATCAATATCGTCCTGAGCTGCATTGAAATCCCCACGTCCGAGGGCCAGCTCGGCACGACGATGAATATCCTTTGCTGCGGTTGCGGACTCTGGATCAATATCTTGCAGCGCGGCTTCCGCAAGGTCTGGGCGTTTCGCGCGCAGATAAGCATTGGCCAGAACTTCCCGACGTCTGTTCTGGCGCAATACGCAATGGCGCAGATGATCTAGCGCTTCATCCTGTGATGACGTTGGCCCAAGCTGCAAAGCCAATAGAGCGATGTCGATTGAGTCTGGCCAACGTCGTCGCGCCTGCCTGGCGAGCACCTCGCCAGAAAATCCGCGCGCCGAAAGTGCGCCCATTGCCTTTAGGAGATGGCCATAGGGCGCGCCAGCTTCCAGATCCGCAAGCGCCGCTGTTTCATGTGCTTCGTGGCTGCCCTGTGGTGCATTCCAGAGGCTTTGCGTAAGCGCTTCGCCATCGAATGCCCACTGTCTCATTGCCCGACCGATACCTAATCTGCGATATCAAGAAAACCTTTGTATTCGGTGAACCTGAAGTCAAAATGACGCTCCGCTGCTTCGCGCTTTTGCCACAGCAGGCCATGTAGGAAATACAACACTTCAGTTTTCACCGGATAGGGAACACTGGCCCAGACGCGTTTGTTCATACGCTTGTCGAATTCTGCACGCGCATCCTCGGGCATTGATCCGATATCAAACCCACAATGAGAATAGACTCGCGCCATTACCTCAGCCGGGCTGGAGAGGATATCCTCATAATTCAAAACCAGAATATCGTCGTAATATTTGGCCCAGCGCAAGTAATTAGCCATATACGAACTCATCTCGACAATCTTCGCGTGCTTAATGAGATTGATCAGGTCGTCGTTAAATTCAATCTGGGCCTCTTTCTCGCGGTCTTTACCCATGCGCCACAGCGTATGCATGCGCAGTGCCGAAATAGCGCGCACAACTGGGTCACGTAAGACATAAATAACGCGGGCGGTTGGGTTTATTTCCTTGCACTCCTTGACCTGTGCCTCGGACATCATTGAATATTCCGGCGTGAAGTCGAGTGAAAGTAACTCTGGATCAGGTGGCGTGAGCAGATTGCGATACCAATCCACACCGCGTTTACGGTTCCAGTCCCAGAAATGTGCTTCCTTATTGGTCGAGGTGATTGGCTTGGAGTTTGGGAACGAATAGGCTTTCGGATGGGCGTTTATCACATGGTGCAACCAACTGGTCGAAGCCTTCTGCGCGCCGATGCATAGGATATCAGCGCAGTTTTGGCGTGGTTCAACGCTCATTCCGTTTCTCCTGTCTCAATCCCCGCTGTGGTCGCGCGGAGTTCTGAAAGCGCTGCCGGTAGCGGCCACTTTTCTTCATATTGCCGCAGATGAAAAAGCAGGGCGTCCTGATTTCCCGCTGCTTTGGCCGCCTCTATCGCTAAACTGCGCCGGTACTGATTGTCACCAAGATTTATTGCCGCTTCGTAAGACGACAAAGCCTCGGGGAACCTTTCTGCCCTAGCCTGCAGATCTCCGATCATCCGTAGGGAATATCCTGCATTCTGCCACCTGTCATCACGCTTTACCTGCGCTCTTTGCAAGAGATATGGCAGAAACATGTCAATAAAGAAAGCGGAACGTGTAACCTGATTGTAATTCAGCAATAGGCGCAGAACCCGCGAAATTTCACGAAGCTCGACTTGACCGCCGTTCGCTACAGTGTTTTTCACGCGTGAGATTTCAAGGTCCGCGACGAGCCAGGTGCGCAGGAATTCAAGGTAATGGAAGACTTCAATTCGCGGCTCGGGGTAACTGCTTAGCTTTTCAAGCGAAAACGCTGTTCCCAGCCAAGGCTGCTCCTCTAGCCTCTGCGCGGCTTTGCGCATTCGATCCGGGTTCTTTCGTGCGACATCGGAGTATCCTTTGACATCCGTGCCGTCTCCATCTGAAACCACCGTCGCGATGCATTCATAGTGATAGCGGCGTTCTCTTTCTGTCTCGACACGGTGAAATACATCAATTCCGTACTCGCCACGGATTGCGATTTCCTGTATTTCACCTGATCCCAGCACGCTCTCGATCCTTCATGCATTCGATCCACCTGAACGTAGGTTGTCGCGTGGTCCTGTTACATCGGCTCCAGCACCAGGTTGGTGCAGATGAATTGGAAATTGTCGGCATTACGGGGGAAGATGATCAGCACTCTGGGCTGAATAGCGGCCTGAAGCCAATCAGCTTCGATGCCGCGCGTAATCAGACAGCCCGTTTCTGCATCGCAATGATGGACTTCAAAAGCCTCCATGTGGTGTCCATCACCGCCCTCGTTATGGTTTTTGCGGCGCATGATTGCAGTTTCAAAAAGATAGCTGTTACGAGTTTCAACGCTAAAGCGGCAACGAAGCCCTCTGTGAAGTGGTGCCAATCCAGCGACATTGATCTCAAGCGCTGCCCAATCCTGCGTTTGGGGCATTTGCAGCACCAATTTTTCATGCGCGCGGGAGGCGTGCATCATTAACCCGTATTGCTCGGCCTTGCAGGAAAGTTGCAACCGCTCTGCAAAACTCTGGCCCGGCACGACATAATGTGCTTGCCCTTCCTCGGGGATCACGGACCAGATGTCAAAAACTGACGCATCCGGAGCGGGGCGCTCAAATGGCAGCCTTTGTGGCGTTGTTTGCTTAGGTTCAAGGGGTGTTTCAGCGGGCGCGGCTACAATCACTGGCTGCGCCAAGTCGTCTTTCAAAGCCTCAAGGCGGCGCTGAAGCTCTGCCTTGTCTTCGGCTATCTGCGCCCTCAGGCTCTTCATCTCGCCATCGACCTTGTTCCAGATCGCGCTCGTCTCGTAATTAACTTCAGACATGAGGTCTGTCGCGATACTGCGGACGATCGCCGCCTCCTTGGAGCTTTCGGCATAGCTGATGGTCGGGCGCGCGAGATCCGCATAGAGGCGCCAGTCATATGATGGATTGTCGAGCGTGTTGAGCAATACGTTGCGTGTGTTGTCGGTTGCACGCTGTACCCGGCGATGATGGTAAGCGAGCTTGCTATCCAGAATAGCCACCCGCCAGCGCACCAGAAAACGGTTCATGAAGGCTCGGTCCTCCATGACATCGAACTCTTCCGGGAAGCCCCCGACCTCGAGCACTGCCTCGCGGCGCATCATCCATTGTACAGGATAGATATCCTGCCGGTAACAGGCATAGGCGAGCGGGTTGAGGAAAAACTCACCGCGAAAAAAAGCCGGCGGCAACTTGTCCTGCCCGATCACCCGCAATTCGCTCTTGCCATCAGTCTCGATGATTTCTTCCTTCAGAGCTGTGACCCGTGCCCCGGCGCCGCCGAGATCGGGTACGCTCCGCGATGTCTCGCCAATAAACTCGACGAGTGCCGACATGAACTCAGGTTCCCAAGTGTCATCATCGTCAAGACAGGTGACGAAATCGGTTTTCAAAGCCTCGACGCCACGGTTGAACGCTGCCGAGCGTCCTTGCCCCGGATTGAGGTCGAGTAACGTAAACCGGTTCTTCGGTAATGCCGCGATGTCTGAAGCGATGGTTTCCTTCAGGGCCATAACATCGCCGCCGTCATTCACCAGCATGATCTGCCAGTTTGGATGGGTCTGCGCTGCTACCGATGCCAGCGCGCGTTTTACGAAGAAGGGCCTGTCCTTGGTGCGAATAACTACACCAACAGAGTTCTGGGTGGTCGCGGACGCGTGACTAATCTTCATGCCATACCTTCTCTAAAATCCACCCGAGCGCTCTTGTGTCTGGTTCGTTCTGCAAAGTTTTGTTGTGCTAGAACGATCCCAAAAGCCCTGTCAAGAAATCTTGAGCGGATTGTCATGTCGATCCGCCCTTCCTTCAGCGGTGTGTCAAGCGCACCCCGAGATGCTGCATTCCGCGTGACTTGGCCAGTTTGATCTGCCGCTGACGCTCCCGGAAGGCAGCGCGCCGCTCCGAGGTGAATTGATCGACGCATTGATGACATTGCACGCCTTCTTCATATTCCGGTCGCTCGCGATCTTCGGGCCAGAGCGGTCGGCGGCAAGCGTGGCACATGATGTGAGGGCCGGGCTTAAGCCCGTGCTCGACCGAAACGCGGTCGTCAAAAACAAAGCAGGCACCTTGCCAGAGGCTTTGATCCTCAGGGATTTCTTCGAGGTATTTCAGAATGCCACCCTTGAGATGATAGACATCTTCCATCCCCTGCGAAAGCAAGTAATTTGTCGATTTTTCGCAACGGATACCGCCTGTGCAGAACATGGCGATGCGTTTGTTGTGAAAACGATGGCGGTTTTCCGCCCACCATTTCGGAAATTCGCCGAAGGATTGCGTGCCGGGATCAATGGCACCCTCAAAGCTGCCAATCGCGACCTCATAGTCGTTTCGCGTGTCGATCACGGCGACATCGGGCTCGGAAATCAAGGCATTCCAGTCTTGCGGTGCCACATAATGACCCACGCGCGCGCGTGGGTCCACGTCCGGCTGGCCCATGGTGACAATCTCGCGCTTGAGCCGCACTTTCATCCGCCCGAAAGGCATCGTCTCTGCCGGGCTTTCCTTCCATTCCAGATCCGCGCAGCCGGGTAATGCCCGGATATGGGCGAGCATCGCATCAATCCCGAGGCGTGTGCCCGCGATCGTTCCGTTGATGCCTTCCTGCGCCAGAAGCAACGAGCCTCTGATGCCGTTCGCCTCCGCCAAATCTAGCAATGGCCCGCGCAAGGCAGCGGGGTTGTCAAAACGGGTGAAATGATAAAGTGCACAAACTGTCAGCATGACTGGGCTTTACTGCGCAGGCCCCTTGCACGCAAGAGAGCAGCATTGACGCGCGCGCGTCTGACCCTTAGCCCTGTCATCAAAGCGTGAGGGAGGGCCAAGCCATGACAAGAGCGCTGATCGTAATCGATATGCAGATTGATTTCTGCCCAGGCGGTGCGCTCGCGGTTGCTGAAGGCGACGAGATCGTCGTTGGCATTAACGCCCGTATGGCTGAAAGCGACGCCGTGATCCTGACACAGGATTGGCACCCCGCCGATCATAGCTCTTTCGCGAGCCAGAATCCCGGTTGCAAGCCTATGGAACTCGTCGAGATGGCGTATGGCCCGCAAGTTCTGTGGCCAGATCATTGCGTGCAAGGCACGCAGGGCGCGGCCTTTCACCCGGCTCTGAAAGCGGATCGTGCGGATCTCATCCTGCGCAAGGGCTATAACCGCGCAATCGATAGCTATTCGGCCTTTTTCGAGAATGATCATCGCACCCCAACCGGGCTAGAGGGTTATCTGCGGATCCGGGGCCTGACTCAGCTTGATTTCGTGGGGCTGGCCACGGATTTCTGTGTGGCTTGGTCCGCAATTGATGCTGTCAAGCTGGGCTTCGAAGTGCGGGTTCTGACCGAGCTTTGCCGCGGGATCGATCTCGACGGATCGATGGCGCGTGCGCGCACAGACATGCAAGCCGCCGGGGTTACATTGGTCTGAGCCATGGATATCGCCACTCGCGTCTATAACCATCGTTGGAAGCTCGATCCGATTGTCCGCTCGCTGATCGACACGGATTTCTACAAGCTCTTGATGTGCCAGTCGGTCTTTACCAACCATTCGCATACGCACGTCACCTTCAGCCTGATCAACCGGGCAACCCACATCCCGCTGGCCGATCTGATCGACGAGGGCGAATTGCGTGATCAGCTCGATCATATCCGCGCGCTCTCGCTTTCGCGCGGCGAGTCGACCTTCCTGCGAGGCAACATGTTCTATGGCAAGCGCCAGATGTTCCGGCCCGATTTCATGGAATGGTTCGAAGGGTTCCGCCTGCCACCCTATCATCTGGAGCGCGTGGGCGATCAGTATGAACTGACCTTCGAGGGGCGCTGGTGCGAGGCAATGCTCTGGGAGATTCCGGCGCTGGCGGTGCTTATGGAGTTGCGCTCGCGCGCTGTGCTCGGGCGGATGAAACGGTTCGAGTTGCAGGTGCTCTATGCGCGCGCGATGACAAAGCTCTGGGAGAAGATCAAGCGCCTGCAGGCTATCGAGGAGTTGCGCATCGCGGATTTCGGGACACGCAGAAGGCACTCCTTCCTGTGGCAGGATTGGTGCGTGCAGGCCATGATCGAGGGGTTGGGCGCGCGTTTTGCCGGGACCTCCAACTGCCTGATCGCGATGCGTCGCGAGGTCGAGGCGATTGGGACTAATGCCCATGAATTGCCGATGGTCTATGCAGCTCTGGCGGATAGCGATGAGAGCCTTGCGCAGGCCCCTTATCGGGTGCTGGCCGACTGGCAGTCGGAGCATTCGGGCAATCTACGTATCATTCTGCCCGATACTTTCGGATCGCGTACCTTCTTGGAACGCGCGCCTGACTGGTTGTCGGATTGGACCGGCATCCGCGTCGATTCGGGAGATCCCGCTGAGGGGGCCGAGTTGGCGATTCAGTGGTGGCAGGCACGCGGGCAGGATCCGCGCGAAAAGCTCGTGATCTTCTCGGATGGGCTCGATGTGGACAAGATTGCCGAATTGCATCGCCAATTCGCAGGCCGGGTCAAGGTGAGCTTCGGCTGGGGAACGCTTTTGACAAATGATTTCAGAGGCTTCACTTCGGATGATGGTCTCGCACCCTTCTCGCTGGTGTGCAAGGCTGTTTCAGCAAATGGGCGGCCGACAGTAAAACTCTCCGACAATCCCAAAAAGGCGATGGGCCCAGAGCCAGAGATCGCGCGGTATCGCAAAGTTTTCGGAACAGTGGCACAGACCCCACAAGACGTGATTGTTTAAGTCTGGTTGACCATGTCAGCAGAATTCGGCGCAAGCGACAGCATGTCACGCCGATTTTTGATGACAGATGGCCGCCTCTGTGATGCAATCAACTTGTTACAATCAGAGAAGGAGGACCCTGAATGTCATTGAGTTCACATATTGCAGAACTCCGCCGGAAACACGAACACCTCTCTGAGAAAGTCGAAATGGCCCAGCGAAGCCCGGGCATCGACGACCTCGAAATCGCTGATTTGAAGAAGCAGAAATTGCGTCTCAAGGAAGAGATTGAACGTCTGTCGCATCATTGAGTGACGGTTACTCTTGTTTTGCAACGGCCCGCCCCATGCGGGCCGTTTTTTGTTAAGGACCGCACTCAGCTTTGACACTTTTCTTGTGGGCGGTTTTCCTGTATCCCGCGCGCATCTGAGACGTGACGCATTGGCCCCGGCGTGATGCATAAGGTATTGGGGTCGGCGGCAATGGGGCCGCCATAGGAAACGGAAAGGCCAGAGGGCTGGCGCTTTCCATGAGGAACCGCAGAGAATGTTCAATATCACGAAAAAATCGATCCAGTGGGGCGAAGAAACGCTGACACTGGAAACGGGCAAGATTGCCCGTCAAGCCGATGGCTCGGTAATCGCTACACTGGGCGAAACCTCGGTCATGGCTAATGTCACTTTTGCCAAACAGGCAAAACCCGGTCAGGATTTCTTCCCGCTGACAGTGCATTACCAGGAAAAGACCTATGCGGCTGGCAAGATCCCCGGCGGCTTTCTGAAGCGCGAAGCCCGCCCCTCTGATAAGGAAACGCTGACCTCGCGCCTGATCGACCGGCCGCTGCGGCCGCTGTTTGTCGATGGCTTCAAGCATGAAGTTCTGGTTATGTGCACGGTGCTGAGCCACGATCTGGTTAATGAGCCCGATATCGTGGCGCTGATCGCCGCCTCAGCCGCGCTCACGATTTCCGGCGTTCCCTTCATGGGCCCGATTGGTGCAGCGCGCGTGGGTTTCGTCGATGGCGAATATGTGCTGAACCCCGAATGTCAGGACATGGAAAAGCTGCGCGAGAACTCCGAGCAGCGTCTCGATCTGGTGGTTGCGGGCACGCGCGACGCTGTGATGATGGTGGAATCAGAAGCCTATGAGCTTACTGAAGACGAGATGCTTGGTGCAGTTAGATTCGCGCATGAAAGCTATCAGCCAGTAATCGATATGATTATCGATCTGGCAGAGGAATGCGCGAAAGAACCTTTCGACTTCCAGCCGCCCGATTACTCCGAGCTCTACGCAGCTGTGAAAGCCGCAGGCGAAGAGCAGATGCGCGCGGCGTTCGCGTTGCGTGACAAGCAGGAACGTGTGGCAGCAATTGCGGAAGCCCGTGAGGCTATCAAGGCCGCATTGAGCGAAGAGCAACTTGAAGACACCAATCTTGGCTCCGCCATCAAGAAGCTGGAAGCTTCGATCCTGCGTGGTGCAGTTGTCAGCGGCGAGCCGCGTGTTGACGGTCGTAACACGACCACTGTTCGCTCGATCGTAGCGGAAACCGGCATTCTGCCGCGCACGCATGGTTCGGCGCTGTTCACGCGTGGCGAGACTCAGGCATTGTGTGTGACCACCTTGGGCACCGGCGATGACGAGCAGTTCATTGACGCGCTGACAGGCACATCCAAGGCAAATTTCCTGCTGCATTACAACTTCCCGCCCTATTCTGTGGGCGAAGTTGGCCGCGTTGGCCCTCCTGGCCGCCGCGAAGTGGGGCATGGCAAACTCGCATGGCGCGCGCTTCAGGCCGTGTTGCCCGCGGCGACCGACTTTCCCTATACGATCCGTGTTGTTTCCGAGATCACGGAATCGAACGGCTCCAGTTCAATGGCTTCGGTCTGCGGTGGATCGCTGTCGATGATGGATGCAGGTGTGCCGCTCAAGGCTCCGGTAGCCGGTGTGGCGATGGGCCTGATTCTCGAAGAAGATGGTCGTTTCGCCGTCCTGACCGATATTCTGGGCGATGAAGATCACCTCGGAGATATGGATTTCAAGGTTGCAGGCACCGAAGCCGGGATCACCTCGCTGCAGATGGATATCAAGGTTGCCGGCATCACGTTCGAGATCATGGAACAGGCTCTCGCACAGGCCAAGGATGGGCGGATGCACATTCTGGGCGAGATGAACAAGGCGATCAGTGCACCGCAGGGCTTTAGCCAATATGCACCAAAGATCGAAACCATGCAGGTGCCGACTGACAAGATCCGCGAAGTTATCGGCACAGGCGGCAAAGTCATCCGCGAGATCGTGGAAGTCTCTGGCGCCAAGGTCGATATCAATGATGACGGCGTGATCAAGATTGCCTCCAATGATGCCGAGGCCATCAAGAAAGCTTATGACATGATCTATTCGATCGTGGCAGAGCCCGAAGTCGGCAAGATCTACACCGGTCGCGTGGTCAAGCTGGTTGATTTCGGCGCGTTTGTGAACTTCTTTGGCAAGCGCGACGGTCTGGTGCATGTCTCGCAGATCGAGAACCGTCGTCTCAACCATCCCTCAGATGCACTGAAGGAAGGGCAGGAAGTAAAGGTCAAGCTTCTGGGCTTTGATGATCGCGGCAAGGTCCGGCTGGCGATGAAGATGGTCGATCAGGAAACTGGCGAAGAGATCGTTTCCGAGCAGGCAGAATAACACACGTTTTGCAAAGAGATACGCAGGCCCCGGTCTATGTGCCGGGGCCTGTTTATTCTGTCACCAACATATATCCGGCGCCGCGCACTGTCTGAAGATAGCGCGGGTCTTTCGGATCCCGCTCGATTTTGCGACGAAGGCGGGTAATCTGAACATCTACCGCCCGTTCTTGGCCAACCACCCCGCCATGCCCCGCTCGGTCATGGCTCAAATGCTCGACAAGGGCCTCGCGCGTGATGACTTCACCGGGATGCTGGCAGAAAAAGCGCATCAATGTCGCTTCGGTCTGCGTCAGGCGAATGATGGCGTTGTCGCGCTTTAATTCGCCGCGCTCCATGTCATAGCGCAATGGTCCGATCATGAGCATCTGCGGTTGGATTGCGGTGCGCGCCGCGGGCGGGCTCCGACGCAGGATTGCGTTGATCCGCAGGACCAGTTCGCGCGGCTCGAAGGGTTTGGGCAGATAGTCATCCGCGCCGGCCTCAAAACCGGAAATCCTGTCTTCTGCCTCGCCACGCGCAGTGAGCAGCAAGACCGGTGCGGTCCCTTCAGCGCGAATATGGCGCGTCAGGCTGATCCCGTCCTCACCTGGCATCATCACATCAAGCACGATCATGTCAAAGGCGAGCCCTTGCATTAGCCGTCTTGCGTGGGCTGCATCGCGGGCAGCTGTCACCAGAAAGCCGTTGCGTAGCAGATATTTCTGCAAGAGCGACCGAATACGCGCGTCATCATCGACGATCAGTAAATGCGGCACTGTTTCATGGATCATGGGCGACGGTCTCGTAAGTTCAGATATTGACGGCGAATTTCGTCATCCATCATCGCTTCCAGAACCTGCCGGAATCCAGCCACGGCCTGCGGCCCCGCAGCTCTGTAGGCTGCGCGCATTCGCTCACGCTGTGCCTCTGATAGCTCGCGCTCAAGGGTCTCGCCTTTTGCTGTCAGGTAAAGATTGCGCTCACGTCGATCAGTGCGCCCGATACGGCTCTCCACCAGACCATCCTCGATCAGCGTGCGCAGCACTCTGTTCAGCGATTGTTTGGTGACGCCAAGGAGCGAAAGCAAATTGTTTACGGTCGTGCCATGCGTCCGATTGATGAAATGCAAGGCGCGGTGATGTGCGCGGCCATAGCCATGCGCCTCCAGAATGCGGTCGGGATCGGCTGTGAAGCCACGATAGGCGAAAAACATTGCCTCTATCCCTTTGCGCAATTGTTCATCGGTCAGAAAGAGAAGGTTCTCGCCGCCTATCGCGCTGCCATGTCCTTCGGCCATAGAGTTTCCTGCCCTTCGTGTCAGCTGCAGATATTTTATGTCAGCCTTGTTGACATTCCAAGAGTGAATTGATACCGATTCCAAGATTTAGCGTAATTTTATGTCCAAGATGGACCTAATATGCGCAATATCTGTAAATTGCAGCACTGGGGCGTGAAGGAGGCAAGCATGGCCGGCGCATATGATGACAGGGATGGGATGATCTGGATGGATGGCGGGCTTGTGCCGTGGCGTGACGCCAATGTGCATATCCTGACCCATGCGCTGCATTATGCGTCTTCCGTGTTCGAGGGAGAGCGGTGTTATGGCGGAAAGATCTTCAAAAGCCGTGAACATTCCGAACGCTTGCTGGAATCGGGGCGATTGCTGGACATGCCGATCCCGTATTCGGTTGATCAGATTGAAGCCGCCAAAGCCGAGGTTCTCCGCGCAAACAACCTTACAGACGCATATGTTCGCGCGGTTGCATGGCGTGGCGCTGGTGCGGATATGGGCGTCGCCGCACGGCGGAATCCCGTGAAACTCGCTGTCGCGGCATGGGAGTGGGGTGCGTATTATGGCGATGCGAAATGGCAGGGCGCGAAGCTCGATATCGCGAAATGGCGCCGTCCTTCACCCGAGACAATCCCGACAGCAGCCAAAGCTGCCGGGCTTTATATGATCTGCACCATGTCGAAACACGCCGCTGAGGAGAAGGGTTGCTCGGATGCGCTGTTCATGGATTATCGTGGCTATGTGGCCGAGGCTACGGGGGCAAATGTGTTCTTTGTCAAAGATGGCGACGTGCACACTCCGATCCCCGACGCTATCCTGAATGGCATCACCCGCCAGACTGTTATTGCCATGCTGCGTGACATGGGCATCACGGTCCATGAGCGCCATATCATGCCTGAGGAACTGGCCGATTTCTCGGAATGCTGGCTGACAGGAACTGCCGCTGAAGTCACGCCGGTTGGCCAGATTGGCGAGCACCATTTTCAGGTCGGACAGATGACACGCAAAGTCGCAGAGACTTATGAAGCGCTTGTTCGGGCGTAAGCCAGGCTGATGTAATCCTGCGATGCTACCTGTCTTGTGGTCATTCCGGCGTTGCCCCTATGCCATCCGCGCAAGGCTCGCGCTTTTGGCCAGCGGGCAGCAGGTTGCGCTGCGTGAAGTTGTGCTGCGCGAAAAGCCTGCTGCTTTTCGCGCAGATTCGCCAAGCGCTACGGTTCCCTGTCTGGTGCTGGCGGATCGCGTGATTGACGAGTCGCTTGATATCATGCGCTGGTCCTTGGCGCAGAATGATCCTGACAGGTGGCTCGACATGCCCAATGCGGGTTGGGACTGGATCGCGCGCAATGATGGGCCTTTCAAGCACGCGCTGGATCGGTGCAAATATGCCACCCGTTACCCCGATGAAAACCCGGCACAGCATCTTGCGCACGCCTCTGAATATCTTGCCGAGCTTGACGCGCAGATCGAGCGCTGGATATTCGCGCGCCCCACGTTGGCCGATTTTGCAATTCTGCCTTTTGTGCGCCAGTTCGCCTTTATCGACAAAGCGTGGTTCGACTCTCAGCCTTGGCCGTCTTTGCAAGCATGGCTCGTGCGTTTTCTGGGATCAGCGTCCTTTGCAGCCGTCATGCCAAAATTTCCGTCATGGCAAGAAGGCCAACCGCCCCTGATTTTCCCGAGTGCGCCCTAAGCCGCCGCCTCTGGCCTTTTTGCGATTGCGCTATCCTCAAGGCGAACACCGCGAATCTCTGCGCTATGCAGCACAGCGTCATAAAGCGATCTATTGCGCGCGAGCAGTCGTTTGAAGCGGGTTTCATCCAGCGAAAGCAATGTTGTGTGGCTGATCGCGCTGATCATGGCGCGGCGCGGCTGTCGTGTCAGGAGCCCGATATGACCGAAAAAGTCGCCGCGCCCCAGACGCAGCTTATGCCCCTTTTGTTCAAGTTCGACTGCGCCAGAGGCAATGAAATAAACGCAGTTCGCCACCTCACCCTTGCGCAAAAGCACTGTGCCCGGCTCGACATGGTGCGTTCGTAACGCGCGGGCAAGTTGCTTGCGTTGTGTATCACTCATGTCTTGAAATAGCGGGAAGCTGCGCAAGAGCGCATCTTTCTGCAGCACGAAATCGAGGCGTGGTCTGGCCTCAACCCGCGCGCGGCGCTCTGACAAGCGGTCAAGCAAGGCAATATAAAGCTCGCGACTGATCAGCCCGTCATTCAGCAACTGCTGATATTCGCGCGCCTCAAGGCGCAAGGACGCCCGACGGATGAAGCGGCGCTCCATTTCTTCTGCAAATCCCGGATACTGCAACCGCAGCCCTTCGAGGGCATTGTCAGTTTCTTCTTCACGGCGCCGTAGTAATTCATGCAGCAGATCGGCAACGCGCCGACCATGGATGCGCCGGATCTTGCCATCAATATATTCATGTAACTCACCAAGGATCAGGCGCTGGTTAAGCAGAATTTCAAAGCGCTCCGCTGTCATCGTCTCCAGCGGTCCGGACCAGTGCAGATAATTCTGAACCCAGACAGCGAGCCGATACCAACCGCCATACCCCAATGCCTTGCGTCCTGCGATACGGTATTCGTTGCGCCCGCCGCCGCGCGTCATCTCGATCATCCGGTCCACGTCCGAGAGCATCCGATCTACAAGACGCGATGAAAACACCTGCTGGCGGAAATTTTCTATGATCAGATCACGCTCGCGCCCTGCCAGGGCGACGAGCCCGAGCGTTATGCGGTCGCGGTCGGGGATTTCCTCTGCGGCTTCGGCGAGTTCGACCGCCTTGTCCAATCGCTCGGCAAAGCGTTTGGCCTCAGAGCGCACGATTTCCTTGGGCAGACGATATTCGCGTGTAGTTTCGGCGATGTCTTCGCGCACATTTTGCAGGGCAACTGCGATCACTTGATGGGACAGGGCTTGGTCCAGCCTTGGAAGCCTGTCCAGCCCGAGCCGCGCGATAACCCAGCGTAGCGTGGTGCCCTGCACCAGCAACGTGAACAAAGTGAAGCCCGTGGCGAGAATCCCGACTTCCCGCTTGATCGCGGGCGGCACCAGCGCGCTTTCTGTTACGGCGAGTGCGAGCGCCAGTGTAACCGCGCCGCGCAAGCCGCCCCAGAGAATGGCCGTGCGGTAGGGGGGCTCGACCTGCGGAGAGAGACGCAGTAGCGAGAGCGCGGGCAGCATGCCCCAGAGCATAATCGCCCGAGCGGCAAAGGCGGCAATGACAATGATCCCGATCAGGTAAATATCGCTCGGTCGCAAGTCTCCCATCAATCGCGGGATGAGCAAAGCTGCTAGAATGAAGATCAGCGCGCCCGCCCAATAGGCAAGAACTTCCCAGACCTCGCGCAGATAGCTCCAGCTGACAGGGGTCAGGCGCCCGGGTCCCACCAGATTCAGCACCAGCCCCGCGACGACAACCGCAATTACGCCTGATGTGGCGAGAAACTGCTCGGCGATGATATAGGTCAGATAGGGCAGGGCAACGCTGACAGAAACCTGCGCACGCGGGAAATTCGGTATCACAGCCATCAGGGTAATCGCCAGCCAAGCGATGACCAGGCCTGCCGCAATCCCCCCAAGGAGCAACCAAGGAAAGATGACTATGGCGTCTTGCAGGCTGGGATTAGGCACGCCTGACATGACGAATGTCAGGAAAAAGCCGAAGAGCGCAATCGCGGCGGCGTCATTGAGCAGGCTTTCACCTTCGACAATCCGCGACAACCGCCGTGGTGCTGCGATGTTGCGAAAGATGCTGACGACCGCAGAGGGGTCTGTGGTTGAAACAATGGCCCCGATCAGCAGGCAGGCTGCGAGCGAAAGGCTTGTAAAGGGCGTCAGTGCGTAGCCGATAACAACTGTCGATAGCACGACTGCCCCGATAGCCATCACAAGGATCGGAACCCAGTCGTCCAGCATCCGGCGCGCATTGACCATGAGCGCTACCTGAAAAAGCAATGTCGGCAATAACACGTAAAGGAAGATGTTGGAACGAATGGGTAGCTCCAGCAAGCGTCGGAGCGTGGGGTTGAGTGTATCGCTCAGGTCGCTTGAAAGTACATAAAGGGCAAGGCCGCCAATGACCGCCCCGACAATGGCAAGTATAACTGTAAACGGCAGGCGAAGCCGCTCGGAAAGCGGCTCAGAAACTCCAATCACGATGAATAAAGCGGCCAGCGCGCCGACCAATGCGATGATATCCATATTTCTATTATAGGCGGCTCAACCTGCGAGAAGAATCACTTAATCGGGCACTCGCTGAATTTTCTGGCAGATCTTGAGCTCTGCCCGCTTATTCGGCTGCCAAGGGCAATTGAATACCGGGATCACGGCCCAGCCCTGAGAGTTTGCTCACGATGCGCTCCATCACGGCGCAGAAGCTCTCAAAGCTCGCATTGGGCGCTACCCGGCGCTCATCCAGATACAAACCACGATCGATTTCTATCTGGATGGCATGCTGGCCGATTGACGGCAGCCCATGGCGCTGCGTTATGTAAGCGCCGGCAAAAGGTGAATTTCGAGCAACCCGAAACCCGGCTTCGGCAAATATCGAGGCAACTGCTTCCGTGATGGCCGAATGCGCAGACGCGCCAAAGCGATCACCCAGCACGATATCCGGTCGCAATGTGCTGTGTTGACCATTCATGCTGATCGCGTCGCGTGGCATGGAATGCATATCCAGCAAGATCACCCGCCCATGTCGGGCACGTTTCTCAGCGAGGATCGTGGTCAGTTTGTCGTGATAGGGGTGCCAGTAGAGCTGCAGGCGCTTCTCCGCTTCGGCCAAACTCAGTTTACCACGATAAATCGTCCGCCCCCCCGCAACAACACGCGGAATTACTCCCAGCCCGGAACTGATCCGTGGATTGAGCCGCCGTGAAGAGACGCCTGCAATCAGCGCGGGGTCAAGCTCCGTCGCAGCGCGGTTGTAATCGACATAGGCACGCGGGACGCCGCCCAGAAGTACTGCCGCTCCAGCCTCGGGCGCTTTGCGCAGGAAGCAATCCACATAGGCATCCTCTGACGACCGTAGCACAACCGGTTCCAGCATCGATGATGCCAGAAATTCGGGCGTATAGTTGCGTCCGCTATGCGGGGAGGCGAAGACCACCGCGCTGTCGGAGCTGAGTGCCGGATGGTAGATGAAGGACTGCATGTCACCATTTGTTTTTTTCACTATAGAGCATGGCAATCAGGTTTCAAAAGCCCTTGATCATGTGCGCGACTCCTTTTATAGACCGCATCAATCGACGCGGGCTTTTGGCCGCGTCCCTTTTCGTTTTGGGGCGTATATCAAAAGACTGCTCGGGGCGCGTAGCTCAGTGGTAGAGCACTACGTTGACATCGTAGGGGTCACAAGTTCGAACCTTGTCGTGCCCACCATTCACCCCTGCATATTGCAGGATCAACCCTCAAGGCGCGCGTGCGCCGCGAACAGGAGAAGGCCGATGAAGGTCAGAAACTCGCTCCGGTCGCTCAAGCAGCGTCACCGCGATTGTCAGATCGTGCGCCGCAAGGGCCGGGTCTATGTTATCAACAAGACACAGAAGAAATTCAAAGCCCGTCAGGGTTGAGGATTTCCTCAAGAAGACATCAAGAAATCGCCCCTTACGGGGCGATTTTTTTGTATTGAAGTTTGCATTGAATATTGAGCGCGCTCAGCGATAGACGTTTTCCGCGCTGGGGAAGTTGCGCGTCTTCACCTCTTCTGCGTATTCCGAAACCGCGCGCTCGATTGCAGGTCCGAGATCGCCATAGACCTTGACGAATTTCGGCACGCGCGGGTTCAGGCCCAGCATATCCTCCAGCACCAGGATCTGTCCGTCGCAGTTCTTGGAGGCACCGATCCCGATGGTCGGAATATCCACTGCCGCTGTGATCCTGTCTGCCAACTCCTCGACCACGCCTTCGACGACCAGCGCAAAGGCCCCGGCTTCCGCGACAGCGCGCGCGTCTTCGATATGCACTTGCCAGGCCGCTTCATCACGACCCTGAACTTTGAAGCCACCCATCGTGTTGACGGATTGTGGCGTGAGCCCGATATGGGCCATGACCGGGATGCCACGCTCAGTGAGAAACCGGATCGTCTCTGCCATACGCGCCCCCCCTTCCAGTTTCACGGCCCCGCAGGCTGTCTCCTTCATGATTCTTGCCGCATTGCGAAAAGCCATATTCGGGGATTCCTCGTAGGTGCCAAAGGGCATATCCACCACGATCAGCGCGCGCTGGGTGCCACGCACCACGGCTTTGCCATGCATGATCATCAATTCAAGGGGCACGCCGATGGTCGAGTCCATGCCGTGCATGACCATCCCGAGACTGTCGCCCACCAGAATGAAATCAGCATATTTGTCCACGATGGCGGCTGTATGCGCGTGATAGGATGTCAGCGACACGATGGGATCGCCCCTTTTGCGGGCGCGGATTTGCGGCACTGTCATACGGCGGATCGGGGCTTGAGTGCTCATGGCTCCTCCTTCGGGGGCTGAACGACGCGGTTATCAATGAGAAAGACCTGGCCGAATTTCACAGCAAGCAGAATGACTGCAGGACGGCGTAAAGGGCCGGAAATCGTGTCCAGACTCTGCGCATCACGAATATCGACCGATTGCACCCGCGCACGCGGTTCGGCCTCAAGTGTAGCGCGCACATGGCTGCGCAGGCGCGCGGCAGTGATGCCCGTGGCCGCCATCGCCTCTGCCTCATCAAGCGCTTGCGAAAGGATCGAGGCGGCGGTGCGGTCCTCGGGGGCGAGGCGGACATTGCGCGAGGACATCGCCAGCCCGTCTGGCTCGCGCTGGATCGGGGCGCCGATGATCTCGATCCCCATATCCAGATCGCGGACCATGGTTCGGATCACGGCAAGCTGCTGGTAATCCTTTTCACCGAAGACGGCTGCATCAGGGCGGATGATGTTGAAGAGTTTGGTCACGATCGTGGCCACACCGCGGAAATGGCCGGGGCGCAGCTTGCCGATGAGGGTTTTCGCAAGCTCGGTCGTCTCGACAATGGTCTGTGCGGCCGGGTCATAGATCTCGGCCACCTCGGGCGCAAAGACCGCGTCCACGCCCTCGGCGCGCATCAGGTCGAAATCGCGGGCCTCGTTGCGCGGGTAGCTGTCGAAATCCTCTCCAGGGCCGAATTGCGTGGGGTTCACGAAGATCGAGGCCACTACCTTGCCGGTCGCACCTGCCCGCGCGCGCGCCAGACGCATCAGCGAGAGATGCCCTTCATGCAAAAAGCCCATGGTCGGCACCAGCACGATGGGCGCGGGGCGCCACGCGGCCAGCTGTGCGCGGATCGCGGATTTGGTGCGGCAGATTTCCAAGCGCCCCTCCTCCCTGCCCGCGTCAGACCCAGCGCGCGAATGGCGGCAGCGACATCAGCACGGCATCCGGGTCATGTCCGGTCTGCAGGCCGAATTTCGTGCCGCGGTCATAGACAAGGTTGTATTCGGCATAGAGGCCACGATGGACAAGCTGGGTGTCCTTGTCAGCCTCGGACCATGCCATGCCCCGCCGCCGTTCGACCTGCGCGAGAAAGGCGGGCAGGAAGGCACGACCCACATCCTGCGTGAAGGCGAAATCGGCCTCCCAGTCGCCAGTGCAGTAATCATCATAGAAAATGCCACCTACCCCCCGCGCGCGCTTGCGATGGGGGATGAAGAAATACTCATCCGCCCATTCCTTGAAACGCGGGTAGAGCGTCTCCCCATGCGGGTCGCAATAGCCCTTCAGCGTTGCGTGAAAATCGGCTGTGTCCTCGGGATATTCGATGCAGGGATTGAGATCCGAGCCACCGCCGAACCACCAAGCGCCCGGTGTCCAGAACATGCGCGTGTTCATATGCACTGCGGGAACATGCGGGTTCTGCATATGGGCTACCAGCGAGATGCCCGACGCCCAGAAGCGCGGGTCATCCTCCAGACCGGGAATTTCCTTTCGTGCAGTCAGCGAGCGCTGTGCCTGCGCCCCAAGTGCGCCATGCACTGCCGAGACATTGACGCCCACTTTCTCGAACACCCGCCCGCCGCGCATGACGCTCATCAAACCGCCGCCCGCATCACTGCCATCGGGGCTGTGGCGCTCGGTTTCGCGGATCTCGAAGCGTCCCGGCGCGCGCTCCGACAGGGGACCATCCGTGTGATTGTCCTCGACGGCCTCGAAGGCCGCGACGATCTGGTCACGCAATTCGCGAAACCAGCTTGCGGCGCGGTGCTTGCGGTCGGTGAACTCATCGGTCATAGGCGGGCTTCCTCTCGGCTTTGCCCAGATGTGGCACGGCTGCGCGACAGTGACAAGCTGCCTCTACATCTGCGCCAACAGCGCCTGATGGCGCGCCAGATAAGCCGCGCGGGTCTCTGCGGGGGGGCGCAGATGCAGCGACAACCCTTCGAGCTGCCCTGCCTCGGGTCGTCCGAAGAAACGATCGGCCTCGGCCTCGGTGAAGCCTGCGATCTGCGTGGCCTCCAGCCAGGCCGACAGTTTGTCTGCGGCCTTGATACGTTTCTTGATTGCCGCAGGCAGGCGCGCGGGCAGGCCGAAGCGGATATGAATGGCCGCCGCAAGCCGTTCATCGAGCGCGCCGTAATCTGGGCCTACAGCTACCTTGACCGGCGAGATCATGTCGCCGATCACATATTCAGGTGCGTCATGAAGCAATGCCGCAAGCTGCCAGCGCGGCTCGGGCCGTGTGCTCATCCGCGTCATGATCTGCTCGACCAGTAGCGAATGCTCGGCAACAGAATAGGGCCAGTCGCCCTTTGTCTGCCCATTCCAGCGCGCAACAAAGGCGAGGCCGTGGGCAATATCCTCGATCTCGATATCAACCGGGGTAGGGTCCAGCAGGTCAAGTCTGCGGCCCGAAAGCATACGTTGCCAAGCGCGTTTTGGGGGCATGGGGAGCCTCTATAGGTTTGGTTTTTCCTAGCGGGCGGGCATGATATCGGCAAGCGGGTGACGTAACGTCGCCTTTGCGCCGATCCATACGCTTGCGCATAGAATATCCGGGGGCAAGAGGAGATCATGCCATGCAGATTGCAGGACATCTGGCCATCGTTACAGGTGGTGGAAGTGGGCTGGGGGCAGCAACAGCGCGTCATCTGGCAGCACAAGGCGCAGAACTCGCGCTACTGGATTTCGACCTGGCGCGTGCGCAGGCTCTTGCCGAAGACATTGGTGGGCGAGCCTACAAGGCAGATGTTGGCGACGCAGAGATGGTCGGTGCTGCCATTGCTGAGGCTGTTGACAACGCGCAGGGCAGTTTACGTATCGTTGTGAACTGCGCTGGCATCGCAGATGCAGCACGCGTTGTGCAGCGTGATGGCACACCATCGACGGCGCTTTTTGAGCGCGTGATCCGTGTGAATCTGATCGGTTCCTTCAATGTGATGGCCCATGCAATGGCACAGATGCACAAGCTCGATTTGCTGGAAAATGGCGAAAGGGGTGTCGTGGTGAATACGTCTTCTGCGGCTTGGCAGGACGGGCAGGTGGGGCAGGCGGCCTATGCGGCCTCAAAGGGTGGAATAGCAGCGCTCAGCCTGCCAGTTGCGCGCGATCAGGCCAAATTCGGTATCCGCTGCGTTGCGGTTGCGCCGGGGCTCTTTCGTACTCCGATGATGGAGGCACTGCCCGCGGAGACGACAGCTGCCATCACTGCCAATATCCCTTTTCCGGCAAGGCTGGGCGATCCAGATGAATTCGCGCTGATGGTCCAGCAGATCATCGAAAACCCCTATCTCAACGGCACAACGATACGTCTGGATGGCGCTACGCGCCTGCCCGCGCGATAATCAACAGGGTCAGCTTTTGCGCTGGCCCTCGAAAGCTTGCAGGCGCACGCCCTCCTTGCTCAACGCTTCATGGAGCGCGCGTGCCAGGGCCACGGCACCTGCTGTATCGCCATGCAGGCAGATTGTATCTATCTGCGCGGTAAGATGCGTGCCTTGCGAAGTAATGATGGCCCCAGCGCGCAGCATCGCAAGGATGCGGGCGCAGACCGCGTCCGCGTCATGAATCACTGCTCCGGGCAGGCGACGATCCATCAGCAGGCCATCCTCGGTATAGGCGCGATCTGCGAAAATCTCATGTGCCATGCGGGCATCAAGGCTATGCGCGGCGCGCGCTTGTGCCGTGCCTGAAATCACCATCAGAATGATCTCCGGGTCGACTGTCAGCGCGCCTTCATAAGCAGCGCGGGCCAGTGCCTCGTCTTCCGCAGCCATATTCGCGAGCGCGCCATGCAGCTTGAGATGGCGCACCTGCCCTCCTGCCATCCGCGCCATCGCGCGCGCTGCGCCGAGTTGATAGGCAACAAGATTGCGCGCTTCGTCATGCGTTATCTGCATGCGCCGACGACCAAAACCCTGAAGGTCGGGTAACCCCGGATGCGCCCCGATTCCGACGCCATTTGCGACAGCAACTTTCATCGCCTGCGCCATCACATCCGGATCGCCAGCGTGAAACCCGCAGGCGATATTGGCCGAGGTGATGATCTTCAGAAGATCGGCATCGGCACCCATCGGCCAGGGGCCGAAGCTTTCGCCCATATCAGCGTTCAGATCGATCTGTGCTATCATCGGGTTGTCCTTTCAAGTTCGTCGCCGCAGCTCACACCGCCAATCAGTTGATAAGCCAGCAGATCCTGTATGTCATGCGGGTCGCGGATGAGCGGGCGCAGTTGTTTGGGTAAGTCGGCGCGACGGCTGGCTGCGTCGCGCTCAAGCGCGACTGCCTCCTCCAACGTGACAAATTCGAAACGCAGCGCCACTGTGGCAGGGGCCTGAACAAGCCGCGGCAGGTCACAGGGCAGAACAGTTCCGATGCGTGGATAGCCACCGGTTGTCTGGCATTCTGCCAGAAGCACAAATGGCGCGCCGTCCCCTGTGATCTGTATGTCGCCGGGTACGATGGTTTCAGAAAGTATGCGTAACCCTGCCTCAAGCTTGAAATCAGCCTCATCGCAGACAAGCCGTTGGCCCATGCGATTGCCGCGCGCGTCCTTGTGGAAGATCGTACTTGTGAAGCGCTGCAACTGACAGTCGGAGAAGAGATGTGACTGTGGGGTCTTGACCAGACGCAAGGCTCCGCCATCAAATCGCGCTTCTGGCGTAAAGGTGAGCCCCGTGCGATTTCCGCTGTCCTCGCCAAGTGCGAGCCGCGTGCCAGCCTCAAGCATTCTAAGAATACCTGCCGCCAAATGGGCGGAGCGCGCCCCGAGAGCTGCCTCGCTCGAAACACCGCCGCCAAAATGCAGGTAACTGTATCCTCCGACGGGCGCGCCAAGCTCAAACATTGCGCCGGCGGGCAAGGCGTGGCTCGCGTTCCAAGTGAGTTCCGAGCCATCGCAGCGCGCCCGCATCCTGGCCCCCGTAACTGCAATCCGCGTCGGCGCGGTTACTTCCAGGGTAAGAAAACTGCCAGCGATCTCGATTGCGGCCAGGCTTGGATCCTGCCCCAGCAGAGCTGCGCCTTCAGCCATGGCAAGCAGATCTGCGGCTCCGCCACGCGACAGGCCCTGCGCCAGATATCCCTGTCGTCCCTGATCCTGAACTGTGACACCCGGCCCGACGCGATGGAGGATGACCTCTGGCATCAGCGCTGCCCCTCCGATTTCGCCCCGCCATCCGGGTCGTTAGAGCGGATCTGCTCCAGTTCCGCATCCGAAACTCTCTGAAACAAGACTTCATCACCGGGGCGCAGCAGGAATGGTGTGTCTTGCTCGGGGCGAAAAAGGCGCAGGGCCGTCTGCCCGACATGCCGCCAACCTGTTGGTGTGCTCACCGAAAACAAGACGACCTGACGAATCGCTACCACCAAAGCACCTTCGGGCACGCGCGGAGATAGATCCGTCTGGCGCGGGATGTCCCATTCTGGTGGCAGCGCGCCCAGATAAGGTTGGCCCGGTGCAAAACCAATTGTCTGCACACGCAAAGGTGCTGCGCAGATTGCGGCAATCGCAGTTTCAGGTGCAAGGCCCGCAAGTTCTGCTGCTGCACCCAGTTGCGGCCCGTTTTCGCCCCCAAACGCCGCTGGCACATACCACCGACGCCGACCTTCGGGCACTGGCGCGTCATACCAGTCGCGCTGGGTTAACAACGTGTTCAGTGTTGTTTGCAATGTTGCATGATCGGTTCGTGCAAGATCGAATCGTACAAACACCGAGGTCAAGGAGGGGGCTGTTTCTTTAAGCCCTGTCGGGTCTGCCGACTCAATCGCGGCGCGGAAAGCCAGCGCGGCGCGATTCGCTGGTTCAGTCAGTTTCGCTCCAAAGCTTACAAGAAAACCGTCCACACCCAGCGTAGTGATTGCCGGGAATTGGGGTGTTTGCGGTTTCAGGTGCTGGTTCATGGCTGCTTTATGACTGATTTCGGGGCAACAAAACCCTGCATTCTGGCGCTTCATGAAAAAACGTTGACGAAATGACGACATAATGTCAACGTTTATTCCGCACCATCTTTCAAGGGTGCCAGAACAGGGAGTTCAGAAATGACCATTCGTGCAACACTTGCAGGCGTTGCTATCGCGCTGACAGCAGCCCCCGCCTTTGCTCAGACAACTTGGGACATGCCCACTCCATACGGTGATGCAGTGTTCCACACGCAGAATATCATGGCCTTCGCAGATGATGTGCGCGCTGCAACTGATGGCTCGCTCGATATTACAGTGCATTCTGCAGGTTCGCTGTTTGCCCATGGCCAGATCAAGGATTCTGTCCGCCGCGGTCTTGCACCCATCGGCGAAATCCTGATGTCGCAACTGGTCAATGAAAATCCCGTCTTCGGCGTTGACAGCATTCCATTCCTCGCGGCCAGCTATGACGAGGCTGAAGCGCTCTGGGCTGCATCGCGCGAGGCGGTGTCGGACGCGCTGGAAGCGCAGGGGCTGACGCTGCTGTTCTCGGTCCCGTGGCCCGGCCAGTCGCTCTTCCTGCGCGAGGAAGTGACGGATCCCGCACAGCTTCAGGGCGTGAGCTTCCGTGCCTATAACAACGCCACCGAACGCATGGCGCAGCTTCTGGGCATGATCCCGACACAGGTCGAAGCCGGCGATATTCCAACCGCGTTCAGCACGGGGCGCGTGGCCTCAATGATCACCTCACCCTCAACCGGGGTATCGTCACAAGCCTGGGATTATACCAGCCATTATATCGACGTGCAGGCATGGTTGCCAAAGAACATGATCTTCGTGAACTCCGCTGCTCTGCAAGGCCTGACCGAAGAGGAGCGCAACGCCGTTCTGGCGGCTGCCGAGGCTGCCGAGGCCCGTGGCTGGGAGATGTCGCGCGCCGAGACTGATACGCAAATCGCGGCCCTCGAAGCGGCTGGCATGGTCGTGATGCAACCCTCCGAAGCGCTTGCCGCGCGTCTGTCGGAGATCGGGGAAATCATGGCTTCCGAGTGGCTTGAGCAAGCCGGAGATTCCGGCGCTGCTATCCTCGAAGCCTTTCGCGCCGAGTAAATGAAGGACAGGCAGGGCATCACTACCCTGCCTTTTTTCCTCACACCGAATGGAGGTCAAGATGCGCAAGGCCCTCGATGGATTGTACAGCAGTGGGCTCGTCCTTGCCTGTCTGGCTATGGTGATCATTGCAGCAATGGTTCTGACCCAAATCATGGGTCGTGTGCTGGATCGGGCGCTGGTCATCTTCGGTGCACAACCTCTGGGCTTTACCATTCCCTCCCTTTCGGATTTCGGCGGATTTCTGTTTGTTGCCGCTGCTACGCTCGCGCTTCCTGCCACGCTGCGGGCAGGGGGGCATGTGCGCGTCAGCCTTCTGCTGAGGGTTGGAGGGCCATGGGTGCAGCGCAGCCTGATGGTTCTCGTGCTGATTGCAGCACTGGCGCTTGCCGGCTTCGCAGCCTGGCATTCCGGGGCACAAGCGCTCGATAGCTGGCGCTTCAATTCGGTCTCCTTCGGCATGGTGCGCGTGCCGCTCTGGATCCCGCAAGGGGTAATGACACTGGGCTTCGTGCTTCTGGTCGTAGCGGTTCTGGATGAACTCCTCGCAGCACTGCGCGGGCGTGATCCGGCCTTCCAGCAAGCCGAAGAAGCGCGCGACAGCGGGGGGCACTGATGGATCTGCTCACGCTTTCGATCATACTTGTCATTGTCCTATTCGGCTTTTTGCTGGCAGGGCTCTGGGTTGGCTTCTCGCTGATGGCGGTCGCGTTCGTCGCGATGGAACTGACACGCCCCGGCCTTGCTGGCGCGGTTTTTGCGACCAAGGTCTGGGGGTCGCTCAATGTCTGGGATCTCACAGCGCTGCCCATGTTCATCTGGATGGGCGAAATCCTCTTTCGCTCGCGCCTCTCCTCCGATCTCTTTCGAGGTCTTGCGCCCTTCACGCGGCGTCTGCCGGGCGGGCTATTGCACGCCAATATCCTTGGCTGCGCGCTCTTTGCCGCTGTCTCGGGGTCTTCGGCGGCGACCACAGCGACTGTGGGGCGCATGTCACTGCCAGAACTGAAATCACGCGGTTACGACTCCAATATCGCTATCGGAACGCTTGCGGGCGCGGGAACATTTGGTTTTCTGATCCCGCCCTCGATCATTCTGATTGTCTATGGCGCGGCGACTGAACAAAGCATCGCGCGGCTGTTTCTTGCAGGCGTCGTACCGGGGCTGATGCTTGCTGGTCTTTTTGCAGGCTATGTAATGCTCTGGGCGCTCTTCAACCGTGACAAGTTGCCCGCGCCGGAACCTGCGCCGAGCTGGGCCATGCGCTGGGATGCGATCAAGGCGCTTGGGCCGACAGTAGCGTTGATCATCGCAGTCATCGGCTCGATCTATGCAGGGCTTGCCTCACCTACTGAGGCAGCTGTGATCGGGGTGGTGGGCGCGCTGATGATCTCCGGTTTATCGGGCGGGCTTGATCGGGCAAGCGCATGGGCGAGTTTGCGCGGGGCAGCCATGACCACCTGCATGATTGCCTTCATCCTCGCTGGCGCGTCTTTCCTGACCGTGGCAATGGGTTATACCGGCATCCCGCGTTTTCTGGCGCAATGGATCGGTGCACAGGGGTATTCGCAATTCACGCTCTTGGCAGCGCTGCTGGTGTTTTTCATCGTGCTGGGTTTCTTCCTTGATGGTATCTCGATCGTTGTGCTGACGACATCGGTGATCCTGCCTATGGTCATGGCCGCAGGGATCGACCCGATCTGGTTTGGTATCTTCCTCGTGCTGGTGGTGGAGATGAGTCAGATCACGCCGCCGGTCGGGTTCAACCTCTTTGTGTTGCAGTCCATCACCGGGCGCGGCATTTTCCAGATCGCGCGTATGGCTTTGCCTTTCTTCCTGATTCTGGTGCTGGCCACCGCGATCCTGTCCATATTCCCGGAGATTGCCCTGTGGCTTCCAAACACGATGCTGAACCGATGACACCGCCAAGACCGATCATACCGGATATTGGCCCGGTGGTCAGTTCGGCGCATCTGGCCTCCTCCTCGCTGCCCGCACTCTCGGAGGTGGAGTTTGCCCTGACCATGGCTAACAATGCCTTCCACCGCTGGATGGTGCGGTGCATGACAGCCTCTGGTATGCCGGGCCTCTCGCCGTTGGAGGTGTTGATCGTCCATCTGGTGAACCATCGTGATCGCCCCAAGACGCTTGCCGATATCTGCCTCGTGCTGAATATCGAAGACACGCATCTGGCCAATTACGCGATCAAGAAGCTCGAGTCGCATAAGCTTGTAAAATCAGGGCGCAAGGGCAAGGAAAAAACAGTCACGATTTCCGCCGAAGGTGCCCGACTTTGTGCTCGCTATGCAGAGATTCGTGAGGCGCTGGTGGTCCGTGCGGCGCGGCAGATGGGGCATGACCCGGCCGATATCAGCCGAATGGCAGCACTTCTGCGCACGCTTTCCGGGGCCTATGATCAGGCGGCGCGTGCGGCAGCAGCCCTATAGAATGCCCGCGCGCGGCGGCTTCTTTCCGCGATTCAATCAATCAACCATACAAGTGTCATAAAACTGTCATATCCTGGCGTTACGCAATGTGCATCAGCCCAGATCGGGCGAAAACTTGTGACCGCCCCATGTGTAAGCTCCGCAGATCACTGAAATCAGATCAGACGCACGCCGCATGGCGTGCTATTCATGTCGTGTCGGCAGTGTGGATCGGCAGCACCGATAGCGACGGGCTGGCATAGGTTGGAGATGACGGATAGCGCAACGCACGCACTTATCTCGGCGCTGCCGCAGCCGATATTGCTGATAAACCGCGAAGGCATGGTCGAAATCGCCAATCAGTCTGCGCGCGAGTTATTCGGCGCGCGTATCCAGCATGCACAGATCCGTGCGCATTTGCGTCAGCCAGAGGTCGCGGCCATGCTTGAGCGGGTCCTGGCCGGCAAGAGCGAAGACAGCGCCAATTTTGTCATGGCCACCGGCAATCATGAAACCATCTGGCGGGTGGTCGCCCGCAATGGTGTCGCGGGTATGTTTGTGCTGTCTTTCAGCGATATATCAGACATCGAGGCAGCCGAAGCGCAGCGGCGTGACTTCGTGGCCAATGTGAGCCATGAGCTGCGCTCGCCATTGACTGTGCTTGTGGGGTTTATCGAAACCTTGCAGGGCCCTGCTGGCGAAGACCCGGTCGCGCGGGCCGAGTTTCTTGGCATAATGTCAGAGCAAGCCGCGCGGATGAGCGGGCTTGTGGCAGACCTGCTCTCGCTCAGCCGGGTGGAGGCGGTCGAGAAGATCCGTCCGCGGACACCCGTCTGCCTGGATGCGGTGCTGAAGGCTACCTTGGCGGCACTGCGCCCACAGATCGAAGCTGCAGGAATATCGATAAACTACGATGTCCCGGAGGGCTTGCCGGATATCCCCGGAGATTACGATCAACTTGTGCAGGTGTTTCACAATCTGGTTGAAAACGCGTTGAAATACGGTGCGACAGGTGGGCGCGTCGATATCTCGGCAACGCATGTGCCGATGTTTCCAGCCCATCAGGGGCCTGTGCTTCGCGTAAGTATCCGCGATTACGGAGAGGGCGTTGATCCGATTTACATCCCCCGCCTGACAGAGCGGTTCTACCGTATCGACAAAGCACGCTCGCGAGACAGCGGCGGAACCGGACTTGGGCTTGCCATCGTCAAGCATATTCTCAGCCGCCATCGTGGGCGCTTGGTTATCCGTTCCGCGCTGGGCGAAGGTGCAAGCTTTGATGCGGTCTTGCCGCTTACATGAACACACCAAGAGGATAAGAGCCATGAAACCCCACACACTCTCCGCTTTCGATCGTGATCTTGAAACGATACGGCTGTCAGTTCTGACCATGGGCGGTCAGGTTGAGGCCGCGATACTTGATGCCTCGCGTGCGCTTGACAGTCGCGACGAGGATCTTGCCGCTCAGGTTGTGCAGGGCGACAAGCAGATTGATGCGGCCGAAGAAGAGATCAACGCTCAGGTCGTCCGTCTGCTGGCGCTGCGCCAGCCGCAGGCGGATGACCTGCGCTCGGCAGTGGCGGTCATGAAGATGGCGGGTGAGTTGGAGCGGCTGGGCGATTATGCCAAGAACATGGCCAAGCGCGTGCCGGTATTGATCGCCGCACCCACAATCGAGGGTGCCGCGAGCGCCTTGCGGCGCCAGGCGCGGCTGGTAGGGCAGATGCTCAAGGACATGCTCGACGCTTTCGCGCGTTTGGATGCCACGCTTGCCCGTGATGTCATCGCACGCGACATTGAGGTCGATGACATGACCAATGCGCTCTTTCGCGAGTTCATCACCCATATGATGGAAGACCCCCGCAATATCACGCCATGTCTGCATTACGTCTTCATTGCCAAGAATATCGAACGGATGGGCGATCTGGTGACGCATGGTGCCGAACAAGTCATCTTCGTGGTCGAGGGGCGGCTTGCCGAGGCCCGCGAGAAAGGTCACTCGACAGCCACGATAGAGGCACCAAAGGAATGACAGCGATGAGCGAAGTCAACACTCCTCTGGTTCTGGTTGTCGATGATGAACCTGCCCAGCTTGCACTCCTGAGCTATAATCTCAAGGCTTCCGGGTTTCGCGTCGCGACTGCGAAAGACGGTGAAGAAGCGCTTCTGGTGGTTGCTGAACAGGGACCAGATGTTGTGTTGCTGGATTGGATGTTGCCAAGGCTTTCGGGTTTGGAAGCCTGTCGGCAGATCAAATCCACCAGCGCTGGGCGTGATGCCGCCGTGATAATGGTCTCTGCACGATCGGAGGAAAGTGATCGTATTCGCGGGCTCGATACCGGGGCAGATGATTACATCGTCAAACCTTATTCCGTGGCAGAACTCATTGCCC
This sequence comes from Natronohydrobacter sp., assembly GCA_007125005.1. GTDB lineage: Bacteria > Pseudomonadota > Alphaproteobacteria > Rhodobacterales > Rhodobacteraceae > Roseinatronobacter. The sequence goes on from SLDY01000133.1 coordinate 38,892, forward strand.
GGGTGCGCGCCAATCTCCGCCGTTTGCGCCCTGTCAGTGCCGGGGAGGTGCTGCAGATCGGCGATATCCGGCTGGATGCCGATAGTCATCGCGTCACCCGTGCGGGCAAGAGCCTGCATCTTGGCCCCACGGAATTTCGCCTGCTTGCCGCATTCATGGAGCGCCCCGGCAAGGTCTGGACCCGCGATGCGTTGCTCGACCGCGTCTGGGGGCGCGATGCCTATATCGACACGCGGACAGTGGATGTCCATGTCGGGCGTCTGCGCAAAATACTTTGCACCACAGGCGGGGCAGACCCGATCCGGACTGTGCGCGGCGCAGGCTATGCGCTGGGCGAATAAGG